>JBAYJY010000319.1:0-2530 GCA_041664945.1 bacterium | reverse complement strand
CCCTTTCATACTGGCTGCGCGATTTTTTATATATCCCGCTCGGCGGCTCCAAAAAGGGGAAGCTCAGAACTTATTTCAACCTTTTCATTACCATGCTTCTCGGCGGTTTATGGCACGGCGCATCGTGGACATTTGTTTTCTGGGGCGCTTATCATGGATTCTTTTTAGCGGTCGAAAGGCTGCTCGGCGATAGGAATCCCTTGAAACGCGCTCCCGTCTTCATTCAAATCATGATTACGAATTTCATCGTAATGATCGGTTGGGCTTTCTTCAGGTCATCTTCTTTTCCGGCCGCCGCTAATGTCATCAAAGGTCTTTTCACTTTCAGCGGCGGTCAACATGCGTCAGGATTCATGCTTTCCCCAGCTTTTTTTATTACAACCGTCATTGCGGTTTTCGCTTTGATTAAATTCGAGAATGTTTTCAACAAAAAGTGGAAATTCACTCCCGGCGTTGTGATTGCGCTCCTTATTTTGTTTTTGGCAAGCATGTCTCTCGCGCTTTCTCAGGATTACTCGCCGTTTCTTTACTTTCAATTCTGATAATGGAGCTTCATTTTGCCTGACAGCGATAACAGAACTTCAAAAGAAATGAAGGCATATCTCATCGCCGGCTTTCTGGCGCTCATTTTTTCTATTCTGATTTTTGATTCTGTTTACAACTTCATGCAATCACACAAAAATCCCGGAATATTCACCGACCGCGAATATTCGCTCCAACCCTACTCTCCGAACGTCAACGAAACCAATGTTGTGCATGGCGATCTGATATCGCCGCGCATGGTAAAAAAATATGCAAATTACAGAGAGGAACATCTTGTAACAGACAACCTCGGTTTTTTTGCCCCTCCGGGCGTAACTATTAATAACAGTTCTGTGGTTGTTGTCGGCGATTCATTCACTCAGGGCATCGCACCTGACATGACTCTCTCCGGCATGATAACTAAAAAATCAAACAATCAGTTCAAAACATACAATATGGGGTCGCCCGGCTATTACTACAACAGCGTTCTCGCTTTCATTAAATATTTCGAACCGCTTCCCGATCCCAAATCCGTTAAGAATAGAAAAATTCTGATTTTGTCACTCACCAAACGCAATTTAACCGGCGAAGTCGTCGAGGAGATTCGGGCCCGCAGCATGTATTCTGCGAAAAAATTTCGTAAGAAGAAGTTACAGAGAGATATATTCAGCTATTTCCCTCACAATTTCTTTAAAAAAGAAAAACGCAGATCAATAACTGTAAAAACTGCAAACAACGTCTTTCTGTCCTTGAATGAAACGCTCGGACATGTAACGCCTCCCGATAATGTATTATTCGGCAAAGACAAAACAATATTTCTTAAAGATGACGTTGATTTTTGGAAACAGCCTCACGATAAGAACTCATGCCTTTTATTCGGCGACGTAATGAAATTCATAAAAGACGAAGCGGCCGCGCGAGGTTTCGATTTATGGCTGGTTTTGGTTCCGGACAAAAGCGATGTTTACGCCGAATTGCTTCCTGCGGCCTATAGGCCTCCGGCAAGCGATCCGACAGCGATTCACTTTAAAAATATTGTCGATTGCGCATTAGAAAAAGGCGTCAGTTCGATCAATCTTCTGCCTGTTATGCGTGATAAGGCAGGATCGAGCGCAGACCTTATCTATTATTCTGATGATACACATTGGAACGAAAAAGGAATTGAAGCCGCCGCAGACGCTATTTATAAAAAATTAAAAGAACGTTCTGAGTAGAATTCTTATACAATCAACATTTTTGCTTAACAACCAATATTTTATGAATGGACCGGAACGACCAGCCTCTGGCGCTCCCACATGACGAGCAGGCGCCGGACGCGAGATTCGATCTCTTTCTTGTCCGCTACGTCTGGAAATAGTTGAGCCGTCTCCGTCTCAATCGCGCCGAGCGTCTTTACTCCGTCGAACTTGCCGAATATCTCGAAAACAGTTTTTTCATCGCAACCCGGCCACGGCATGTCGCCGGCGTACATCGTGTCCTCGCACATCTCGCTGTCTCTCAAAAGCAGAAACAGTTTTTCTTTATCCGGTTCCGGCACAACCGCTTTCATTTTGACAAGCTGGTTCGGCGCGAAAATCAGCTTTGCGCTGAATCGCAGCAGGTCGCGGTCATCGCTCCTGATCCGGCTGCTCATCCAGTCGTGTTCCGTGCCGAAGAACTCGCGGCCGCCGCGGCAGTTGTAACGCCTGCATATCGACGGCCTGTGGTCGTATATCGAACACCTGTTATCGGCGCCGATGTACATGCATCCGTTTTCGTTCATCTTCAACTGCGTGATTTTCAGATAGCAGTCCTGAGTCTTTTCGCAAGGTTTTTTCTGTCTTATGCAGAATACTTCGGTTTCATAAAGTCCTGAGGCTATCTCGTCCGGGTTCAGCATGACCCCGCCCTGCCTGCAGCAGTCCCCGTGGCAGAATTCGAGCATCTTCATGCACGGCGCTTTGCTGTCGCCCATCATTGACGCGCCGCTCTCATCAGAATGTTTTCTCATCTATTCCGCCTTGTGCGT
>JBAYJY010000318.1:0-2564 GCA_041664945.1 bacterium | reverse complement strand
TTTTAGTTGTTCATCAGATTTTAGTTTCCGGCAGACTTCAATGCCGCTCATATCCGGAAACATGATTTCGAGCAAAACAACGCTCGGCAGCATTTTTGCCGCGACACTCACAGCAGTTTCGCCGCACCCTACATCGTAAACGTCAAAATGTTCCTTTTCCACAAGAAATTCCCGCACTTGGCGCCTGTAGATGTCATCAGCATCCGCTATCAATACTTTTTGTAGTTTCAATGCTTTTCTTTCCTTCTACCTTAGGTGATTGTTTTCCTGTAAATGATATATTTCATTCCTATTCAGATATTTATATCAGCGCCGCGTTCTCAATCATGCCATCGGAGCCTGATGTGTTATCTGATTCGTTCGGCGGCCTTCTGTTTATCAACTCGATCGCCGCCGGCGCGTCTTTTTCCTGTACTCTTACAGGCACGTTGACGTTTGCCGGCATCCCCGTTATTTCATACGGCGTCCATCCCTCGTCAATGAAGCATTCAATACCGTTCGCGTTGAGCAACCCCTTGACGATTTCCGCATCCATCTCTCCGTCAGCTTCGTAAACGTTGACCCATATCAATTCTTTCTTTTCCGCCATCTCAATTCTTCCCCTTTCAAGTAAAACGCCTGAATTGGCATAATCGACCCTGGTTACTCAACTGTTGCCGCTTTGTTTCCAATATTTTGCTCCTCAATGTATTTGCTGCCATTACATGACTCTCCGTCTTTATTTCTACTGTATGATTAATGATATGGCGCCCGGATGGCCGAAACTATCGGCGGAAAAGCATTCTTTGTTAACTCAAACGGCTTTTATTTGTAGCCATGTTGGCTACCTGAGATATCTATCTCAAAAACACAAAAGCTGTTTTTGATTCTGAATGCTATCGCGGCAATAATTCATAAAAAAAAGAACCCTCTTCATGAAGAGGGTTTTCGTTAAGGCCCAAGGAAGACCTAAATATTTTTTTTACATTTAGATATTCTTCTTCTTTTATATAGAATATGGCATTCAAGAAGTTGGGGCTATCGCTGAAAAAGCAAATATTTGTAACCCTTATGGCATTTATTTGTAGCCATTTGGGTTAAGGGGTTAAGCGTAAGTCAAAAATCACATGCAAAAATAATTTCTGACTCCCTCTGATGAAAGTGGACAAAAGGAGCGGAGTGATGAATAGCTGCCGAAAAACGTAACTATTCGTACACGCGGATGACTGAAAGAATATCGTCGACGCAGTCGAGTTTGCGGATGTTTTCGAGGGCTTCTTTCATGTTGCCCTCGTTTGTGACATGAGTGAGCCAGACGATTTCCGCCGAGCCGTCCTGAGCGAGATGCTGCACGAGGGAGGCTATGCTGACTTGGCAGTCTCCGAGGCAGCGGCTGATGTCGGCGAGCACGCCTGGTCGGTCTTCGACTCTCATTCTCAGATAAAAAGCGTTGTCGACATTCTCAATCGGAATCAGGTCCGATTTTACGAAAGTAATCGGCGGATCCTCGATGTCGAAGCAGCCGGTGGCAATAGCAATAACGTCGCCGACGACGGCGCTGCTGGTGGCGTTCGGGCCGGCGCCTTCTCCGACAAACATAAGCGGCCCGATCGGGTCGCCTTCAATATAAACTGCGTTCAGGACGCCGTTGACGGACGCGAGAGGATGCGTTTTTGGCAGCAGCGCGGGATGCACGCGGACATCGGCGCCTTCTTCACGGTTTTCGAGCGCGGCCAGCAGTTTGATCGTGTAGCCGAGTTCTTTAGCGAAATTCATTTCTTCGCGGCTGATCTTTGTGATGCCTTCACGGTAAATCGAGGCGACGTCTACATATTTGCCGAAGGCGACAGAGGCGAGAATTGTCGCTTTGTAGGCGGCGTCGAAGCCCTCGACATCGTTTGTCGGGTCAGCTTCAGCGTAACCGCGCGCCTGGGCTTCCTTTAGAACATCGCCGAATGACGCGCCCTCGGTTTCCATTTGAGTCAGAATGAAATTAGTTGTTCCGTTTACTATGCCGGTCACTCTATTGATTTTATTTGCGCGCAGGCAGGCGAGGAGGGGAGTGATGATAGGAATCCCGCCGCCGACAGCCGCCTCGAACATGAGACGGACGCCGTTTGCTCGAGCGAGCGCTTCGAGTTCCGGCCCGTGCCGCGCGATAAGTTCTTTGTTTGCGGTGACTACGCTTTTCTTTTTCCTGAGCGCCTCGGTGACTATATCGCGAGCGGCGCCGACGCCGCCGATGAGTTCGATGACGATCGAGACGGAATCATCTTCGAGAATGGCGTTTTTGTCGCTGCCGAGCTTTGTGGCTCCGAGTTTCACGCCGCGGTCGCGTGTCGTATCAATATCAACAATATTTTTGATTGTGAGTTTGGTCCCTGTTTTGCCGGAAATCACTTCTCCGTTGCGGGTTAGCGTGTCCAATACGCCGGCTCCGATTGTGCCGAATCCGAATAAGCCGATGACGATCTCTTTAGGGTTCACTTTGTGTACCGCTCCTTCCGGGGCGCGCTGTGATGGCGCTGAAAAAAACGGACGCGCACTCTTCGGCGGGCGTCCGGACCGGCTATCCGCCGGATTTC
>JBAYJY010000317.1:0-2608 GCA_041664945.1 bacterium | reverse complement strand
GATTTCATTCCGCTTTCGCTCGACTGCACGCGCGGCGCCGCGCTGTTCGGGCACGGCGACAAGCACGATTATAGATTTCTTCGAAACGGTTTGCTGACATGGAGCGGCTCCGAAGTCCGCCGCTGGAACGAGACTCTGCGCCGCACGCTGCATCCGCTCATCCACGACATGGTTCACAATCCGACCGTTCCCATACCGCGCTCTCGCGGCCACTTCATCAGCGAATGGTACGGCGCCGTTCACGACTCTGTAACCAACGGAACTCTAATAGCCGGTTTCGCGACAATATCCGACCAGCTTTCGCAGATAGATTTCAAATCGCGCGAAGGCAAGTTCCACCATCTCACCGCCGTCTCGCACGGCGAAAAATCGCCGCTCTCTGCCGGAGGCTCCCTTTCTTCTGAGGAACTCGTTCTGCTCGCGGTCTCAGGCGCCGGTTCGGCGAGCCTGTATCCGGCGCCATACGATGCGCCGCTGAAAACATACGCGCAACTCACGGCGCTTTCGGCGCCGGCGCCGACGGCCCCGAAATTCCAAACGCCGCCGGTGGGCTGGTGCTCCTGGTATTACTACTACGAAAAATTGGATGAAAAAGTCATTCTGGAAAATCTCGAGGCGGCGAAATCGCTTTCGAGAAGGTTGCCGATAAAAGTCTTTCAGGTCGACGACGGCTACCAGCCGGCGCCTGGCGACTGGCTGAAACACAACAACAGATTTCCGAACGGGCTGGAGTGGCTGTCCGGAAAAATCAGGGACGCCGGATTCACGCCGGGGCTGTGGCTCGCGCCATTTTTTGCGACGAACCGGAGCGAGTTGTACCGCCGCCACAAATCATGGTTCGTGCGCCGAGAGGGCGGCGGCCCGAGGCCGGTCGGAATCTGGCCGCAACCGGCGTCGCTCGGCATCAAATACGGACTCGACACCACGAATCCGGAAGTTCTGAGTTGGCTGACCACTATTTTCGACACCGTCGTCCACCAGTGGGGATACGAATATCTGAAACTCGATTTCATGTACGCCGGCGCGACTGACGGCGAACGGTTCGACCCGCATGCGACGCGGGCGCAGGCGTTCCGCCGTGGGCTCGAAGCGATCCGGGCGGCCGCTGGAGACGAGACCTACATAGCGGGCTGCGGAATACCGATCGGACTCGGGCTCGGCATAGTGAACGGGATGCGCGTTTCCGGAGACACGGCGCCGCGCTGGCACGACCCGATCCAGGCAATGCTCGGCCACCCCGGATCGCCATGTGTGCCGGGAACAGGCCAAGTGAATTTCTCGCGATACTTCTTCAATAAGATATGGGGCTTCAACGACCCCGACTGCCTTATGTGCAGGTTCGACGACACGCATTTGAACCGCGACGAGACGCTGACGCACGCGGCGATTGTCGCGCTAAGCGGCGGCCCGCTGTTTATCAGCGACGACCTCTCCAAGCTCGGGCCCGGCTCTATCCGCCTCGCGCAACGGCTCATTCCGCCAATCGAAGAATCCGCGGTTCCGGTCGACCTGTTCGAGAGCGCTATTCCGGCGACGCTCGTCAAGAAATTCGACCGCTCATACGATCCGCTCACGATCGTCGGCCGCTTCAACTGGAGCGACTCGGCCGCGGACCTGCCGGTTCAGTTCAGCAGGGTCGGCCTCGACGAAAACACGGCTTATCATGTCTACGATCTGCAACACGACCATTATCACGGCATTCACAGCGGGCGCGTGATGATGTCGCGCGTTCCGAAACACGCCTCGCGCGTGCTGTCCATCCGGCCGGTCTCGCGAACGCCGCAACTCGTGTCGACCACGCTCCACTTCACTCAGGGCGGCGTCGACCTCGCGGGCCAGGAATTCGACTCCTCGTCGCGAAAGCTGAAGCTCACATTCAAAATTCCCTGCCTGCGCGACGGGCGCCTCTACCTCTACTGCCCGGAAGGCTACGAACCCGGCGAATGCGTGATCAGAAGCTCGCACGAGTCGCACGAAACAATTCTCAAGCACATCGTCGGCCGGGTTTACAGAGTCGACTTCACGATGGAGGACTACGCCGAAATTACCGTGGCGTTTTAAGCGTTCAAGTATTTAAAAGAAATATATCATTATAAAAGAGCGCCGGCGGGCGCTCTTTTTTTATTGCAGATGGAATTGTCTCAAAAGAAAATATTTGCATAAAAAATACATATAGATATGATTTTCTATCATGGATGCGTTGATGAACACGCCGGCGATAGTAAAAGTGTTGTGCCTTTTCACGGCGATAGTGACGCTGTACAAATTCAAAGCGCCGCTATGGGTTGCGCTTGTGGCGGCGTCGCTGCTGGCCGGGCTGTGGTTCGGCGCGCCGTTCGCAAAGACGCTGGCGTACGCAGGCAAATCGGCCGTTTCGCAGGAAACGCTTTTTCTGAGCGCGGTGGTAGTTCTCATCATGGGTTTCAGTTCGATGATGGACAGCGCGGGGGTTCTGAAAAGAATCGTTGACGCGTTCAGCGCGCTTTTCGGCAAATCAATGTACAGCGGAGCCGCGCTGCCGGCGCTGATAGGGCTGCTGCCGATGCCCGGCGGCGCGGTATTCAGCGCGCCGATGGTCGACGCCGCGTGCGGGGTCAACAGCAGCCAG
>JBAYJY010000316.1:0-2650 GCA_041664945.1 bacterium | reverse complement strand
CCGGACCGTTGTTATCTATTGTCAGTTTCAGCTTGAAGCCGGCCGATTCGTCTATCGGCGAAACCTCAAGTTTGAGCGCGTATGGCGAGTTTTTGAAGTTGTTCGTTATCACGAGCGAACCGTCCGCGTTCGAGGCCTGCCGCGATTCGGCTGTGAGCGTACAGAGCCGCCGCCCGTCGCGCGCGAACTTCACCGCCGCGCTCGCCGATTCGAATATCAAAGCGTCCGCTTCCGTGTCGCGCATCAGAAACGCGCCTGTTGAAAGATCGAACTCGAACTGCAGCGGTCCGGATTTTACGGTCTCAATCATAATAACTCCTCCGAGTCATGCCCTTGCGAAATCATGCTTCCCTGAACTGACAGGTAAAAAAGTATACTCTTTTTGCAATCATATTTCCACAAGTTCGGCATGACTGTCTTGTGAAAAAATAGGCAAACTAAAGGCCGTTTTGATTTTCATTTCAAAGCGCCGGCGTATCCGCCGACGGCAGGGCGATTGCGCCGCGCGCCGTTTTATTTCCGGCGCCTTAAAATTATCAAAGTATGGTTTATAATTGACGCATTATGAAACTGGCTATAGTAGGACCGGGCGCGATGGGATGTCTCTTCGCGGCGCTGCTTGCGGAGAGCGGCGCCGATGTGGCGCTGATTGACTACAGGCCCGAACGGGCGTCGCTGATAGATGCGCGGGGAGTCATCGTCGAGGAAGCGGGCGCGGAGCGGAGCGTGTCGGTCCGCGCGTCGGCTGACCCTGCGGCAGCCGGAACGGCGGACGGCGTCATATTCATGGTCAAGGCGCACGCGACCGAAGGCGCTGCGCTGCGGCTCGCCGGCAGTATAGCGCCGGGCGCGTGGGTGATGTCTTTGCAGAACGGGATGGGGAATGTCGAAGCGCTCGCGGCGGCGTTTGGCGCCGACAGGACTCTTGCGGGAGTCACCTCGCAGGGCGCGACGCTGAAAGACGCGGGAAGTATCCGGCGCGCCGGGCTGGGCGAGACGTTCATCGGCGAGCTGGACGGAGCGATGACGGAACGCATCGAGACGCTCGCGGCTGTTTTTGCGGCGGCCGGGATACCGGCTGAAGCGTCCCGCGACGTTAACGCGCTGCTTTGGAGGAAACTGCTGGTAAACGCGGGGATCAATCCGTTAACGGCGCTGTTGCGAATCAGTAACGGAGAAATATTGGAGCGGCCGGAGGCGCGGGAGACTCTTGAGGCGGCGGTTGCCGAGGCGGCGGCGGTGGCGCGGGCGGCGGGAGTGGACATCGGCGTTCCGGACGCCGTGGCGCTTGTCGAGGAAGTGGCGCGCAGGACCGCCGGCAACATTTCGTCAATGCATCAGGATGTTTTGGACGGCAGGCGGACGGAGATCGACTTCATTTGCGGCGCGGTCGTGCGAGAGGGCGAACGGCTCGGCGTCCCGACTCCGGTCAACCGAATCCTGCGTTTTCTTATTCAGGCGATGACGGAACCGGCGCAACGCTGACGCCTGAAGACGATCAGCAAACCATTATCCATTTAAAAATATGATTGAATCGGTTTAAAACAGAGGCAGTATTCTGCCGTCGGCGGAATTGAGAGAGACGTTGAAGATAGCGGCGATAGTCGGCGCGACATCTACGATGCTGATGGTTCCGGGGAAAACGCCCGGTTCGATTCCCGGACCGGCGAAAAGAATCGGCACGAGCGAGTCGTCGCTCGAAAGGTTGCCGTGCTGTCCGGGATCATTTTTCTTTCCGAAGAAGAATCCTTTTTCATAGTTGGCGAGCAGAATGATGTCCGGGCTTCGTTTTGAAAACAAACCTTGAGTTCGCCGCGCGCCGTCCGGATATTTTTTTAGATGAGCCGGCGTCGAGAAATAAGCGTCGGCATTAAAAACTTTGCGGGAGTCGAGAACGACATATCTGGATGCGGCGTAATCTTTGACAATCGCTATGTCGAGCCATCCGGGATGGACGCCGCCGTAAGGTTTTTGAGAGATTTCGTCGATCTGCGCCGCGACGTCGATTAGGTCTGCGCGCAGGCGCGGCGGATCGTACCAGTTGCCGGTTTCATCGTTTTTCAGATAGATGAAGAAAGAACCGCCCTGAGTGAAAGCGACGGCGGACGTCGGTTTCGGGCCTGCCGCGTCGCCGGGGACATAGAGTTCGCAGCCTAACGAGGCGAGGATTCTGCGGACGATTTCCGGCTTAACATTGTGCGCTGAGTCGGGCGAAACTTTTGTTTGCCCGTGATCTGCCGTGAGGACGAAAAAAAATTCCTTGATCGGATGCCGGGCCGCAAGCGCGGTGAGGATTTTTCCGATGATCGGATCGAGCGTGCCGGTGAGAAACTCGCGTTCGGCGTCCGGCCCGTGCCGGTGCGAGAAGCCGTCGGCGCCGGGAAAGTAGAATTGAATCAGGCGATGGAGGTGGTTCGCGTCGCGGATGAAGCGGAGCGCGCGGCCGGCCACTGCGCGTTCGAATGTTTTGAATGACATGTGGCGGTTGTGGCAAAGGCTGAAGTGGATGACATCCGAACGGTTGGGGGCGACCCATTCGTTGGCGCCGCGGCTTATCTGATTGAACACGACGGCGGATCGGGCGGAGCGGGTTTTGAGGGTTTCGTAAATGGTGTTGGTCGCGCCGCTCAGGTCGCGGTCGCCCAGCGGG
>JBAYJY010000315.1:0-2659 GCA_041664945.1 bacterium | reverse complement strand
GCCTGACGGCGCAGAAGATCATGCTCGGCGTCAAACACGTCAATTTCATCCGCGTCAAGATCAATTCGCCGGAAAACATCGACCGCGCCCAAGAGGACATCCAGCTGCTGCTGCGCGACCGCCACAACATCCGCGAGCTCAAGATAGACGATTTCAGCGTGGAGAACACCAAGGACGCCATTAAGACCCTCACTTCGATCACCGACGCCCTGAAGTTCTTCTTGGCGGCCATCGCCGGCATTTCGCTTTTGGTCGGCGGAGTCGGCGTCATGAACATCATGCTGGCGGCAGTCAACGAGCGCGTGCGCGAGATCGGCTTGCGCAAAGCCGTCGGCGCCAAGAGAAAGGACATATTGATCCAATTTTTGGCCGAGTCCGTTATGATAACGCTGGTCGGCGGCATCGTCGGCATCATAATAGGCCTATCTGTGTCTTTCTTCATAGCGGTCATCGCCCGGTATATGGGCTACAACTGGGATTTGGTCGTCTCTCCGGCCTCCGTACTCATGGGTTTCGGCACGGCGCTATCGGTCGGCCTTATTTTCGGCATCTATCCGGCCAACAGGGCGGCCAAGCTCAATTCCATCGAAGCCTTGAGATACGAGTAGTATAACGCCGTAATCGGTCATAAATCGCAATAATCAATATAAATCGCCATTATTGGTGATTTATTTTTGTTTAAAATAAGGTAAAAAGTTCATATTTTTCGTTAAATAGAGGATTATACTATTGACAAAATATATCATATATGATATAATGTTCTATTGAAGATAGAGTTGTGGATAAGTCCG
The DNA here is from genome assembly GCA_041664945.1 of bacterium. Classification (GTDB taxonomy): domain Bacteria; phylum UBP15; class UBA6099; order UBA6099; family UBA6099; genus JBAYJY01. The sequence continues at coordinate 1,868 of JBAYJY010000315.1, read as the reverse complement.
AATCAGATAACAACAATTACTTATTACAGAGATCTGATCCGGATCAACGCCATGTCTGTCTTCGCGCAACTTAAACGCCATTGAAGCTTCAACGGCAATAAGCTGTTTTAAAAAGAGCCTTCGGGTTCTTTGCTAAGGCGGCAGTGTAGTCTTCTATGCTGTTGCCTTTGCAAAGGTTCCGAATTCAGAGATCGTTAAAATTTCAATCGATCGCTGCCGCATTGATGCGATTAAGGCGTATGCTTGTCCGCCTTATCATCAGCCTATAGGACAGACCCGATATCGGGCCATGGCTTACGGGCTGGTAGGAGGGGAATCGCGCTGGGGAACGGGCACGGCTACAAATTATATTTACAGCCGGCTCGCCTTATAAGTTCCCTAAGCCTTGATTGTATCAACGCGGCAACAATGAGTTGCTTCAAACCGAACATCGACAGGAGAATGCTTTGAAAAAGATTCACAGGATTCCGCAGATCGACCAGCGTCAGAGTTCCAAAAGCGCCATTGCGGCGCTGTGCAAGTCTTTCGGCCTCAAGCCGAAGAAAGCGAGCAAGTGATGCCATTGGCGACAACCCAGGGCAAGAAGCATGCCCTCGAGCAGCTCGCCAAGCGCAGGAAGGAAAACCAGGAAAGGACGCAGATCAACAACGCGCTCCAGCCCGCCGGTTCTCCGATGCACTATGAATGCAAAGGCTGCGGCGCGGATATCGTGCTGCCCGAGTTGCACAGTTGCGCAGTACCGCCGCTCTGCGACGAATGCCAAGCCATGAAGGATTGCGGCTGGCTCGAGTAGTCGCAGCAAGAACATTCCCCCCAAGGCCGATCGCTAACATAGGATCGGCCGCAGACCTTAGACAGCTAGGTTCGCAAGGACAAAATTTAACTGCCGCATAGGTAAATTAAGTCTTGTCTGAACGGCCATATCTGTCTGAGGTCTGTGTTGTTTAACCGCACTTTAAACCCAACTTGGAGAATTGACATGGTAATTCAATGCTGCGCCTGCAAGAGAATCAAACAGGCGGACGGGAAGTTCGTGGACGGTATCGTCCTGGCCAGCGATGCCAACGATATCTCACACGGGTATTGCCCGTATTGCGAAATGTTGGCCGAGGCGGCCTTCAACATCGCCGAAACGACCGACTGCGTTGATCGTCTGATCGAGGCGGTCGCTCACACCTGCGGGGAAATCCGCATTGCCAGAATCTACCACTTCGTTCCCGAGCTGACTTCCGACGGCTTCGTCCTCAAGTTCGAGAACGGTATGGAAATCGGCATCGAACGCTGGCACGGCGCAATGTTCTATCATGCGCTTGTCCCCGGGGCGTCGCATTCCGGTCAGATCGTCTGGAAGGTCGAAGTATACGCGACGATTTATGACTACATCGTCGACCTTCTCCTGGCCTTGCCGCCGAAGTAGCATCCGTTCTCCGCACTTTCCGCCAGCGCTTCTCATCCGAGGAGCGCTGTTAATTTTTTATTTCGCATTTATCCACAGTCGGAGTATTGACACCGTATTTCTTTTTGAAAATATTTCCAATATAATATCATATTAAGGGGAGGGGAAAAGCGTTGATTGTTTTCGAGTCGTGCTGGCCGGAATTTTCCGGCTCAATTTCTTTAGCATGATTAGAGAATAATCGATTTGTCCTTCTCCAAGATCCCGCCACGCGCGGGATCTTTTTTTTGCGCTTTTTTCCCATTAGTGGTATATTCCATTCATAAACACGCTATGTCACTCAAACAGCTCATCATTATCGTCTTGGCCGCGACCGCCATCTTTTGCTTGTCGTGGGTTCTTGTCCTCATAGAAGTCGATCCGGAAAGCAGCGGCTGGGTCGGACTTCTAGTGTTCTACGGCAGCCTGTTCT
>JBAYJY010000314.1:0-2742 GCA_041664945.1 bacterium | reverse complement strand
TGGCGACGAGATAGACATAAAGGTAGAGTTGATAATGCCCGTGGCCATAGAGAAGGGGCTGCGGTTTGCGATACGCGAAGGCGGCCGAACAGTTGGCGCCGGCGTTGTAACGGATATTTTAGAATAACTGAATTAAAATTCTTCTTGACAGGTAAGTCCTGGTCAATTAGAATTAATATTTTCGTGCTGGGGTGGGTTAAGCATGAGGCAAGAACTTATAATGGCGTGTTCGGAATGCAAGAGCAGAAATTACAACACGTCTAAAAACAAAACAACGACAACGACGAAGCTTGAGATCAAGAAGTATTGCAAAAAGTGCCGCAAGCACACGATGCATAAGGAGATCAAGTAAGCCGGGGTCACAAACGGGCCGTAATTCCGACTGCCCGCGAAAGACGCTGCCGGAAAACAAAGGCCCGTAGCTCCAATTGGTAGAGCGCCGGACTCCAAATCCGGATGTTGTCGGTTCGAGTCCGGCCGGGCCTGAAACAACACAGGCCCTTACAGGGCGAGCAATTAAGGAACAGAGATGGCGCAGGAAAAAGAAAAAGTAAATTACGTCCTCGCAATCCGGTCATTCTTCGGCGAAGTGTACGAGGAATCTAAGAAGATAGCGTGGCCCAACACCGAAACGATGGTGCAGTCGACCTCGATAGTTGTGGCGGTGATTATCGTGCTGTCGGTTTTCATGATGGCGGCAGATTTTGGGTTGAATTACGTAATTAAAATTATCGAATAAGGGAAAGCAAGGGCGATTATGGCAAGCAGATGGTACGTCGTTCATACTTACTCGGGCCACGAGAACAAGGTCAAAATGAGCCTTGAGAAACAGATCGCGGCTAAAGCGTATGGTGACAAGATCGAACAGATACTTGTTCCGACAGAGGAACGCGTCGAGATCAAGGGGAGCCAGCGGAAAGTCGTACAAAAGAAAATATTCAAGGGTTATATATTCGTCAGAATGGAATTGACGGACGAGACTTGGTACGTTGTCCGTAACACGGCGGGCGTCACCGGATTTATCGGAGACGGAAGCAGGCCGACGCCTTTAACGGAAAACGAAGTCAATTTCATCCTTAAGAGAATGGGACTTGAAGCGCCGAGGGTTTCAGTGAATTTCGAAGAAGGCGAGGGCGTTCGAGTGCTGTTCGGGCCGTTTGCGGATTATTCCGGCGTAGTGAAAGAAGTCGATCTGAACCGTGAGAAGGTGGTTGTTCTTCTTTCCCTCTTTGGGCGCGACACGCCCGTCGAACTGGAATTCGATCAAATCGAGAGGATATAAGCTCCGGGCGTCAGAGAAAGCCTTGACCCGGCATGTTTTTGTGTGAGCGTGTATTTTGTCCGAAACGGCCTTATGAAAAGGCCGTGATGAGAGGAATGGAAAGATGGCTAAAAAGATAACGGGATTCATAAAGCTGCAGTTGCCCGCCGGGCAGGCAAACCCCGCGCCTCCGGTTGGACCGGCGCTGGGACAGCACGGCGTCAACATAATGGAGTTCTGCAAGATTTATAATGAAAGAACGAAAGAAAAGGTCGGGACCGTCATACCGGTTGAAATCACGGTATACGCCGACAGGTCGTTCACATTCATTCTAAAGACGCCGCCGGCGGCGGAGCTCATCAAGAAGGAATTGAACGTTAAGAAGGGCGCGAAGAACCCGCGGCTGGAAACAGTTGGCAAGCTAAGCCGCGAGGCGCTGAAGCGGATCGCGCAGGAAAAGATGCCCGACCTGAATGCAAATGACGTTAAGGGCGCGATGAGCATAATCGCCGGCACCGCGAGGAGCATGGGCGTAAAGATCGAAGAGTAAAGGCGCGGCGGCATCCGCCGGGGAGTTGTGATTATGGCGACACCGACCAAAAAAATGAAGAACCGGCTGGCAAAACTGCCGGAAAAAGAAATGTACTCGTCCGAAGAGGCGATTGTGGCATTGAAGACCGTGTGCGAGGAAGTTCCGCGCAAGTTCGATGAGACGGTCGAGGCGTATTTCCGGCTCGGCATCGATCCGAAAAAAGCGGAGCAGCAGGTTCGCGGCACAATAGTGCTGCCGCACGGCACGGGCAAGGTTCCGCGCATTGTAGTATTCGCGCAGGGCGACAAGATGATGGATGCCGATAAAGCCGGCGTCGACGCTGTCGGCGGAGACGATCTCGCAGACAGAATCATCGGCGGCTGGCTGGATTTCGATATAGCCATTTCGACGCCGGACATGATGCGGGTGGTCGGGAAACTCGGAAAGATTCTCGGACCGCGCGGCCTGATGCCGAACCCGAAGAGCGGAACCGTCACGTTCAACATCAAGGAAACGATCGACGAGTTCAAAAAGGGTAAAGTTGAATACCGCAACGACAAGTTCGGAATTGTCGCCGTCCCCATAGGGCGCGCCTCTTTCGACGTCGAAAAACTAAACCAGAATTTCATGGCTCTGTACGGAGCGATCGCGAAAGCGAGACCGTCATCCGCAAAGGGCATGTACATTAAGAGCATATATGTATCATCCACGATGGGACCCGGATTGAAGATAGACGCCGGTTCATTGTCATCGGTAAAGTAAACAATTGACCGGGAAGCGAGGTAGTTTTCGATGCCTGTTACGCTGTCGAAAAAGAAAGATTTAGTGCAAGAACTAACGAAGCAGTTCGATGAGAATCCGTGGTGTCTTCTCGCGAGCGCTTCCGGAATGACGGTCGCGCAAGTCAGCGGCCTGCGGAAGAAGCTGCGCGAGAACGGCGTTTTCTTCA
>JBAYJY010000313.1:0-2827 GCA_041664945.1 bacterium | reverse complement strand
GAACGTGTGGGAATGGACAGAGGACATCTATCACGACAGCTATGACGGCGCGCCGACTGACGGCAGCGCCTGGATAGTGGATGGCGACAAGCGATTGCTGCGCGGCGGCTCGTGGAACAACTCCCCCCGGGACTTGCGCGCGGCGGTGCGTTACAAGACCGACCCTGCGCTGCGTTTCAGCAGCTTCGGGTTTCGCCTGGCCAGATCGCTGAAGTAGCGTGGTGGTGGCGGCAGGCGGGTTACGGCATGTATGTATGGAGTTTGGCTGTTTGACTGTGAGTAAGGAATTTATAGCCCCTTGTGTTACTTGAACGGGGGATAAAGAATGCCGCTTTTTATGGGAGATGCTGCCTTGTTTGCATCGTCGGTTCTGTTCAGAATTAATGTGGTAAAGCAAATGCAACAGAATATATGGCAGCCGCTGCCAGCATTTCCGGTGTGTTTGCCATCTACTTTACATTAGGCAGATAAGCAATGGCGAAAACCGATGAGCTCCTCTTCATGGAAACTGACGACGCATGTGCATGTTGTGGCACACGCGATACGCGCACACTGACAATACATCACATAGATCAGACCTCTCCGAAAGACGAAAGCTACGATAATAAGATCATTCTCTGTCATAACTGCCACCAGTGCCATCACGAAGGAAAAGGCCCAACAACAAAAGAACTGAAAGAGATCAAGCGACGATTAATCGTCAAATCACTAACTCAGGTTGGGTTAAATGCAATGAAGCAGGCGTATCGAAAGCCATATGTAGTTGCGATGCCATTTCTCGTTGTGCATCTACTCGAACGTCGGTTTTTGAAATACGAAGAAATGCTTAGCGGAACTCGGGAGGAAGAATCAAGCGAGGATTGGCTTATTGAAACAGCCTCATACACACTTACTTCATCAGGCCGTGCCCTTCTCAAGAAATGGAATCTCAATTAGCAGAAGGTACCGATCCGTTGGTGCAACGCTACTAGCAGCCATACGACTAACAGTGGGACGCGATAAAGCGCGCAGCCCATAGCTCCACGTTAAGCGTTTATTGAATCGAAGCGGCGCACTTCAAAATAGGAGAATTATCTTGCCATCAACTGTCGATATCATCATTGGTCTATTCCTGTCTTACTACTGGACAGGATTCGAAATGGTTTCATTCCATTCTCAACAGCATCCCGTGGATCGCCCGGGATACGTGAGCGATCCGATATTTAGGCGCATTCTCAGTGGTGCAATTTGGCCGGTTGTGGCAAAGCTGAACAATGAACTCGCTTGGTTCTTTGTTTGCTTTTTTAGTGGCGTTGTCGTCTTTAGCTTTCTACACGCGCTCGCCTATCCTTACTTCGGATCTACTGGCATTGTCGTGCTTGCAATAGCAATATTGCGTAGCATACCTGGCGTTGCTGTCATAGTTAATGCACCGCTAGCGCTGCTTGCGATGGCCCTTTGGATGATTTTGGCCAAGCCGTTCGGTGCAAAAATTCCCTCCGGTATGGAGCGCATTCAGCGAAAATAAATCTCCAACTCAGGGAACAAAAGGTACCGGGAACAAAAGGAACAAAAGGTACCGGAGTCGAATTGTTTTTGCACGTACACAAACTCCCTTATGTCAGTCAAATTTTCTTTGGCTTTTCATCGCCGCTGATAAACCCGATAGGCCGTTTTTTCTGCGGCACGGGCGGGGTCATCAATTCGCGGATGGCATCGAACACTTGCTTGAGCTGGGCGCGCGTGTTGCGTGCAAAGATGTCGTGCTGCATAAGAGACAAAAGGTATCGGAGATATTCGTTGAATGTCAACGAGCCAAAGGTGTCGGAGTCGATTTGTGTTGGCCAATAAAGATCGAAGGTCCTCGTGAGCAATGCCTACATCACTTCAGAAAGAAAAGAACCCAATCTCATATCCGCAGTGAGGATATGCTCAGCCAACCAACGCTCCAGAAACTCGATATGTTTATCCGACACAGGTTTGTCTGCCTGAAGGATTTCCTGCTGCAGCTTCCTCACGCTATTAATTAATTCCCCGTGTTCCGCCTTGTGTTCTTCGATTTCCTCATAACCGTACTTCAGCATCAACCGCTCCTCATGACTGAAGTGCCAGACCGTACAATTGATCAGCTCTCTCAAAACCGCCGCCAGATAATCTGAAGATTCCCCTTCGGCTACAGAATGGTTGAGGATATTAAAAATATTCACCAGTTTACGGTGATCTTCATCGATCTCATCGACTGCGACACTTAATACGTCACCCCAAACTATATCTTTCACAAGACTTCTCCTTTTTGGAAAAACAAACCCCGAGAGGGTATGAATATTCTTAGAATGATAACTACTCCTGATTACCTGGAATCTTCTTTGGAATTCCTGGATGCAGTGATAATGGAGCAACAACCGGCTAAATATTATCAGATATCCTTAGCAAATACAGGGACAGCGCATTTGACCCTTTCGCTATACGCCATAATCTCTCGTCATATTTACAATCAATTGAACAGGGTAATAACTTGGCATCGAGGGATCACAAGGTGCCGAAGTCGAATTGTTTATTGCTTAGGTTGGCATGATGAAAATTTAAATCGACTCCGGGACCTTTGACCTCGATTCATTCATTACGGCCTGAAAAATGCACTGATGGTTTTAAGGTTCATTCAAAGTCCCGCATAACCCGCTTCCTGTTGGCTGCGCACGGCAAGGACAAACACGGTGTCGATTTCAGCGATGTAACGGTACAAGGCCACATATCCATGCGAGCTGCGCCCGATCACGAGTTCTCGCTTGTCGTTATTGGCGGGGCGGCCAATCAGGGGATTGTGCTCCAGCACGTTTAGTGCCTCGAT
>JBAYJY010000312.1:0-2865 GCA_041664945.1 bacterium | reverse complement strand
GTCATGGGCGGCTTCGCGCGTATCTCCGGCCCCTTCCTCGACCCGGCGGACCTGAAAATCGACGCCTCGATCACTGTCAAGGACGGAAACCTGATGTATCCGACGCCGACGATCAGCGGGCAGCAGGACGCTTGGGCGCCGATAGCTTTCGACTCGCTGACCCTGCAAGTCGGGCACGAGCGCCCGAAGGTGACAATAAGCAAGGCCGTTCTCGCCGGCAAAGAACTGGCCGCCTCGGGCGACGCGACGTTCATCTACGGCAAGAACCTGCTGAACGGCCGCGCGGCCGGTCCGGTGTGGATCGACGCCCGCGTTCAGATGGCCAGCCCTCAGATCGGCGCTGTTTTCGCGCGCAACCAGTATCTCGGCCCGCTGCTCTCCGGCGCCGCAACCGCCACCGCCCAGTTCAAGGGCAGGTCAGACAGCCCCGACACTTTCGAAGCCTCTTTCTCCTTCGATATCGCCAACGGCGAAATTATCACCCCTTATGACCACGAAGCCTCGCGCCTTCCGAACGACGCCAAACTGCTTCGCTTTTCATTCAATTTGCTTTCCGGCTCCTTCGACGTCGCAAACGAAGTCTTCTCCGCAAAGAAACTGTACCTGCGCGGCCGCGCGGTCAACGCCGACATCTTCGGCATGATCGGCTTTAACGGCGAACTCAAGGCGCGCGTTGTGACCGGCCTCGACCCGGGCCTGATTATGACTGTCAAAGACCTCCGCGAAGATTACAAGCAACCAAAGGACATGTCGGGCATCGAGCGCATCAAGGCTTCCTTCGAGGCGGCGGGCACGCTCCGGCAACCTCAGTTGAAGTGGGACGTCGATGAATTCAAACAAACCATGATTGAACTCGGCCGGAAAGTTAAAACCGACAATATGCTTAAGAAGGTAAATAAAAAAAGAGCGTCGAAACAGCCGCGCGGAAGAAAGCGATAAAAACAGTAGACAGCATAAAGTAGACAGGAAAAGATAAAAGACAGTAGAAAGTAGATGGTAGAAGTAATGCCTTTACACATTGTCATTCCGAGCGAAGAGAGGAATCTTCAATAAAACTTCAATATGGAAAGCTTTATCTGGATTTCTCGCTTCGCTCGAAATGACAAATTGGGGCGAAATGACATAATTGGGGCCATAACAAATGTTGGTCAATGTCATGAGGCATTACAGGTAGAAGGTAAATAGGGAAAAGCAAAAAAACAGAATACAGGATACAGCGAAAATGAAAAGACAGTAGTCAGTGGACGTTAGATAGGGAAAAGATAAACAACGGAAAAATATTAAGGGCGCAGTCGAATCCTGCCCGGCGGCAGAAGCGCCGGGTTCTTGACTGAAAAGCCAAAACAGAGCAGATTGATAGTATGGAAGAGATCAGAAAAATAGTGACGCAGAGCGCTGAGGAGACGGTGAAGCTGGGCTGGACGCTGGGAGAACGCGCCGGCCGCGGGCTGTTCATCGGGTTGAGCGGCGACCTCGGCGGCGGCAAAACAACGCTTACGCAGGGGATCGCGCGCGGGCTAAGCGTCGAGGGCGCGGTGACCAGCCCGACGTTCCAGCTTTTGCGCGAATACTCCGGCCGTGAACGGCTTTACCACTTCGATTTCTACCGTCTGGAGTCCGGCGCGGACCTGTTCGATCTCGACATTGCCGGCTGCCTCAAGGACGGCGTCGTTGTGGCCGAGTGGTCGGAGCGGTTCGAAGTCCCGGACGCGGAGCATTACATAATGATGCGTCTCGACTGGGAGAGCGAAAGCTGCCGGCGGATAGAATTCACAGGCGCCGCGGGCGACGGCGCCGGGCTGCTCGAAGCGCTCCTGAAAGAATTTGAAAGCCAATTGCGGAAAGAATAAAACCACCCATGCTTATACTTGGATTCAGCACATCTGACGAGGAATGCGGCATTGCGATTCAGCGCGGCGGCGCGATTATCGGGTCCGACACATTCGCGGGCGCGCGGTCGTGCCTTGAGGAACTGACGCCGCGGACTGAGAAACTGCTCGCGACTCTGGAAATCAGCATCCGCGATATAGATAAGTTCGCGGTCGACGCCGGGCCGGGCGGACTGGCCGGGATAAAGATCGGGCTGTCGACGGTGAAGACGCTAGCGCAGTTAACCGGCAGGCCGATAGTCGCCGTGTCGTCGCTGTTGTCGATAAGCCACGCCGCGGCCGCGGCGGGCGCCGTTCCGCCCGGCGGGCTGCTGTTGCCGCTTGTCAACTGCTCGCGAAACGAATTTTTCTGCGCCCTGTTCCGGCGCTCTGCGGACGGCTCCGGCGTCGAACGCTTGATTCAGGACCGGCTGTGCGATCCGGACATCCTGCGCGGGCTGCTGAGCGGCCTTGGCGAAGGCGGGGAACTGCTCGCGCTGGGAAACGCCGCCGGGCGGCTCCGGCCGGCTATAGAGGAAACGTTGGGCGCTCGCGCGCGCTTCGCGGAACCGCCGCTCGGCAGGCCGAGAGCGGAAGTCATCTGCGAAATCGCGGCCGCGCTCGACGGAGTCCCATACAACGAAGCGCAGCCGAACTATCTGTGCCTCTCAAACGCGGAGCGTAATTTTGGCGTTCGCCCCTGAACAGAAACCTGCGCCGCTGGCGGTAAAAATCCGTGATATGCAAATTGCGGATGTCGCCGAAGTTTATGCTATAGAAATCGCTTCCTATTCACAGCCGTGGCCGCTCTCGTGCTTTCTGGACGAGTTGACTAAAAACCATTTCGCCCAGTATTGTGTCGCCGAGTCGGAAGGCCAGGTGATCGGATACGCGGGCCAGTGGGCGATAGCCGACGAAGGGCACATCACCACGATAGCGGTCGACTACGGGTTCCGGCGCCGGCGCGTCGCGGAACAGTTACTCGTCGGCCAGATAG
>JBAYJY010000311.1:0-2926 GCA_041664945.1 bacterium | reverse complement strand
CGCCGGTCAACAATGTCAGGCCGGCGGTCGACGTCACGCTCGGCGACGCGGCGGCGGTTTACGGCAAAAAGGTTATATGCGTGATACTGACGGGAATGGGAAGCGACGGCACTTTAGGCGCCGCCGTTGTCAAAGGGAAAGGCGGAGCGACTATCGCTCAATCAGGCGCGACATGCACGGTGAACGGAATGCCAGCAGCGCTGATCAACTCAGGGAACGCCGACAAAGTCGTCGCTCTCGACCGGATTTCCGAAGAAATAATGTCAATGGTATGAAGAGGCGCTGGTTTTGATAGATCTGGAATACGAATGGTTTAAAAAGAAGATAAAAACGATATCCGGCATTGATCTCGACAGCTACAGGCCGGACCAGATGAAGCGCCTCATGTCTAAGGCGCTCGATAAATCCGGCGCGAGAAATTATGTTGAGTTTATCAAACAACTGGAAAACAGCCCGGCGAATATTCAGGCGTTCAGGGACAGCGTCACTATAAATGTGTCCTCGCTTTTCAGGGACGCGCAGAGATGGAACGAACTGAACAAACATCTTCCCGAGCTTGTGAGGGATGTTGTCGCCGGAAAGGGCGGCGGCGACTCAAAAACGTTTCGAATATGGAGCGCGGGCTGCTCGATCGGAGCCGAACCTTATACGCTCGCCATTCTGATGGAGGAACTCGCCGCCCTTCAGGACACGCCTCATTTTTCCTATCAGATTCTTTGCACCGACATCGACAATACGATGTTGCAGAGGGCGCGTGACGGCATCTTCACGGACGCCGACACCAAAGAGGTTACCCACCGCCTTTTGTCGAAGTATTTCAATGTGATAAGCCGTCCGGATATCGATTGGGCGTCGAAATCCACAGCATCCGTCTTTTACGATACCGTCCCTTCAATAAAAAGAAACATGAAATTCATAATGCACAATATTCTTGATGAGAGATGGGAGAAGGGTTTCAATCTCATTGTTTGCCGGAATGTTTTGATTTACTTCAACAACGACATCAAAGAGCGGTTGTTCAGAAAGTTTCACGAAGCGCTGCTCGGCGGCGGAATATTGTTTATCGGCGGCACGGAGGTAATGTTCAACGCCAACGAAATCGGTTTTAAAAACTTATCGGCAGGCATTTATAAGAAGAAGATCCAGGAAGGAAACGCTTAGTTCATGGCAATGCGCGCTCTTATTGCGACTTCAAATCAGTTCTTAAGCTCTTTTTTTGAGAAGCGGCTGGGGAACGAAGGGTTTGCCGTGGAAAAAGCGGCGGCCTCCGATTCTCTTCATGCCATAATGAAAACATATAAGTTCGATATCGTGTTCGCGCATGTGAACATAGGCGGAACGAGCGGGTTTGATTTCTGCCGCGAAGTAAAAAACAATGCGGACACTAAAGATGTGCCTTTCGTTCTGATGTCCGGCGACGCGGAGGATGAAAAAAAAGCCACGGAGGCGCGCGCTGACGTTTTTCTAAAAATCCCGTTCGAAGAATCCACGCTGATGGATGTCGTCTCGATACTGATTAGAAAATCGAATTGTATTTTAATGGTTGACGACAGCAAAATCATACACGCCCGAACCGGCAAGTTTCTCTCGGATCAGGGGTTTCTTGTCCTGCACGCCTACGACGGCGAAGAGGGCGTTGAAATGGCGAAACGCGAAAAGCCGGACCTTATCATCTCAGATGTGGAGATGCCGAAGATGGACGGCTATCAGATGTGCAAGGCAATAAAGGATTGCCCGGAAACGGCGCTCATCCCGGTCATCATTGTTTCATCTCTGGATCAGGGCATCAACATAGATAAAGGATTTGTCGCCGGCGCAAATGACTATCTGATCAAGCCGGTGGTGCACAGCGAATTGCTGAGTTGCGTTAATTCTATTCTGCATACAATGAAGACAAGGCGGCAGGAAACGATCATGATCGTCGACAATGACGAAAATGTTCTGAACCTGTTGAAGTTCGGGTTGATGCAGCAGGGGTTTCACGTCGTGGCGTGCACAGACGGCGAAATGGCATACGAAAAGGCGATCGAACATCTGCCCGATGTCATTATCGCCGATATGGACACTCCGAAGATCGACGGATATCAGCTCGTGAAATATTTAAAAGAACGGAAGGATACGACAAACATTCCCGTGATAATCGTAGCTTCGCGGGAATCGAGGTCCCAGCTTGCCAAGGGGCTGAGGATCGGCGCTTCCGCTTTCATTACAAAGCCTTTCACAATGGATAAAGTGATCGTTCATGTGGAACGGCTGACAGTCGAGCGGCGGTTTACCCGCGAGCGCGAAACTATGAAGCTCTATCTCTCCGAAGCCGCGATAGAGGCTGTCGAGAAAAGCTCGATGAAAAAGGAAGACTCGAACGAGTTTCAGGCGATTGAAAAATCGCTGACTATTCTTTTCAGCGACATCGTCGGCTTTACGTCGTTTTGCGAAAAGTTGAAACCGTCCGAGATCGTTTCATATCTGAACAGCTATCTCGATATCATGACAACCGTTCTGAAAGACCACGGCGCCGTAATCGACAAGTTCATAGGAGACGCAATACTTGCGATTTTCGGAAATGACGCGTCCGGCGAGCTTCCCCAATACAGAGCCGTAAAAGCCGCGCTGTCCATGATAGACAAACAGGCGGAATTCAATAAAAAGTGTTCGATGAATTTTCAGACGCGAGTCGGGATAAACGCCGGCCCCGTGATTTTCGGAGACATCGGCAGCAGATATTACAGGCGCGATTTCACCGTTATCGGAGATCCTGTCAATACTGCGCAAAGATTGCAGACGATGGCGGCGCCGGATTCTGTTTTAATCAGCGACTCGGTTTATAAATCCATCCAGTCAAGAGTGATGGCGGAGGATTCCGGCTTTCTGACGCTCAAGGGCAAGGACACAAAGATCAGAACCTACAGGGTGCACGGCGTTCTTG
>JBAYJY010000310.1:0-3009 GCA_041664945.1 bacterium | reverse complement strand
CGCGGCCTCGTCTACGACATTTCGTCCAGCAGCAGTTCATATCGCGACAGCGGCTGTTTCGTGGTCGCGGCCGGCACAAGGCCGGAAAACCTATCCGAAGTCGTCTCAGTCGTTGTGGCTGAACTCTCAAAAATCAAAAACGGAGACATAGCCCTTGAGGAACTTGAGAGGGTGAAAGAGCAACTGCGCGTCTCGATGTCGATGAGTTTCGAGAGCGTGACGTCGCGCATGATGAAGTTAGCGAGTTCTGAGATGTACTACGGCAGAAACTTGACCGACGAAGAGATATTCGAAAAAATACGGTCAGTAACCCTCGACGAGCTGATGCGCATAGCGAACGAAGCGTTCCAGCCCGACCGGCTTGTGTTCTCTGCTCTCGGGCCGTTCAGGAAGAACAAATTCAAATCAATTGAAAAGCAGATTTTTGAAATACTGAATAAGATCTGAGCGCAATTGAAATCTGAAAATAATTCCCGCATTCGCGTGGCGTTGTAAACTCAATCCTCTTATTAGCTTTGTATCGACATCGAGTTCGGGGTTGCTTCGTCAGCCACAAAACGGCTTACTCGCAATGACGGATATTTAGCTTGTATTCTTCACCAGCATATCGGGGACAGCATGATGATCCCCTATGCAGACTGTCACAATGTTCTCCGGCTGTTAGCGCCCTTTATAAGCTATCGATTCGATTTCAACCAGAGCGCCTTTTGGCAGCTTTGCGGCCTGAACGCACGCGCGCGCCGGCGGCATATCGCTGAAATGCTTGGCGTAGACTTCATTCATAGCGGCGAAATCGTTCATGTCTGCGAGAAAAACAGATGTTTTTACGACGTCCTTCAAGCCGGCGCCGGCTGCCGCGAGAACTGCTTTCAGGTTGGAAATGACGATTTCCGTTGCGTCGGCGACGTTCGAGGAAACCATTTCGCCTGTTTTCGGGTCTATCGGAATCTGGCCTGAACAGAAAACGAAACCGCCGGCTTCAATCGCCTGCGAGTAGGGGCCGACAGCCGCGGGGGCATCCGGGCTGAATGTTATTCGTTTTTCCATATATTCCTCCTTGAGCGATTCTGTAATATGCATTAACAATGTCGATGCTGCGACTTTCATATAATACCATGGAGTGACGTTTTTGACTGTAAAAAATGCGAATGATATAATTAGAGATATCTTTAACCGACTCGGAAGTTTCTTAGAAGAGCAAATTGAAATGAAAGAGGATAATATGCCGGAAGAAGAACAATTAGATTCATTAATAGAGATAATCAGGCACAGGCGAAGCGTGCGGAAATTCGATCCCGCCCCGGTGACCGCCGAAGATATAGCACCGGCGGCGAAAGCAGCGCTGCGTTCGCCAACATGCGGGAAAGCGTCGTCGTGGAACATTCACGTGTTTCTTGAACCTAAGCTGAAGGAGCGGTTGAGGCGCGCCGTGCTCGCTGGCATTAAGGGAAGGGTGAACACGTGGATGAGCCAGAGCGACATACCGGCGATGGTATGCGTCACGGCAGCGCCAGACAAGGCGCCTCGGAAGGGCGACAAACCATTTTATCTGCTTGAGAGCGCTATTGCTTTTGAAAATTTTGCGCTCGCCGCACGCGCCGCCGGACTCGGAACGTGCTGGATAGGCGCATTCAACGAGGCGCCGATTATACACGCGCTCGAGCTCGATCCCGGCAGCCGGGTTGTCGCTGTTTCGCCGCTTGGGAGGCCCTACATGAGGCCGTTGAGTCCGTTGGACTTGTCTGGGCAGTATGATCGAATCACCCGGAAACGGCTTCACGAGAGCCGGCGTCCGCTAACGGATATAGTGTTTTCGGGGAGGCAGTCGTCTGCGCCGGAGTGGCCGCTGACGCCGGACCAGGAGGCGCTGTCCGGTCGGAGGACAGCGGATATGGGGCAGTCTGATATTATTCCGGGGCTGCTGTCGGAAATGGAGTTCGTCACGGCATTCGCTAAAAAGGATGTTGAGGAAGCGAAACTGAACTGGATATTCGAGGCGGCGCGACTGGCTCCGTCAGCGAGCAACAGCCAGGTCTGGCGGTTTGTTGCGATAAGAGACAAAACGCAACTCAAGGAGCTTGAATGCGCCGCGCATAATGAAAACGGATTTCAGGTTCCGTTTTCCGAGGCGCCGGTGACGATAGCGCTGATGGCCGAGCAGTGGGTGATGAGGGCGCGCGGGGACGAACAGCCGTATTTCATGATCGACGTTCCGATAGCGCTGTCTCACATGCTGCTGATGGCTACGGAACTCGGACTGGCGGCGAACGTAACGCTGCATTTCAATGAGAACAAGGTTCGCCGGGCGGTGCAGGCGCCGATACAGTCGCGCGCGGTCGCGCTGCTGTCGCTCGGATATGCGCCGCAGCGCGGGAAAACCGGCGGGTTTCCGGAAGACATGCTGTTGCCGAAGAAAGATAGAGTTAAAGGCTTCGAAATTATTTCCTGATTTTGGAGAGGCCGAATTATGGAAATTGAAGTGAACGGAAAGACGCTTGAATTGAAGAAGGGCGACATAACGCATCAGGAAACTGATGCGATAGTGAACGCGGCGAACGAGGCGCTTGTCATGGGCGGCGGGGTCGTGGGAGCGATAAGACGGGCGGGAGGACTCGCAATTCAGGAGGAATGTCACCGCAAAGCGCCGATAAAGACGGGCGAAGCGGTGATAACGACAGGCGGGAATCTGAAAGCGCGCTATGTGATACACGCGGCCGGCCCGCGAATGGGAGAGGGCGAAGAGGATCACAAGCTTAGAGAGGCGACTCTTAATTCGCTAAGGGTGGCGGATGAAAATCAATTGAAGAGCATATCATTTCCCGCGGTGAGCGCTGGAATATTCGGATATCCGATTGCGCAATGCGCGCGCGTCATGCTGAAAAGCGCGATTGAATATATGAGCGGACAAACCGGATTGGAGAGGGTGGCGTTCGTGTTGTTCACGGACCACGATTACGGAGTTTTCGAGAAAACGCTTAACGATCTCGTTAAATAATATATATAATGCGG
>JBAYJY010000309.1:0-3035 GCA_041664945.1 bacterium | reverse complement strand
ATTGCGGAGGGATTGTCGCGGCCGGTTGAAGAAAGCGGCCGGATGAGGCAGTGGCGCACGGAAGGCGGCATGTTGCTTATAGACGACACATATAATTCGTCGCCGGCGTCATTGAAGCTCGCGCTTGAATTGCTCGGAACAGTCGAGTGGAACGGACGGCGGGCGGCGGTTCTCGGAGATATGCTTGAACTCGGCGATCACAGCCGTGACGAGCATTTTAAGATCGGCAGGGAAGCGGTTCCGCAAAGCGCGGCGCTGCTCGTCGCTTTCGGCGAGGAGGCCCGCGCGATCGCCGGCGGCGCATTGGAGGCCGGCATGTCATCTGAAAGTTGCATGTCCTATGTTGATTTCGATAAATTCGCCGCCGAAGCCGGAAAAATATTCCGCTCCGGCGACATGGTTCTGATAAAGGGGTCGAGGGGCATGAAGATGGAGCGGATAGTAAACGTATTGAAGGAGCTGAAATGAAAACACTGGTATCGGTCGCGGGTGTTTCATTTGTTCTTAGCCTCATATTCATGAAGGTATGGATGGCGCTGCTTTCGAGATGGAGTTTTAAGCAGATCGTTCGTTCGGACGGCCCTCAGGCGCATCTTAAAAAGAGCGGCACGCTGACGATGGGCGGCGTAGCGTTCTATCTCGCCTTCATGGTCACGATGATAATCGTCGCGCTGGCCACCGGCGTTTCGGGTCCGAAAATGAGGCTGGTCGTTCTGGTGTCGTCGGCTTGTTTCTTCATTGGACTCGTAGATGACTTGGCGAAATTTTTCGGAAAGAAGACGGAAGGCCTGAAAGCAAGATTCAAACTGATTATAGAGATTCTGATCGGAGTATTGATCGGCTATTTCATGATATGGCAGGGCAATGAACCGACGATGATCTGGACTCCGAGATGGTTCGGAGCGCTCAACCTGGGCGTTCTTTACATCCCGTTCGTCGTAGTGGTATTCGTAGGGACGATAAACGCTGCGAATCTGACGGACGGGTTGGACGGCCTTCTCGCCGGCTGTTATCTCGCAGTGAGCCTTTGTTTTTTATATTTAATATACAGATTCGGAGACCGCACGCTGCTGCCGGTTTTGGCGGCGTCGATGGGTTCGGTCGCGGCTTTCCTCTGGTTCAACTCACATCCCGCGAAAATTTTCATGGGCGACACAGGCTCGTTGTTTCTCGGCGGTGTTCTGGCTTCGGTGGCGACGCTTGCCCGGTTGGAAATTTTCCTGGTGGTTGCGGGCGGAGTTCTTGTAGCCGAAGCGTTATCCGTGATGATACAGGTGCTCGCGTTTCGCCTGACAAAAAAGCGCGTTTTCAAGATGGCGCCTATTCATCATCATTTCGAATTGTCCGGCTGGAGCGAGAATCAGGTTGTGATAAGGTTTTGGCTTTTGTCGGCGATCTGCGGAGCGGCCGGACTTTGGCTGTTCGTGAGGTAAGGCGGAATGGCGCATAGGAGTTCGGAAAATATAAAGGGCGCGCGCGTTCTGGTCGTCGGGCTTGGAGTGACGGGACAGGCGTGCGCGAGGGCGCTGCCGAAATACGGCGCCGAGGCAGTTGTGACTGACGTAAGAACAGACATAAGCAGGCTTGAAGGGGCGATCGCCGCGGTGGAAGCCGCAGGCGCGCGGTTTGCGCCGTATGAAGCCGCTTTGGGCGAAACGCCGGACATTCTCGTGCTCAGCCCCGGGCTCGCCCCTGGCGACGCCCGTGTGTCGCCGTTACGCAACAACGCCGGCGAATGGATGTCCGAGATCGAACTGGCGTACCGGATTTCAAAGGGAAAGATTCTCGCGGTTACCGGAACTAATGCGAAGACGACGGTGACTACTCTCGCAGGGCTGATGGCCGCAGCCGAGTTCAATGACACTCGAGTCGCGGGAAACATCGGCGACGCGTTTATTGATTCCGCGGCCGGAAGCGGCGACGAAACGGTTTTCATTGTCGAGGTCAGCAGCTATCAGTTGGAAGGTTGCAGTTCGTTCAGGCCGGATGTCGCGATAGAACTGAATGTTCAGGCTGACCATCTGAAGAGGCATCACGACATGGAGGAATACGCGGCGGTTAAGGCGCGTATGCTGGCGAACATGGGTCCTGGCGATTCGGCGGTTCTTAACGCTGACGACGCGAGAGTCGCCGCAATGAAAAACAACACGAAAGCGCGGATAGTGATGTTCAGCGCTGATAAAGAATTAAGCGAGGGCGCGTGCGTCTCCTGCGGAAAATTGGTTTTGAGGCGCGGCGGCGAAGAAACGGCGCTTGCGAGCGTTGAGAGCCTGAAGATGCGCGGACGTCACAACGTAGGAAACGCGCTCGCCGCCGCAGCCGGCGCTTATATGATTGGCGTTCCGGTTGAGAAAATATATGAGACAGCGGCTGGATTCAAAGGCTTGCCGCACAGGATAGAAACAGTGGGCTGGGTAAATGGAATCGAGTGCGTGAACGACTCTAAGGCGACAAATCCCGATTCAACGATTGTCGCGCTTGAGACGTTCAAGGGCCGCGAAGTGACGCTGATTATAGGCGGCGACGACAAAGGGTTTGACTTAAGCCCGGTGTACGAAGCCGCTAAAGCGGCCAGCGCGAAAGTGATAGTGATGGGTCCCGGACTCGCAAGGGCGGCGGAAGAAATAAAGAGATATGAAGGCATAGAGAGCCTGCGGGCCGCGAACATGAAAGAAGCTGTGCGCATCGGGCTTGAAACGACAGCGGAAGGCGGCGTGTTGCTGTTGTCGCCGGCGTCGTCGAGTTTTGACCTCTATAGGAATTATGAGGAGAGGGGAAGTGATTTCAGAGATGAAATCGGGCGAACAAAATAGAGGCGTGCGCAGGGTGCCGCCGCCGGTGCGTAACGTGCCGGTGAGTTCGAGCGGGAAGACCGCTTACGGCGCGCCTGACTATCCTTTGCTTGTTATTACGATGGCGCTGACGTGCTTCGGCATTATCATGGTGTTCAGCGCGTCCGGGATGTTGTCATTGAGCCAGCACAAAACCGGTTACTATATTCTGTGGAAGGAACTTATCTGGGTCGCGATATCGAT
>JBAYJY010000308.1:0-3046 GCA_041664945.1 bacterium | reverse complement strand
GTGCCGCAGGTATCGAGAATCGTCTCAGTGTCTATGTTGATGTCGTCGCGGTCGATATTCACCATGGCGTCGCGATTAATTTTCAGCGCGACAGCCTTCTCGCGCATCGCTTCGGCGCAACCGGTGATCTCGGCGATTGTTTCGCCCTTCATCCGCAGACCCGTGATGAACGCTGCTATCTGCGCAGGCGTCGCCGCGCCGCTCATAATCTCCGTCATCACCTCTCGAGCCTCATTGCGCTTCAGTTCTTTTCCATCAACCACCTTTTGGATCGCTTCTCTAATCATATTCGACTCTGCCTTTCATTATGATTACGTTCTATTTTACCCGATATGAATATATTGTATAGCGCATCGCTCGTTTTGCCGGCTCATAACTTCATTTGTTTGACTTTTGATTTTGCCGCTCCTATAGTAAAAAAATCATAGTTGGAGGTGGGAAGTCATGAAAAGCGATACAGTGAAAAAAGGCGTTGAAAAAGCGCCGCACCGTTCTTTGTTCAGAGCATTGGGCCTGAACGACGATGAAATTCAGCGGCCGCTCATAGGCGTTATTAATACAGCGAATGAAATCATTCCCGGCCACATACATCTCGACATCATTGCGAACGCGGTCAAATCCGGAATCCGTGTTGCCGGCGGAACACCTATCGAGTTCCCGACAATCGGCATCTGCGATGGCATCGCCATGAACCATATAGGAATGAAATACTCGCTCGCCAGCCGCGAACTAATTGCCGATTCGGCTGAAGTGATGGCGATCGCGCATTCGTTCGACGCTCTTGTCGCCGTCACCGGCTGCGACAAGATAACTCCCGGCCTGCTTATGGCTCTGATTCGGCTGGACATTCCGTCGGTCATCGTCACCGGCGGACCTATGATGCCCGGACGCTTACGCGGAAAAAGCCTCGATTTGATTGACGTGTTCGAAGCAGTCGGCCAAGTGAAAACCGGCAAGCTTGACGCCTGCGGACTTAAAGAAATAGAGGACGCCGCATGCCCCGGCTGCGGCTCCTGCGCCGGCATGTTCACCGCCAACTCGATGAGCTGCCTCTGCGAAGCCCTCGGCATCGCGCTTCCCGGCAACGGAACCATTCCTGCGGTTAACGCCGACCGCGTCAGACTCGCGAAAAATGCCGGCGCCGCTGTCATGCAATTGCTCAAACACAATATCAGGCCTTCTGATATTATCACCGAAAAGAGCCTCGAAAACGCGCTTGCAGTCGATATGGCGCTCGGCTGCTCGACCAATACAGTTCTCCACGTCCTCGCGCTAGCGAATGAAGCCGGCCTCCCGGTCGACCTCAAGACCATAGACAAAATCAGCTCGAAAACGCCCAACCTATGCCGCCTGCGGCCGGGCGGCGATTACTATCTTTCCGATCTAAACTATGCCGGCGGCGTGCATGCTGTCATGAAAGAACTTTCGAAAGCCGGACTGCTCAATACAAACGTATTAACCGCGACCGGAAAGAAACTCTCCGAAAATCTCAAACCGTTCAAAATCATCGATCCCGAAGTTATACGCACGATCGCCAATCCTTACACGAAAACCGGCGGCCTGACGGTGCTTTGGGGCAACCTTGCGCCGGACGGAGCGGTCGTCAAAAGCAGCGCCGTCTCGCAGAAGATGCAGAAGCATAGCGGCCCGGCGCGCGTGTTCAACTCCGAAGAAACCGCTTACAAAGCGATCCTCGGCGGCAAAATCAAGGCTGGCGACGTTATCGTGATTCGCTATGAGGGGCCGCGTGGCGGACCCGGAATGCGCGAGATGCTTTCTCCCACTTCGGCGGTCGTCGGCATGGGGCTCGGCGAAACAGTCTCTCTCATCACCGACGGACGCTTCTCCGGCGGAACGCGCGGCGCTGCCATCGGACACATTTCGCCTGAAGCCGCATCAGGCGGCCCCATCGCCTATGTCCGCGAAGGCGACATAGTTTCATTCGACATCGCTAAAAAGAAAATCACTCTCGATGTCAGCGACGCTGAACTGAAGAAACGCGCGGTCGGCTTCAAACAACCGCCTCTGAAAATCAAAACAGGATACATGCGCCGCTATGTCGAATTCGTGCAATCCGCCAACCTCGGCGCTGTCCTTAAAGTTAAAGACGATTGAAACCGCGCGCAGAGCGCTTCTTAAAAACTTTTTTGAGACTGTCATATTTGACTTTTACGTCGTTACGATATTAAATATGGACAGCATGGCATTTTCTAAATTAATGCATCAACATACGGAGGAATATCCATGAAGAAGCTCACGGTTGCCGCGCTTATAGCGTTTTTCTTTTCGTTTTTTGTTTTTGCGACTGCTTCATTCTGCGCCGAAGAGAAAAGCGGCGCGGACGACTGCGAAGCATACATCTCCGGAGTAACCGGAACCGCCCAATACAAGGAAAAAGAGGAAGACGAATGGACGGCCGCCGAACTTAACATGTGCATATATGTCGGCGACACTGTCCGCACTCTTAAAGACAGCGGCCTCGCTCTCCAATTCGGCAAAAAAGTGCAAATGAAGGTTAATGCGCTTTCGACTTTCACTGTGTCGACCATGGACCCGAAAAAACCGTCGCCGAATCAGGTCAACCTCAAAGTCGGCGAATCCTGGTCAAAAATCGATGACAAGAACGAAAAAGTCATTTTTGCCGTAAAAACGCCGGCGGCCTTGGCCGGAGTGCGCGGCACCGAATTCGCCGTCTCAGTTGACGAAGAAGGAAAATCAAAAGTCAGCGTTCTTGAAGGCGTTGTCGCCGTGCTCAACGACCTCGGCGAAGTTTTTGCCGAAGCCGGCAAGGCAACTGAAATTCTGAAAGGCGCGATGCCAGGCGCTCTCGAAGACTTTGACGTCGCAGAGTTCCAAAATAAGCTTAATGAATGGAAAGATCAGATCTCCGTCGGCAAAATAAAAGAAGCAATGAAGGGAAAAGTCGAAGAGAAAAAGAATGAAATCAAAAATAATATTAAGGGTAAATTGAAATTCTGATAATTTAATTTAGATTCGCGGCCTATCAATTCGCGCATTATATTTAGACCTTACTTTATTTATTTAC
>JBAYJY010000307.1:0-3153 GCA_041664945.1 bacterium | reverse complement strand
ATTTCAGCGTCAGGCTTGGAGCCGACCTGGGCAATGTTGTTGAAAAAGCCCTTTATATTCATCAGCGGCAGATACATTAATGCCTTGGCGTAGCCGAGTTCGTGGTTTATCTTTCGTTGCCAATGGTCGACGGGACACGCCACTCCGAATCCGTAGATGTGGGCGAATACGCCGTTTGTGGAACGTGCGGTTTTCTCCTGAAATGTCGCGAGCGCATAGATGCTGCCGCCGTCCAGGCCGACATAAAAGCTTCTAATGTCCAGACTCCCCGGATAGTGTTGGATAACGTCCGCGCCGTCATCGGCGACAAGAAACATTTCGTCCGGATCGGGGGGCCAGGCGGAAACCGTCGGCGGCAATTCCATGACGCGGTTTCCATCTGAGGCGGCGGCATGAATGATCGCTTCAATTTTCGTTCCGGCCGGTTGCGCCGGAATTTCACCCATCCAGAGGCGAAGGTTAGAGGGCGATTGCGCCAGAGGGACGGCATTCCATTTCGACGCGTCGCCGACCCGATAAAGCGCCCGGGCCTCAGTCACCACATTTTCGCTCTCGTCCGGGTTCACCTGAATTTCAGCCGCAACGAGCGTTGGGCGGCCTGCCGCCGCCCCGGCGGGATAAAAAGACACGCTCAGAATCTCAGGCGGCACGTCCTCATTGGCGACGGCGACTGCCGGATTGTCAACGTCGAATCGATTCGGACCAAGCAGTTGGCCTGCCGGGTCCGCGTGCGTGGAAGCTGGGCCTGCGCATAACAGGAAAGTCCAAATAAAAGCCGCCGCGACTCCGGCCTTATATTTTGCGTTTCTGCGCGTTCGTTCCATATCCGTGCCCGCTATTATATCAAAAAGCCGGCGTTCCGAAAAATGTTTTCGCGATATATTTATAACAAGGCAAAACAGGGGGCCATGCGGATTGCGGGTTTGAAGAAACGCTGCGGCCGGCGGGGCGGCAATAAGGCCTGTTTTATTAAGCGTTAGAAGGCCAAACCCGCAAGTCGCAAGACCCGCTCCCATTCTCTCGCCCCCCATCCCGCCTGCGAGAAAGCGAAAAAAAGGAAGGGAGATGATACCGAAGATCAGCGCAAATATGCCGATATATTCGGTCTGGCTCCAAATGCTTTTCTGACACTGCGCCGGCAAGTTGCGCGTATTTCACCCGTGACATACAATTCAATAAGTCTACAATAAAGGAGCTTTTGCCATGTCTGACATACGTAACTTCCGCAAGTACCTCGAAGAACTTACAGGCAACGATATTCTGCGCAGGAAGGTGAAGGCGCTCGAACGTTCCAGCCAGAAGCTCGAAGCGGAACTTAAGGAGATACAAGCGGACATCAAACTGATGAAGAATGACAAGACGGCAGTCGTCGCAGAGAAGCGAGGCAGAAAATCCCGGACAATGCTCCAAATCATCGAAGCAGAGATGACCGGTAAAAAGATCAAGACGATGAAAGTCAAGGACATGGTTAAGCTGTTGAAGCGGAAGAATTTTGAGTCGAAGGCGAAGAATCCTTATTACTCAGTGGCGGCGGCGCTGAGGTTTAGCAAGAAGTTTGAGAGGGCGGGCGTTGGAGAGTTTAAGCTGGTAGGGGAAAAGAAAGCGGGCGTTAAGGCGGCGAAGGGAAGCGGGCGGAGGAAGAAGGCTACAGGGAAGGGGAAAGGGTAGGCATATCGCGGGGATGAGATTGGCGAAGCGAATTGAGTATGTTGGCATAGCCGGCCTTAGCGGGGATCTTCAGCAAACAGCAGTTTGTGATTTGTGTTCAAAGCAAATCAAAACAAAGCGGTTCAGATTTAAAGCGCTGTATTTAAAGTGGTGAATCCGGTGAGGCAATTGGAGATATTATCCATTTCGCTTTGGATCAAGTTTCGAAAAAGTGCGAATCGCTTTGCTCCTTGATTTCCAATGTTTCTTCGATCGGCCGGCATGTGCGGGGTCTTGAAGGCGCTCCACTGCCGCAACCTCCCGCTGCAGTTTATGGTAGCTTTCCAGCCGCTCAGGATCCAGCTCCCCAGTTTCCACGGCGCGCATCACCGCGCAACCGGATTCCCCATCATGCCGGCAATCGCTGTAACGGCAGTCTTTGGATAAGTCCGCAATATCGGGAAAGCCCGCTTCAATGCCGCCGGAATCTTCAATCATGCCCAATTCCCGCATCCCCGGAGTATCTATGAGCACACCTCTATCAGGTAATGCGAAGAGTTCCCGATTTGTAGTTGTGTGTCTTCCTTTGCCATCATTGCGCAGAGAATTTGTAGACAGGACTTCCTGCCCAAACAGATTGTTAGCCAGCGTGGATTTCCCTACTCCTGATGAGCCGACAAGCGCAATGGTCTTGCCAAATCCGATATGTGAGCGAAGGTCGTTCATGCCATCGCCTGTTTTTGCGCTTATTGAAACGACGGGCGCGCCAAAAGCTATGGAATCGATCGATTCAACAAGCGTATCGACATCATCACTGAGATCGATTTTATTAAGAACAATTACCGGCCTGGCTCCTGAATCCCATACAGCCGCGATATATCGCTCTAATCGCCGAACGTTGAAGTCGCGATTAGCGGACGTAACAACAAAGTAAACATCAACATTCGCGGCGATAACCTGACGGCTTGAATCAGTTCCGGCTTCACGTCTTGCCATTACCGTTTGCCGTTTGAAAATATGATGAATGATTGCGGGAGAAGAAACATCATCGACGGCCACCCAGTCGCCGACGACCGGGAAATCAAACTTTTTCAGATCATAAAGAAGCTTGCCGCTTAATTCGCCCTGAGACGCTTTACATCCAACCATCAGGTATCCATTGGGCGCCACAAGGCTGATCCGCGCCGGCACAAGATCCGAACGGTCGAGATGTTCCTGTTGTTCGGCGAAAAAAGCGCCGAATCCAAGAGATTCGAGGTCTGTCATTGCTCTGCTCCAGTTATGCTTCGATCAAAATCCCCCCCCGCCAAAGGGGTGCGATTTTCATAATTTCGTCCTGAATTTCCGCAAAAACGACGAGAAACATCAAACAAAACAACCCTGTTCCAACTGTATATTTGTTACAGCTTTACAGGCTGCATCTTCGGCCCCGCCGCCGGGTAATCGCCGCCGCTTTCAGGCACGAGTGATTTCTGCGATCCCACTGATTTTATTTTACATGATTGT
>JBAYJY010000306.1:0-3176 GCA_041664945.1 bacterium | reverse complement strand
TTCTGCGATGGCCCCGGATCTCGGCTTCATCGCGCACGCCGCCGACTGAGAGGCGCACGAACTTGCGATCGAGCGCGCGGGCGATGGATTGTCCGAGCGATGTCTTGCCGACGCCCGGAGGGCCGACAAAACAGATTATCGGGCTGCGGGCCGTTGGATTGAGCTTCCGCACAGCAAGCGTCTCCACAATCCGTTCCTTGATCTTGTCGAGGCCGAAGTGGTCCTCGTCGAGCGTTTTCCTCGCGAGGTCGAGATCCAGCCTGTCCGCAGTGGATTTTGTCCATGGCAGCGCGAGCATCCAGTCGATGTAAGTGCGGATGACCCCAGCCTCGGCGGCGTCGGGGTGCATGCGCGCGAGCCTGTCGACTTCATTCAACGCCTGCTTGCGGGCCGCATCCGGCATCGCGGCGTCGATGACGCTCTTCCGCAACTCGTTTACTTCCGACGAGTGCGGGTCTTCCAGGCCGAGCTCCTTTTGTATCGCCTTGAGTTGTTCCTTGAGAAAATATTTTCGCTGTGACTCCTCGATCTCGGACTGAACGTTGGATTTAATTTTGCTTTGGATTTCAAGTATTTCGAGTTCGCGGGAGAGAATGCGTGAGACGAAGGCGAGCCTTTTTTCCTGATCGAGCTGTTCGAGGATGGTCTGGGCGTCGCCAGCCTCCATTTCAGCGGTTGAAGAAGCGAGGTCGGCGAGCTTGCCGGGTTCCTTCAGATTGCGAACCATGGCGATAAATTCCTGGGGCAGAGACTTTCCGAGTTTAGCGGCGCGTTCAAGTTGGTCGCGCACGGTGCGCATAAGCGCTTCGACGGACGGCGTCAGTTCAACCGGAATGTCCTCAAGCAACTCGACATCAGCGGACACATAGCCGTCGGCGTGAACGGTGATGGAAGAGGCGCGGCCGCGAAAAAGCCCCTGCACCATAACCTTCACGCCCCCGGTCGGGACGCGCATTAACCGCAGAACGCTGGCGACCGTGCCGACCGCGTTGAAGTTCTCCGGCAATGGCTCCTGCTCGTCCTCGCCTTCCGCGGGCTGCTTGAGCGTCGCCGCGAAAATATAGTGGTCGCCCGCCACAGCCGTGTCCAGCGCTTTCTCGTTGCGCGGTCCCTGAACGAAAAAGGGAACCACCATGAACGGATAAAGAATTGTTCCCGTTAAAGGTATAGCCGGCATAATTTCCGGAATTTCACGAAAACCGTCTCCTGCCATTATGCTGTCGCCGCTCAATGTTATTTCTCCCTTGTAAATATTTGCGTCCGATTCCCGATAGCGGATTCGGGTTTATTTCTTTTTGAAAAGAGTGACCGTGAGAACTCCGTCGCTGAAAGACTTCTCGATCCTGCTTTCATCAACAGGAGAAATGATCCTGAACCTGCGTTCGAATTTGCCGTAACTGCGTTCAACGCAGAAAAAACTCAGCCCCTTAAGCTCGGACATTTTGTTTTTTTCGCCTTCTATGATAAGGGCGCCGTTGCGCAATTTAACGATGACGTCTTCATATGAAACGCCCGGGATTTCGGCTACGGCGACGATTTCCGTTTCAGTTTCGTAAATGTCCACCGCCGGCGACCAAACGATACGCTTAATCGAGTATTTTACAATCTCAGGAAAAGCTGCGTCGTCTTGACCGCCTCCGGAATTAAAAAAACTGTCAGGAGCCATTTTGTTTCCCCTCCATAAGATGAATGAGAGTGCGTTTCAATATATCCGGCTCGAAAGGCTTGACGAGGTAGCCGGCGGCGCCGGCTTCGTAGCCTCTCGTAATCTGATCGCTTTGGCCGGCCGCGGTCAACATCAGAACAGGTATGCCCCGCGTTGCGTCGAAAGATTTAATCGCCCTGCAAACCTCGTAGCCGGATATTTTCGGCATCGTGATATCCAAAAGGATGATGTCGATCCTTTTGTCGGAGAAAAGTTCGTTTAGCGCTGCTATGCCGTCGGCAACGGGATAGACATTGAAGCCGCTGTCTGTTAGCAGGTCGTGCATCATGTCAAGAAAATCCCTGTCGTCGTCGACGAGAAGAATTGAAGGCGGACCCGTGACTTTGATCCGCGCGGAAACAGCGCCTGCCGCGCCCGGCGAGTCAGCTTTCAATCCGCAGTCTCCAGCGTATTCATCCTTCATTTTCATCTGTTCAGCTTTCTCGGCATCGTAATACGGCAGACAAAAACTGAACGAACTCCCCTCGCCTTCTGCCGTTCGTTCGAGCCACAGGCGTCCGCCGTGGAGAGACATCAGATCGCGGGCTATCGCAAGCCCAAGCCCGGACCCGCCATGCCGGCGGGTATCCGTTCCGTCCACCTGAAAGAAACGCTCAAAAACCCGGTCCTTGTATTCTTCCGGAATGCCGATGCCAGTGTCAGAAACCGTAACGCGAGCGAAAGCCGCCGAAGTCTCGTCTCCGCCTAATTTAATTCCTATATGGCCGGTTTCAGTAAACTTCAGCGCGTTTTCAATAAGATTGTTGAGGGTCCGGGAGGTCTTGTCGCGGTCGGCGAGAACCGGAGTCAAGCCCGGCTCAGATTCAACAATAAACTCCAATCCTTTGATCTCCGCCCGCGGCCGATAAACCGCGGCCGATTCCTCGATAAGTTCCGCAAGCGACACCCGCTCGAGGTGAAGCTCCATTTTTCCGGATTCAACTCTCGAAAGATCCAGCAGATCGTCGATCAGGTCGTTGAGATTCTTGCATCTGCGGTTTAGAACTTCGACAGCTTTTCCTTGCTTTTCATTCAAAGGGCCGATCTTCCGCTCGGCAAGCATCGCCGAGTACATCTTTATAAGAGTCAGCGGAGTGCGCAGTTCGTGCGACACCATCGAAAGAAATTCCGACTTAACGATGTTCGCCCGCTGGAGTTCCTCGTTGACGCGAAGCATGTGCTCTTCGAGAAGCACTTTATCAGCCATGAACTCGAATAGCACAACGGCGCCGAGAATAACGCCCGGCTTGTCCGTGATCGGCCGTATTTTTATGTTGAAAACCGCCTCGCGATCCATCACAGGCGCGCGATAACGAACCCTGTCATTCGAATACAGTTCGCCTGTTTCGAGCGCACGAGAGACTAATTCACGAGTGTCCTCGCCCTCCCAACTCGGGAAGACCTCGTAAAAACGGCGGCCGGCGATTTCTTCTGCTTTCAGGCCGGTGTTGTCTTCAACCGCTTTGTTGAC
>JBAYJY010000305.1:0-3180 GCA_041664945.1 bacterium | reverse complement strand
GCGGCTTCCTTCACGTTCCCGATGAACTTTTTCACCACTTCAAAGTTCACGTCGGCGTCGAGCAGGCTGAAACGAAGCTCGCGCAGTGCGTCCTGCACGTTCTTCTCACTGATCCGGCCTTGGCCGCTGAGCTTCTTGAAAATCCCGCTCAGTTTTGTCGAAAAACTATCAAGCATACCCAAAAAAGGGACATACTCAGATGTCCCCCTCCCCGGAGCGAACCTATAGTTTAATCCGGGCGTTTTACTTTGTCAATTGTGAATAATTACTTTATTGATACTCAGTTCTTATCAATATATGAGCGGAATCTACAGCAAATTATCCAGCTTTCGCTTCGCGTTTCTGGCCGGTGGCGCAGGCCATCAGCTTTTCCTGAGTCGCTTCCGCGCGCGAGAACTCGCCGGTGATCTCTCCCTCGTGCATGACGACGATCCGGTCGCTTACGCCGAGAACTTCCGGCAGGTCGGACGAGATCATGATGATGCAGACTCCTTTTGCTACGAGCTGGTTCATGATCTGGTAAATTTCGAAACGGGCGCCGACGTCCACTCCGCGCGTCGGTTCGTCCAGGATCAATATCTTCGGTTTGTTGGCAAGCCACTTGCTGATTACGACTTTCTGCTGGTTGCCGCCGCTCAGCGTGTTTACAACGACGCTTTGAGACGAAGTTTTGATATTCAGTTCCTTAATATATTCCTGTACGACCGCTTTTTCGCGTTTCGCGTTGACGTATTGCATGGTCGAAACTTTTTCAAGTGACGCGAGTGTCGTGTTTTCGCGAACGTTCATTATCAACACAAGTCCGAACCGCTTTCGGTCCTCGGTGACTAATCCGATACCGTCTTTGATCGCATTCTGAGGGCTTTTTATGGCGATCTTTTTGCCTTCGACATAGACGGCGCCAGCGGTGTCCGACGGGAACGCGCCGAAAATAGCGGTGACTAATTCGGAACGTCCTGATCCCATCAGGCCTGCGAATCCGAGTATCTCGCCTTTTCGCGCAGAGAAATTTACGTTGTTTACAATTTTCTCGCCCGGCAGGAACGGGTGTTTCACGGAGAAGTTTTCCACACGAATCGCTTCCTCGCCGATTTCAATGCTTCGCTCCGGATAGAGGTTGGTCATCTCGCGGCCGACCATGAGCGACACGAGTTTGTCGCGGTTCAGATCTTTTGTCATGTGCGAACCTACGGTCTCGCCGTCGCGAAGCACTGTGATCCGGTCGCAGATTTCGAAAACTTCCTCAAGTTTGTGGGATATGTAGATCATCGTCACGCCGCGCTTTTTCAGGTCGCGGATGATGTCGAAGAGCGCTTCGACTTCTTTTTCCGTGAGCGCGCTCGTCGGCTCGTCGAGCACGAGTATGTCGGTGCTTTTCGAAAGCGCTTTCGCGATCTCGACCATCTGCTGCTTGCCGACTCCGAGGTCTTTAATGATTGTCGTCGTTGGAATGTTGATCTTCAGAGAATCGAGCAACTTTTTCGCTTCGTCGTTCATTTTTTTCTGGTCGATGAAGCGCATTGCGTTAACCGGTTCGCGGCCGAGAAATATGTTTTGTGAAACTGTCAGTTCCGGAATCAGGTTGAGTTCCTGATGGATTATGGCGATGCCGACGTTCTCCGCCTCTTTAGTTCCGGAGAATTTGACTGATTTGCCTTTGATAACGAGTTCGCCTTCGTATGACGGGAAGGGGTGCACTCCGGACAGCACTTTCATCAGAGTCGATTTGCCGGCTCCGTTTTCGCCGACGAGTCCGTGAACCTCGCCCTTTGCGGCGCTGAACGTCACGTTCTTGAGCGCAACTACACCCGGAAATTTTTTAACTATGCCCTTCATTTCGAGCGCTTGATTCCCTGTTTCCATATCCGCCTCCGTTACCAATGTTACCTTAGGCTTTAGGCTAACGAAAAAGACATCAACTAAATATAATATCTTTTGTCTTTTGTTTTAGGCGAAAAGCCCAATACCCAATGCCTAATGCCGCTTTTCAGTTAACGAATTTTACCACAGAACTTTTTTTTTAGCCATTTTTCCGATGATTTGATTAAAAGACATTTTGAAGGTAAATTATTTCTATAGGATTTCATGCTTTTGTATAGTTACTTATATGGTTAGTGGTATAAGGATAAAAGAAACGACGTCATTCCGGTCGGAGAATCGGAATCCAGAGCGGACATAATGTCAGGGTAAGGGATTTCAGGGTTGGCCGGGTTTATTCAAAAGAACTTTTACCGAGGTGAGAATCATGTTTTGTCAGAAATGCGGAACGGAAATGATGGACGGGTCGACATTCTGCGCGAAGTGCGGAGCGCCGGCAACTGGCGGGCCGTCCTTGCAGTCGGTTGCGGCGCAGAATAAATCCAACCGAAAATTGCTGATCATAATTATTTGCGTGATATGTGTTCCTTTGACGCTGTTTTTCCTGGGCATTTTTGCCGCGGTCTTAATCCCCAATATTATCAGAGCGAGAGATATAGCGCAGTTCGCCGGATGCACGACGGCTCTTAATATGATGGTTGTCGCCGAAGAATCGCATATGATGTCTAAGAATCAATACGCCTCGAATCCTGATGCTCTCGCGATGTATTTGATGCCCGAATGTAAAACGTCAGACGGCTCGGATTGCAAAGGAAAAGTAATAAAGAAAATGGAAGAGACCTGCAAAGCGGGTTCTGTCGTAATTGAAACGAATCCGGATATGACGTTCTACAGCATAAAAGGGATGGCAAAAACGCATTCTGGTTGCGCCATCTGCCTCACGCCGATGGGCAAATCGCCAGTCTCTTACGGAGAATGCTCTCAGGATTACAACTGTTTGCAGCAGTAGAGGGTTTTTAAAATTAAAAAACACGGACAGAGATATTTACATTGATGATTATTATGATTAGTTAAAATATGGAGCGCCACATCACGATGTCGCTTTCATTGCAGACAACATGTTGCCTGCTTACAAAGCGGTGTCATGTGCCGCAGTCCAAATCAAGAGCAATCCCGAACTCGAAGACCAATCAATCTCGCCAGAAAATCATTTCGGAACACAATCGTTTTTGTAATCGATTCCATTTCCGTTCAATTAGATTTTAACAAAGCTGAAAAAAGCTTTTGAACGCTTGAGCCGTGTGTACATATAGGTAAAACAGACATAATTTCCGAATCTCAAAAAAATGAATGAAAAAGGGC
>JBAYJY010000304.1:0-3249 GCA_041664945.1 bacterium | reverse complement strand
TAAGGCGACAGATTCGGCCGGCGCGTTCACGACAGCATCGATAACGCTAAAGGTCAACGCGGCTGGAGCGAACACTGCCCCGACGGCGTCTCTTATCGCGCCTGCGAACGGAACTGCGTTCGCGCCCGGCGCAGTTGTGAACTTCTTAGGCGCCGGAACTGATACGCAGGACGGCGTGTTGGCTTCAACCGCGCTCAGATGGACATCGAGCCGAGATGGAGTGATCGGGACGGGGCTCGCTTTCACAAAAACCACTTTATCCACAGGAACCCACGTAATCACGCTTACCGCAACTGATTCAGGCGGATTAACCGGTTCCTCGGCGGTAACGATTACGATAGGCGGAGCGCCGGCGGCAAACGCATCGCCGGTCGCGGTGATAGCTACGCCGCTAAGCGGCTCATCATTTTTAAGCGGTTCGTCAATCCTGTTCACAGGCGCGGCGGTTGACGCCGAGGACGGAACGATCACCGGAGCTTCGCTCATTTGGACTTCCAGTTTAAGCGGGGCGGTTGGCACAGGGTCAAATTTTATAAAGAATAATCTGCCTGTCGGCTCGCATCTTATCACGCTTACAGCGACCGACCTGCAAGGCGCGACCGGGATTGCCACGGCTTCGGTCACTATCACAGCCGCGCCATAGTTTTTTTATTTGAATTGAATATATTTTATTTCATACTGGATGTGTCGAATAGCTTGCGTATACCCCGTTAATTTCAGCATGTTCGCGGACCGGACATGTTGATTCAAGCGTATTGCAGTGTTATAGTCGGTATATTCAGCTCGTGTCTCTGTGAATGGAGGAGGCGGGAAAATGAAAAAACGGCGCGATATTGAATATGTCGGCGTTGTGCGAAGCGCGAAAAAAACGAGGACAGGCCTCTCGCTCGAACTCGAACCAGGCGTTGCCGAGGTGTTTTTTTATTCTCCTGAGATAGCGCGTGTGCGAGTTGCGAGAAAATCGTTCGAGCCGGACTCTTCCTGGGCGGTCGTTCATGACGCGCCGTCGCGCGCGGTGTTTTCGACGCAGTCAGACGATCACGAATGGACTCTCGAGACCAGCGCGCTTTCAGTTCGCATAAATCGCGATCCGTTCAGGATCATTTTTTTCGACAGATCGCAACGATGCTTGAGTTGCGACGCGGTGTGGGGCGGAGTCGGCTGGCGCGGCGATGGAGTATTCTGCGAGAAGACATCTGAACCGGCCGAGCATTTCTACGGTTTCGGCGAAAAAACGTTTCCGCTCGATCGAAGCGGCTCCCGCATGGCGATGTGGAACACAGACCATCCGTTTAATAAGCCCGGTTCAGACCCTCTTTATGTTTCCATACCGTTTTTTATAGGCCTTCACAGCGGAGCCGCTTACGGCATCTTTTTCGATAGCCCATGGAAATCGGCTTTTGATCTGCGCAGAACAACTCGCCGCACATCGCGCGGAACATATAGTTATTCCGCTGAAGGCGGCGAACTGAATTATTATTTTATTGCCGGACCGGATATCAAGAATGTTATATCCCGCTACACATGGCTGACGGGCAGGATGCCGCTGCCGCCGCGCTGGTCGATCGGTTACCATCAATCGAGATGGAGTTATAAAAATGAGCAAAAGATGCGCAGAATCGCCGTAAAATTCCGCGAACTCGGCGTTCCAATCGACGCAGCGCATTTCGATATTCATTATATGGACAACTATAAAGTGTTTACATGGGATGCGAAGCGGTTTCCAGACCCCAAGGGACTGGCGACATCGCTCGCCGAAATCGGATGCCGCGCGGTGACAATTGTCGATCCAGGAGTGAAGATAGAAAAAGGCTACAACGTATACGACGAGGGCATGGAGGGCGATTATTACTGCCGCGAAGCGGCGGGAGGATATTTCCGCGGGATTGTATGGCCGGGCAAGACGGTTTTTCCGGATTTTACGCGCGGCGACGTTCGAGAATGGTGGGCGGGGCGCGTCGCGGAATTCATGAAGGAGTTTAACGTTTCCGGTATATGGAACGATATGAATGAACCGAGCGTGAATATAAATCCCACACGACGAATTACGACCGATGGCATGCTGCATGGCGAGCGGAGCAGTCCTGAACCGCATCTGAAATTGAGGAATGTGTATGGGTTGACTGAAGCGATGGCGACCAGAGCCGGACAACTCTCCGCGCGCCCGGAGGAACGGCCGTTTTTGCTGACGCGTTCGGGTTATGCAGGCATACAGAGATATGCGGCAGTGTGGTCCGGCGACAACACGAGTTCGTGGGAGCACTTGCGGCTCAGTATTCCGCTGTTGTGCGGCCTCGGGCTTTCAGGCGTTCCGTTTGTCGGCGCGGACATCGGTGGATTCCACGGCAATTGCTCGCCCGAGTTGTATGCGCGATGGATACAGACAGGAGTTTTTTATCCGTTTTGCCGAACGCACACGATGCTGGCGACGCGTCCGCAGGAGCCGTGGTCGTTCGGGGCGCGAGTAGCTAAAATCGCGAAGGAATATATCACTCTTCGCTATAAGCTGATGCCGTATGTCTACAATTCGTTTCGTGAAAGCGCTGAGACCGGCTTGCCTGTGATGAGGGCGCTGCCGCTCGAATTCCCGAACGATGAGCCTTGCCTGACGATAGAGGATGAATTCATGTTCGGCCCGGCGCTTCTCGTCGCGCCGGTGGTGACGAAGGGAGCGACACGCCGCGATGTATATCTGCCCCCAGGCGAATGGATCGATTATTACACTGGCGAACGCATGGCCGGCAGCGCTAAAATTCAAGTTCTCGCTCCGCTGGAAAAGCTGCCTCTTTTCATCAGATCGGGATACATTATTCCTACGACAGTCGCCTCGATGTTTGAGGGCGAACGCGCTTGGGATCCACTGATGCTAAATGTGGAAATCGGAGCGGGAGCTTCTCTTTCCCTCTATGAAGATGACGGAAAGTCGTTCGAATGTTCAAAAGGGAATTACTCGCTTATTGATTTTGTATATGAAGAGGAAAACGGAGGGTGCGCTTTTGTAATGAAGCATGCCAAATCCGAATATATAACTTCTCGCGGATGCATTGTAGCGAGATTTCGAGGGGTAAAGTCGTTCCCGGAACGCGTGACTGTTAACGGCAAAACAATATATGAAGCGTGGTCCGAAGCAGGCGACACTGAATTGCCGATCAACGGATGGCGTTATGATTCGAAAGACAAGACGTTGAGAGTCGGCTTTCCTGACAAGAAAAAACAGGCGCGCATAGAAGTTGTTTTTTAAGGAAAAAC
>JBAYJY010000303.1:0-3270 GCA_041664945.1 bacterium | reverse complement strand
GCTCGCCGGCCGAACGGATGACAGGGCGCTCGCCGAACGGCTCCGGGCAGGCGCCGCCCGCAGTCTCGAACGTTTGCGCGAAATCGACCCGGCGACAGGCCTGCCGTACGATCCCAACTATGCATCGCGCGTCACGCATATCCGGTTTCCTTCGATTCAACTTGTTTTAGGACGCGTCGGCGAGTACGCGGCGCAATACGCGGCGTCCGGAATGAGGAGTCTGGAAACGGATTTCGACGTGAGCGGCGCGCGCCGCTATGCGCCGGCGTCCGGCGGGCCGGATTTTGCCAAAACGCACTTCGCGGACCACGCGAACGGCTACGGGGCGACGGCTCTGTTTCCGGCGCTCGAAGCGGCATGGCTCTCCGGCGATCCGGAGTTGACCCGCCGCGCTCTGGAACTGCTCGACAAACAGACGGTTCTATACGCGAACTCGGAGCCGCGCGGCGCGCAGACGTGGGAAATACCGCTGCACACGCCGGACATTGTGGCGGCGGCCTACATGGTGAAGAGCTACTCGCTCGGTTACGCGATAACCGGGCGCGCGGAATACCTCGAACAGGCGCGTTACTGGGCGTGGACGGGCGTTCCGTTCGTCTATCTTTATCCGCCGGGCAAGGGGAGGGTCGGAGTGTATGCGTCGATAGCCGTCTATGGAGCCTCGAACCGGGAATTGCCGGTGTGGATCGGGCAGCCCGTTCAGTGGTGCGGCCTTGTTTACGCCTCGGCGCTGCATATGCTGGGAGGTTTCGATCCTAAAGGCCCGTGGCTGCGGATTGCAAAGGGCATAACCGAGGCGGGGCTGCGGATGATTTTCCCGGCGTCGGCGGCCGGATACGCCGGGTTGTTGCCGGACGGCTACGACATTAAGACGCAGACATGGCGCGGCCCGGAAATCAATCCGGGCGCCGTTCAGGCGCATCTCGCCGAGTTATACGGAGAGGGCCAGATGTATGGATTCACGCGGCTGCCTGAAAGCGGGTGGCAAGTTTCTGCGCCGTGCAAAATCCTGAAGGCGGAGGAAGGGAAGGGCTACGCGCGGTTGAATCTGGACGGCTGGCCGGGCGGAAGCTACAGCGTTCTTTTGTCGAGGGTAAACGAGAGGCCGGGCGTGGTTGAAACGCGGGCGGGCGGCGGAAACGGCGCCGCTCAATTTTCATACGACGCGGCAGGCAAGTTGCTGATAGTTGGCGGCCTGAACGGCGCGGCCGAGATTACAATTCACGCCGGAAGCAAAAGATAATTTCCTAAACGCAAAAAATAAATGAATCGGCGGATTCGCGATTATTTCCGCGCGGCGAGTAAAAATATGGGGAATGATTTTAGTTCGCCGGAAGAGGCCGGCTTGTTCAGAGTGTGCGCGGTGGTTATGTTGATGTCCCGGAAACCGGCGTTTGCGAAAGCGGTTTTGAGAGTCGCGCGGTCATGACCGAAATGGTGGACGCCTGTGTTGTCGGCGTGGAAATCGCCGGATTCGGAGTCGAGATCGGCGACGGCGATCCTGCCGCCGGGCGCGAGTATGCGGTAAAGAGCGCTGATGACTTTCGCAGTGTCTGATATGTGGTGCAGGGTCATTGAGCTGACTATGATGTCGGCGCTGACGCCCTCCGCGGGGTACGGATCGTTTACAAGGTCCAGAAACATGGTCCGGATGTTCGTAACGCCGGAGGCGGCGATTTTGCCGTCGAGAACTTCGAGCATTCCCCTGGATGAATCCGCCGCGATTACATTGCCGACACGTTCGCTGAGTTTCAGCGCGATAACGCCGGTTCCGGCGCCGTAGTCGAGCAGCGTCTCGCCGCCTTCCGGTTCCAGCGCCGAGGCCATCGCCGCGGCAACCGCAAGCGACACGCGCATGCGGCCCTCGTCATTGTCCCAGTTCTTCGCATCTATGTCGAAATTCCGATTCATTTGCTTGTCCCGTCTTTTGTCATAGTTGTTTTTTCGCAGGCTGCCGCTTCCTCGGCGAGTTCTTTCAGAGTTACGGAATCGAGGAAATTTTCAATTTTATCGCCGAGTTGTTTCCAGAGTCCGGAAGTGGGACATTGGCTGGCGCGCGGGCATCCTTCGCGCTTGCCGTCCTCGGCGCAGCGCACGGGCATGATCGGCCCCTCAACGCAGCGTATGATATCCCCCACCGTTATTTCGCGCGCAGACCGCGACAGCGCGTAGCCGCCTCCGGCGCCTTTCTTGCTCGCCACCAGGCCGGCTCGCTTCATCTTGTTGAATAACTGCTCGAGGTAGAACAGGGATATGTTCTGCCGTTTCGAGATTTCCGCCAGAGGAACCGGCGAGTCGCCGCCGTTCATCGCGAGGTCAAGCACTGCTCTAACTGCGTAGCGTCCCCTTGTTGAAACGCGCATTTCTTCCACCTTTCTTCAGCCGGGGTCACGTTGTCGGGCATACAAGCCTCGAGCGCTTCCAGCCGCTTGAGTATGCATTCGAGAACCAGCGCGTCCGGGTCCGGATTATCCACCAGCTCAGGGTGCGTCGCTCTCAGCCGCTCAATGTTGACAAGCCTGCCCGGAATTCCCACGACAGTGCAGCCCGGCGGCACCTGTTTGACCACAACTGCTCCGGAGCCGACAATCGAGCCGTCTCCTACAGTTATCGGACCGAGCACAGCCGCTCCTGCTCCGATCGTCACGTTCTTTCCGATCGTCGGGTGCCGCTTGCCCTTGTTCAAAGACACGCCGCCGAGGGTCACACCTTGATATATCAGCGTCCCGTCGCCCACTTCCGCTGTTTCTCCTATAACCACGCCCATCCCGTGGTCAATCACCACGCCGCGCCCGATCTTTGCCGCCGGGTGTATCTCGATCCCGGTGAAAAACCTTGCGACCTGCGCCAGAAACCGGGGCAGAACCGGCACATGATGATTGTTCAGAAAGTGTATAAACCTGTGAGCTATTAGCGCGTGCAGTCCGGAATAGCACAGCAGAACCTCAATCAGGCTCGTAGCAGCCGGGTCCTTTTCAAATACCGCTCGTACATCAGCTTTAATAGTCTCTAACATCCGAACACCTCCCGGCCGGCGCCTTCACGGCGCGCCACTAATCATAATCTGAAAAATCCTCCTAAAGGCCGCGGTCGGAATCGAACCGACGATAAGGGTTTTGCAGACCCCTCCCTTAGCCACTTGGGTAGGCGGCCGTCTCATTCCTGACTAATACAATCTATTTTGTAAACACCTTTGCCGTGTTATCTGTTCCCGATCTCAAAAAAACCTTAATGTTTTAATACGTTTAAATTTTAGTTAGTTGACGTAAT
>JBAYJY010000302.1:0-3355 GCA_041664945.1 bacterium | reverse complement strand
GTCGCTGGAATATTTAAGAAGCTCGAGATTTTCCCTGCTGAGGTTCATCTCGCGTCCGATTAGCATCGAGATGTCGCTTACTCGTTTCGAGTGTCCGTGAGTGTATTTGTCCTTCGCGTCGATCGTCATTGAGAGAGCCTGGATGGTGTTTAGGTAAGAGTCGCGCAACGAGTCGAACAGGCGCGCGTTTTCGATCGCGCCGGCCGCCTGATTGGCGAAGATTCCGAGGAGTTGCTTTTCATCCTCGGTAAACGTGTGTTTTTCCTTTGCATAGAGGTTAAGGACGCCCATTACGGACTGTTTGGTGATAAGAGGAATGCTTATGATTGATTTTATTCCGAGCTTGCGCAGGAGGTGGTCCTGCGGCACCCGGTGGTCTGTTTCGACGTTGTCTATGACGATGGATTTCAGCATTTTCACGGCGAGACCGCTGATGCCCTCGCCGAAAACCGTGTCGTCCTTATGGAGATATTCGTCGCCGAGCCCGCGCGCAATTTTTATTTTCAGGGTGTTCGTGAGTTTGTCGAATAATTTTACAGAGCAGGTTTCGAATCCCATTATCCGGTTGATAGTGTCGACGATGGTTTCTAGCAATATGTTCAGGTCGAGGCTGTTTGTTATGGCGTGAGTGACTTCGCTGAGTGAGGTGAGTTCCCTGACTTTTCGAGAGAGTTCGCGGTTGGATTCCTCCCGCTTGAGAGTGTCGTTCTGTAGTTGATTGAACGCTTCTTCGAGCTGGCTTTGGGATTCCTGGAGGGCGGCGATTTTTTCCTGAAGGACGTCGCTCATGCGGTTGAAGGAGAAGGCGAGGGACCCGAACTCGTCGCGTCGGTAGACATGAACTCTTTTTGAGTAATCGCCGCGGGAGAGTTCCTCGACAGCCTGAATGATTTCGCTTATGGGCTTAGTTATTCTGCGCGCCCGGTAAAGAGCGAGGTAAATGGCGACGAAGACGGCGAGCGCGCCGAGCCAGAGAATTCTCAGGCTCACGGCTTTTATCGCCACATAAGCTTCGGATATCGGCTGAACGAGGAGAATGTACCACCCGAGGTCGGTCTCCGCGGCGGCCGCTGTCGCCATGTATTTTTCGCCTTTGTTCTCGAAATAGAATTCGCCGGCTTCACCGATTATCTTGTTCTTATTTCGCGCCCACGCGCCGGCGAGAGGCTCAAACAGTTTTTTTGCCCCGAAAAAGCATCGGTTTTCCGATATAGCGTTCGGCCGCGTAAGAATATCGCCTTCTCGGTTGACGAAGTATAACTGCATTTTTTTGCCGGCGGATTGGTGAGAATAAATGATATGCTCCATGCTCTTGCTGTCTATCGACATAATGCCGACAACGGCGCCGGCAGCTTCGCCGCCCATTCCGTTTATTGGGGCGATGATGTAAATCGTGCCGGGAAGTTTCAAGCTTCGGGGAACCGGCAGAACAAGTGTTTTATTGTTCTTTATCGCCGTGGACACGCCTTTTTTAACATCGGGATTTCTCAGCTCCGTCTCAATCGTTTTGCAGTAAAAAACTTTGTATTGAACCGCGCCGTTGGAGTCAAAAATAAAAAGGGCGTCGAGTTTGCTTTCGTTAGGATGCGATTCGCCGAAATATTGCGGCAGGAATCCGGGATTCATGGCGCGTATTTCCGGCGTTTTTGCGAAACCTTCGACAAAGACGGTTGCGGATTTTATGTCGCGATTTATCTGGTCGGAAAAT
Source organism: bacterium (assembly GCA_041664945.1). Lineage (GTDB taxonomy): Bacteria > UBP15 > UBA6099 > UBA6099 > UBA6099 > JBAYJY01. Next base: position 1,647 of record JBAYJY010000302.1, on the reverse strand, counting down.
ATAACAGCAAGCTGCTCAACTTTATTGAGCATGTGCTCCTGAGCCAAGCGCCGGGTGTGCGTATAAGTTATGAAAAAGAAAACGCAGTTTGTCACCATAATGAGAAGAACGAAAGACAGCAGAAGCTTCGTCCGAACGCCCATCGGATGTATTCGCTTCAGGTTTCCAATTTTTCCGGTCAGTCCCATTAAGCTCCCGCTTTGCGGCCTAATAGCCGTAAATGAAAAATCTGAACAGCTTTTTCACGTTTACAACGTAATTCTGAGTTTCCGAATAAGGGGGAATGCCGTTATAGCGAGCGACGGCTTCCGGACCTGCATTGTACGCCGCGAGCATCATGTCGAGAACGCGTTCTTCGCTTGCCCAGCGGTCGTACTGCGCGCGCAGGTAACGCGCCGTTCCGTATATGTTTTCCTGAGCGCTGAACGCATTCTTTACGCCCAGAGCGCTGGCTGTTCCGGGCATCAGCTGCCCGAGACCCATTGCGCCCGCGTGAGACACGGCCTGAGGCCGGAAGCGAGATTCCACGGCAATAACCGACATAAGAAGCCTGGCGTCGATTTTGAACTGGTTCGAGTAGAAGAGAATATAGCGCGCGATTTGAAGCGCTTCGCTGTCCGACAGCGTTTTGTTGTAATATTTAACGACCCTTGTATAGTCCTGCTCGATGCGGCCGAGTTCCTGATAAATTTGCTGTTGGCGCGGCGCGTTCTCGGAATGGCTTGAATCGTATATAACCTGAGCCTGAGCCGCCGCTTCCGCGTTGTTCTGAGCGGTTTCCTGAGCCTGAGCCGCCGCGCAATGAAATGCGGCGAATAACAGAAACGCCGCAGCAGTCGTTACGAAATAATTTCTTAACCTCATGTTTTCAGGTTCCCCCGAATGACTAAATTTTTACGCGCCAAATTTTCGACTGGCATTTGCCCTCGCAACTGGGCTCGTAGCTGTAGCGGTTTGCGCCCACTATGTACAAATATTGTTTTTGCGAGTCCAGCTTAACGCTCATTGGATAGAATGTTTCGAAGTCTTTGAGTTTATCCTGATCGATAATGCCTGTGATGCGGCCCATAGGGTTGGCAATGAGGACGCGCCGGTTCTGCGTGTCGGCGATGTACACGAAGCCTTGCTTGTCAACCGCTATGCCTGAGGGCTTGCTCAGCGTCAATTTCCGGTTTCCGCCGCTCTGGTCGTCTTCGTAAAGCGTGAACTGGCTTACGCTTTTCCCCGTGATTTTCGCGGCTGCTCCGGAAAGCTTGAGCGTTATGAAAATATCTCCGTTGTCCGCGATCGCTATTCCGTTCGGCTCTCTGAAGATTTCGGGAACGTTAATAGTCTTTTTGTGCGCGCCGTCCCGGTCGAAGACGAGGACCCGGTTGTTTCCGCGGTCACAGAGGTAGAGGCTGTTTTCAAACGAGGCCACCGCTTTGGGATTGCGCAAGGAGACATCTCTGCTTTTTTCATTCGGTATTTTGCCGATGAGCGATCCTTTTTCGCTGAATATGAATACGCGGCTCGCCACCGACGAGAAATCGGAAACATAAATGCGATCGTCGCTGTAATCGATTCCAGTCGGGAATGTAAGATCCGCTTTTTCTCCGATCAGGCTGCGTTGTCCGGATTTCGGGTCGTATCTGATGATCCCAGGTT
>JBAYJY010000301.1:0-3407 GCA_041664945.1 bacterium | reverse complement strand
GCTTATATTCAAGTTCGTAACCGTTGTTTGAGAGATCGCCGGATATGATTATATGGTCCGGGGCGCCGCTTCGTTCTTTCAACGCCTTTTCAAATGCCTTGAGCAGCAGCGGACCCTTGAAAACGCCGTTCCCCTTAGTCTCGCCGGTCGTCTCCCAGCGCCTGCCGTGATGGTTATAATGAAGGTCCGCGAACAACAGCAGCCTTATTCTGTTTCTCATATTGCTTTTCCTCTTTCTCCCCAGCGCAATCCCGCCCTGTTATTTTCCCGCAAATCGCCAATAGTTTAATGTCGTAATTTTCAATCCGCAAATTTATTATTTTCGGGGAGCTCATTCAACATAAACAAGTCGTTGGAATTCAAAGCGCAATCAAAAATAATAGCGCCGCTGCATGCTGTGCCCATGAGAAATAATCGGATCTTATGAGATAGCTGACATCGTCAGACTTATTTCCCGGACAGAAATCCCCCAATTATCTCGCACGGCTCTTTCTTTATGTCTGCTATCACGGCAAGTTTCAAGTCAAGTCGCATGGCTTTCAACGTTTTCGCGTCGTAGCGCGGCCATTCGGGAGCGCCGGACGCCGCCGGGACTCCTGTCCTTGCGAATGACGTCCACAGCGTCATCATAGTCTTCGACATCTCGACGTTCTCGGGCGTTTTGGCGTTGATTCCCATGAACGCAAGATTCCCGAATATGAAAAACAATTCTGCGCTATGGAAAGCGCCCCAATCTCTGGTGATCCCCTTGTCCATTAAATGCTTTGTGAAGTAGTAAACATACGTTTCGGCGCCGGTATCAGCCATAGCGTTCGCCATCACTTTCGTAGGGCAAGTGAAAACCACATCCGTAAGTATTGCGTTATAGCATTGCTTCGGAGACGGATAATCCGAAACCGGATATAGCGACATGAAATCCGCAGGCAGTTCCCTATCGCCGAAATACCTTTTGTAATTTTCCATGTCCTTCCGGATATTTTCCGACAAGTCTTCCTTAGTCTCGATCTTTTTCATCATTGTGAATATCGCAAACTCGTTCTGATTGCTCCCCGCCATGATTTTGACGCTTTTGTCATAAGCGCCTTTTCTAATCGCGTCGATCGGGTTGTCAGGAACGCCATAGCCGTCGACAATCGGATTGCTCGAAAAATCCTGCGTATCCTTTTTATCGCCCGCTGCGAAACCCATCACCGGCTTCAAAACGCGCATGATCTGTTTGGCATCGAGCGCGCGAAGGCAGTCTGCCGCTGAGTCCGGGTTATCGCAACCCAGCGCGGCCGCCTGCTTCAGGCCTTTTTCCTGCGCATTTTCCAACGTTGTGTTCATGAGAAACGCAGGCCCGCTCTCAATGATCGCCTTTTTGAATAGTCCTTTCGAAAGCGGCGATATCAGATGCAGTTTAACGCTCATTCCGCCAGCCGACTCCCCGAATATCGTTATGTTCCCGGCATCGCCGCCGAAATTCCCTATGTTCTTTTTCACCCATTTCAACGCTGTCAACTGATCGTAGAATCCGTAATTCCCGGCATGGCCTTCCGCGTCCCTGAAGGATGGATGCGCCATAAAGCCGAACGGCCCTAACCGGTAGTTAATCGTCACAACAATCACATCTCCGAACGAAGCGAGATTGGAGCCTTCATACCACGGCTGGCTGCCTGACCCCATAACGAAACCGCCTCCGTGTATGAACACCATTACGGGCTTTTTTTGCTTCGCGGCGGTAACCGGCTGCCATACGTTCAGATAGAGACAATCCTCGTTCCCGATCGGCTCGGCCGTCGCCATTACTCCCAACGGGAACTGTACGCACTCGTTTCCGAATTTTGTCGCATCAAGCGGCCCCTCCCAAGCGGCGCTTTCTTCTGGAGGCGCGAACCGCAGAGCGCCCACCGGCGGCGCCGCGAACGGTATGCCCTTGTACACGCACAAACCCAGCTTTACGTTCGGCGCGCCGCTGACACTTCCTTTGTCGGTCATTATGTTTATGCAATCGCCGGGACCGTCCGCCTTGGCGCCGGCCCCTATTAAAAATAAAAACGCCGCTGCAAAAAATATCAGTTTCGATTCCTTCAATATGCGACCGCTTTTAACGCCCATGAAATTCTCCTTATTAGCTTTGATCTAATGTTCAACAACAATTATATTCGAAAATTCCACTTGGTTTTATAAGATGGAAAAAAGTTTATATGAATTATTCCGATGTATCGGCGGCGACGCTTGTCATTTATCGACAACATCGTAAACTCTGACGTAGTCCACTAAAAAATAATCAGGCAGTTCCGCTTTAGCGATATCGCCGGCCCAGTCGCCGATCTCGTCGCTGAGCTTAATATACAGAGGAACACGGCAAGGCCCGCCCGCCGTTGTTCGCCATGTCTCTTTGCCGTCCACATAAAAAACGTATTCCTCCTGCGTCCAAAGCAGCGCGAACGTATGAAATCCTTTCTGAATCCCGGGAACGACTGATCTCCAAGCCGCCGATTTATGATACTCGCCATATCCGTCCCAGTGGATCGCATGGTTCACAAAGACGTCGAGCGACGGCTTTTCGTAAATATCTATTTCCGCGCCGTCCTCGCCGCCAGATCCAATATTGCCAACGCTGCTGTTGTACAGCCAGAACGCGGACCAGTGCCCCTGCCGCTTCTGCAATTGAACGCGAGCGACATAATAACCATATCCGTGCTCGAATTTGCCGCGCGTCCTCACGCATCCATCTATATACTTGTCGCCGTCCTTGAATGCGAAAATAGCCAGATTGCCCTTCCCGTCCAGTTTGACCGCGTCTCGTCGCCACCAACCATCGCGCCGGACACCCTCTGGAACCTCCCACTTCGTCTCGTCCAGCCTGTCGCCGTCGAATTCGTCATTCCACACAAGCGCTAATTTTTTGCCTTCCGGAAGAATCGGAAAATAATCCTTGCGCTTGGGCGCCTCTTCCGCCGCCGTTATCGCGCTAAGACAAACCGCTATGATTGAAAACAAGAGCAAAAATCTCGCAGCTATATTAAATGCCGGTTTGAAATCCATGCTTTTCCTTTCGAAGCGAACAAAAATTTTCCGCATCGATATTGAAATCATATCTCCAAATCAGTTTCCAAAAGCCGGAATTATTCTATATTCGCGCCGCGCACATTTCAAACTGCGCCTTGCGCCTATTGCGCCGGCGCTTGAAACAAAGAACGTTTCTGTATAAGCTCTTACCTGCGATACGCATAAGTAAAAATCATCAACGAGTATGTTTGAAAGGAGACAAAATGATTAAAGAATTCAAAGAGTTCATGATGCGCGGCAATGTTATGGACATGGCTATAGGAATCATAATAGGAGCCGCGTTCGGGAAAATTGTAACATCGCTCGTTAGCGACGTCCTAATGCCGCCTATCGGACTCCTGCTCGGCAAAATG
>JBAYJY010000300.1:0-3519 GCA_041664945.1 bacterium | reverse complement strand
GCCTGGGGCGGGGATAACATAGGTTTCCAGCCGTGCGCCGTTGTCGATGTCTACTATCTGAACCTTTTCATAGGGGAGCAGGTCGGCGGCTTTCATCAGATCGGTGCAGAGCGTAATGCTGCCGATGTAGTTGAGATTCGCCCCGGTGACAGTCGCGCGGTGGATTTTTGACTTACAGAAATGCCGGAACATGTGGTGGCCTCCTTAAACCATTAGGTTGTCGATCAAACGTGTGTCGCCGAGATAGGCCGCGAGGGCGATAAGAGAGCCCGGGCGGATTTCGGCGGCGCGCTCAAGTGTGTCTGCGCTGACGGCTTCGACATAATCAACTTTTATCAAAGAAGACTCACCAAGGATGTTCAAGACAGTTGATTTTATAGTTTCAGCGTCCGTCTGGCCGCTTTCTACCAATTTTTTGGCTTCGGTCAACGATTTGTTCAGCAGCAGGGCCGCCTGTCGCTGATCTGGGTTCAGATAGACATTGCGCGAACTCATAGCAAGTCCGTCCGCCTCGCGAACTGTCGGCATCGCCACTATTTCGAGATTCATATTCAAATCGCCGACCATTTTTTTGATTATTAAAAGCTGCTGAGCGTCCTTTTGGCCGAAATAAGCGCGGTCCGGGCGGCAGATATTGAACAGTTTATTGCAGACTGTCGTCACTCCCCGGAAGTGGATAGGGCGGCTGCCGCCGCAAAGGAATCCCGACCAATCTTCAACTTTAACGTAAGTTTTATAGCCCGGCGGATACATCATGTCGTTCGTCGGCGTGAAAAGAAAATCCACGCCGGCTTCTTCCGCCAGCTTATTGTCGCGCTCAAAATCGCGCGGGTATCGTTCGAGATCTTCGGCCGGTCCGAATTGTGTCGGATTGACGAACAGCGAAACGATAGTCACGTCGTTTTCGGCGGCGCTGCGGCGCATGAGCGAAATGTGGCCTTCGTGAAAAAAGCCCATTGTCGGAACGAGGCCGACGCTCCTGCCGGCCTTATTCAATTCGGATGCGACTTTCTGCATTTCCTCGACTGTCGAAATGACGCTTATCACTTTCGGCGACCGCCTTTTTTACCGCTCAGCTTTTCGATTATCGCGTCCTCAATGACGAACGAATGTTCGGCGCCGGGATAGTCTGACGCTTTAACTTCTTTAACATATTGTTTCACGCCGCGCTGCATGAGCTTTCCGGCTTGAGCGAATGTCTTGACGAATTTTGGAGATTTTTTGTCTGAGAGAGCCATCATATCGTGGAAAACAAGCACTTGGCCGTCGCAGTATGGTCCGGCTCCGATGCCTATTGTCAGAATATCAAGACGCTCGGTGATGAGCTTTGCCAGTTTCCACGGCACGCATTCGAGAACAATCATCGAGGCGCCGGCGGCCTGAAGCGCGAGCGCATCATTCAATATCTGGCGCGCCTTTTCATATTGTTTGCCTTGCACTTTGTATCCGATGAGGTTGACCGACTGAGGGGTGAGTCCGATGTGGCCGCAAACGGGAATTCCACATTCGGTGATCGCGCGGGCGACTTCAGCGTACTTGCCGCCGCCCTCCAGTTTCACCATGTTCGCGCCTGTTTCCTTGATCGCGCGGCCGGCGTTCCGCACACCTTCCTCGACACTTACCTGATAGGACATGAACGGCATGTCGAAAATAACGAGCGCGCTTTCCACGCCGCGAACGACGGCAGCCGTGTGGTGCAGCATGACTTCCATTGTGACGGGGAGCGTGTCTTTGTAGCCGAGAACAGCATTGCCTATCGAGTCGCCGACAAGAATAGTGTCGACACCGGCGGCATCGAGAAGCTTCGCTGTTGGAGTGTCGTAGGCGGTCACCATGGCAATTTTTTCGCCGGCCGCTTTCATCTCCATCAAAGACGCTATTGTAATCTTCACGGTTGCATAGCCTTTAAAAAAAATGCCTCCCCAAGGTTGGAGAGGCATCTTTGATAATCGATGTCCCTGTCTCGGGCGTTAAAGCTCCAAGCAGTTTTCAATGTGATAGTAACATCTGTGTTATATAATTTCAATGATCTGATTAGAAAAAATTTCCGAGGCGCGAATGCTGTCCCAAAAGTCGGCGAAGCGGACGCCGTCCGGCAGAGCGAAATCCGGCGCGATCTCGGCGACAGGCATTAGAACGAAGAGCCTTCCGGCAAACATAGGGTGAGGCACGGTAAGGTCGGGCGACTTTATTTTGCGGCATCCGAAGAAGATTATGTCGATATCTATAATTCTGGCTGACCAGTGGGGCGATTTTTGGTCACGGCCCAAAATAGTCTCGATTTCTTTGCAGACAGCGAGCAACTCATGGGGCAATAAGAGCGTCGATCCGATAATCGCGCAATTAATGAAATCAGGCTGATCGGTTTTTCCGACCGGGCTTGTCTTATAAAAAGAAGAAATATCAGAAACAGAAAAGCCTTTTTCTTTTAGCAGACTTATGGCTTTCAATATGTTGATTTTTGAGTCGCCGAGATTCGAGCCGAGACTCAGAATTACAGTTTCTTGAAATAAATCAGCCATATATCCCGATTATTATACAATAATAGCAATTATAAGCAGGTTAAAAGAGGATATTACGTGTTTTCTTTGATAATATTCAATATTTCTTCGCTATACTCACGAGCGCGCTTTTTTCCGATACCTTCAATTGCGGCGAGTTCATCGACGTTTTTCGGACGTTCGCGGGCGACGGATTCAAGCGCGTAGCCGGGCAGAACGGCGAGATGGTGAATGTTGATTATCAAGGCTTTATCGTGGCGCCACTTCTTAAGGGAGTCGACGAGCTTCTGATCGTCCCATCGAACAGGTTTACGGCCGTCTCCGCGTCTTTTAGTGGCTGGCGGCGGCACGACAGCGTCCAAGCGTCTTTCGCCGCGTCTGACGGCGTTCAGGAGGTTTTGGCCGTGGCGTCTCCAAACGGTTGTGGTAATACCCTTGACCGAAAGTATTTCCTGCTTGTTGTGCGGATTTACCCGCGCAAGATCCAGAAGAGTTTTGTTGTTGATTACCTTGAACGGCGGGATGTTGATTTTAGCTGCGCATTCCTGCCGCCATAGGAAAAGCTCGTTCAGAACCGGCATCTGGTGTTTTTCGAGGCCCTTTGCGCCTTTGATGTCCCATACCGTCATATGCTCGTAGGCCGGTTCGAGCGGCGGGCGTTTTTCAAGATGCTTGAACTCGATTTCCGCCTCTTCCAAAAGGTCGCGCGCTTCCAGTTCCTTGCTCAGGAAATCACGCATCCCTATCAGATACTGAGTGTCCTGACATAGATAGACCATCTGTTCGATTGAAAGAGGCCTTTCAAGCCAGTTGGACTTAGTAAACTTCTTTTCGAGGCGGATGCCGAAATATTTCTCAACGAGGTCGGCCATGCCGATTTTTTCGTGGTTGAGGAACTGGGCGGCGACCATTGTATCGAAAAGGTGGTTGCATTCGTAGCCGAAATCGCGTTTGAGCAGGCCTACATCATAGTCCGCGCCCTGAAAAATCTTTTCGATTTTAGAATCGGCGAACAGAT
>JBAYJY010000299.1:0-3531 GCA_041664945.1 bacterium | reverse complement strand
TTCTCGCGCACTTCCTGAAACAGGCGGCTGCTCATCCCGCCGCTCAATATGACATCGAGCGCCATATAGATGAACCTGTCCGGGCTGTCGAACGGAACCCCGGGCGCCCCGAGACAGAACTGAACCTGCCCCGTGTCCTTTTTCCGCAATTTTATTTTCGGCGTGAAATCCGAAATCGACGCCTTATGCCCGAGAATATTGCATGCCGGCTCGACGCACGGCTCAAGCTCTCTTGCGACCAGTTCCGGGATGTTCATGCCGCCGAGATTCCCGGCGACTGACACGATCAGATGCGCCGGCCGGTAATAACGTCGGTACAAAGCGAAAAGATCGTCGCGCGTCATCGCCTTTATCGTGTCTTCATAGCCAAGCGGATTGTGCCCGAGCCCCTCGCGCCCGTAGATGTCCTCGAGAAAAAGATCGTAAATCAAATCCTCGGGTGTGTCCTCGTGCGCCTTGATTTCCTCAAGAACGACTTCCTTCTCGCGCGCGAACTCGGCGTCCGGAAACTGCGACCGTCCGAACATGTCGGATATGATCGATACCGCTATTGGAAGATGCTCCGGCAGCACGCGCGCGTTGCAGTAGGTTTTTTCCTCTGATGCCGCCGCGCCGATCGAGCCGCCAACCGATTCGATCGCCAGCGCGAGGTCTCTCGGCCCCATTCTCTCGGTGCCCTTGAACAGCATGTGCTCGATGAAGTGCGACGCGCCGTACTGCGCCTCCTCTTCCGCCCGGGAGCCGAAATTTATCCAGAACCCCACGGACGCCGTCAGAAGATGCGGAAGCTCTTCGGTCAATACCACCGTTCCGCCCCTGATGATTTCTCTCGTTACTTTTGTTTCCATATTTTTCACCCAAATAACGTAGGGGCGCGGCATGCCGCGCCCCTACCACTCATATCATTACAAAAAATAACACATTAGCCGCCCGACGGGCAAGCCGCATTTCACGCATCGAGACCCTTCATCGTCAGGTTGACGCGTCCCTGATCGTCAATCTCTCGCACGCGCACCTTGACGGTGTCGCCCACGTTCACAACATCCTCCACCTTATTTACGCGTTCGTTCTTAAGCTGGCTGATGTGCACGAGTCCTTCCACATTCGGCAACACTTCCACGAAAGCGCCGAAATTCATGATCCGCCGCACCGTGCCAGTGTAGATTCTGCCGACTTCCACCTCTTCGACAAGACCTTCGACCATCGCTTTCGCGCGTTCGCCGGCTTCCTTGTCGACCGCATAGATATATACCCGGCCGTCGTCTTCGATATCAATCTCAGTGCCGGTCTCTTCGATGATCCGCCGGATTGTCTTCCCGCCCGGCCCTATCACCGTTCCGATCTTATCGACTTCCACCCTGATGATGTAGAATCTCGGCGCATACGGCGACATGTCGGCGCGTGGCTTGTCTATTACCGCCATCATCTTTTCGAGAATTGAAAGACGCGCGGCGCGCGCCTTCTGCATCGCTTCTGCCATGACTTCGCTCGTTATGCCCTTCACCTTAATATCCATCTGAACCGCTGTGATTCCTTTTGTGGAACCAGCGACCTTGAAGTCCATGTCTCCGAGATGGTCTTCCACTCCCTGAATGTCAGTGAGAATGTGCGCCTTGCCGTTTTCCTCGACAACGAGTCCCATCGCTATTCCGGCGATCGGGCTCTTAATCGGAACGCCTGCGTCGAGCAGCGCCAGCGTGCTTCCGCACACGCTCGCCATCGAGCTTGATCCGTTGCTTTCCAGCACTTCAGACACCACGCGGATCGCATACGGAAAATCCTCTTCCGCCGGGATCATTCGCGCAAGCGCGCGTTCCGCGAGCATTCCGTGTCCTATGTCGCGCCGCGACGGGCCGCGCATGAACTTTGTCTCGCCGACGCTGAACGGCGGAAAATTGTACTGGTGCATGTACGGCTTGTTTCCGGATTTCGAAATGCCGTCTATGCGCTGCGCGTCGCGAATCGTCCCAAGCGTCAGTATGCTGAGCGCCTGCGTCTGTCCGCGCGTGAACAGCCCCGAACCGTGCGTCCTCGGAAGCAGCGAAACCTCGCAGGATATCTGCCTGATCTCGTCCATCTTCCTGCCATCCGGGCGAATGCCCTTCCCGCAGATCATTCCGCGCACTATCTTTCCTTCGACTTCTTCGAGAATGTCTTTTACATCTTTAACGATCACTGCGTCCGTGACATCATCCTTCACGGCGAATTTCTCGATCGCTTCCTTCTTAATCGCTTCAATGCCTTCCTCGCGTTCGACCTTCTTCATGTTTTCCAGCGCGCTGATCAGCGGTTCCGCGAACTCGGTCACTTGCTTTACGAGTTCAGCGTCGATCTCGCGAACCTCGAACGTCGACTTAGTTTTCCCTATCTTTGCGATCATTTCCTTCTGCATCTCGACAAGCGCCTTGAGCGGCTCTCGGGCCGTTTCAAGCGCTTCGACAAAAACAGACTCATCGACTTCGCTCGCTTCGCCTTCAACCATGTTGATCGACTCGCCGGTGCCGGCGACGATTATGTCGATGTCGCATTTTTCAAGCTGGCTGAACGTCGGATTGACTATGAACTTGCCTTCGAGCCTGCCGATGCGCACCGCCGCCACGGGGCCGTCGAACGGTATGTCGGAAATCCCGAGCGCCGCCGACGCTCCAACCAAACCCAGTATGTCAAACGGATTTTCCATATCCGATGACAGCGCGAGGCAAATCACCTGCACTTCATTTTTATAACCCTTCGGGAACATCGGCCTTATCGAACGGTCGACTATCCGTGCGCTTAATACCGCGTGGTCCGACGCGCGTCCTTCCCGCTTGATGAATCCGCCGGGGATCTTTCCCGCCGCATACATCTTCTCTTCAAAGTCCACCGTCAGCGGAAAATATCCGATGTCTCTGATTTCCTTCGACCGCGTCGCGGTCGCCAACACTACGCTGTCGCCGTAGCGAACCAGCACGGCGCCGCCGGCCTGCTTGGCCAGCTTGCCTACCGAAACGCTTAGTTCGGTTGTCCCGACCATGCATTTCGCTTCATACAATTGCGTACTATCCATTAATACTTCCTCCCGGAGCTCCCGCTCCCGTCTCACGCCATCAATTTCACGCGAGACTTATTTTATATCCATCTTTCTTTTCGCCAATTTAAGCTCCGGGATTCTCCCGGCCAACGTTAAATCCGACAAAAACGATTTCTACTCAAAATCGCAAATAGCGCCCCGCTTCTTTCCAAGCGAAACGCCGATTTGCATTTTAATTGTTTCTTCCGCCAAAACAGAGCTTTCCGAATATATCTGATACTCGAACTGCGCACAACCGCACATAACCAGCAACCGCTCTTCTGCGATCGAAATGGATACGCTTGGGTTGAGCATGGAATTTGATTGCGAAGCCTTTCCGCTGCATCGCGGAGGCGATACCGGCGTCCGCTCTTGCGGCGCCGGATACTATTACTTGCGCAGTCCCAGTTCCTTGATCAGCTTTTCGTATCTTCGGGCGTCCACCTTATTAAGGTAATTCAGCAGCCGCCTGCGCTTGCCGA
>JBAYJY010000298.1:0-3581 GCA_041664945.1 bacterium | reverse complement strand
GCATGCGCAACGAACTTTTGCATCTTGGTAAGTCGGATGAATTCCCGGTTTCACTGTAAATCCCGCCCTTCGGCTGTACTTTTTACTGTCACAAGCAGTAAATGATAGCAACTTTAACTGCAAAGATCAATCCCCGGACGATATTTTGCGTTGAATGCCCGCGGGGGTCAATATCAATTACGATGAAACGTACTGCAAGGCGGCGAGGAACTGTTCGTTGGTTTTCATGGTCGTGAGCCTGTCGATAACCAGTTCGGTCGCCTGTTGTTCGTCGAGCGCGTTGATGATGCGGCGCAGTTTCCATATCTTTTCGAGCTCGTCTTTGTTGTAAAGCAGTTCTTCGTGGCGTGTGCCCGACTTGACGATGTCGATCGCCGGGAAGATGCGCTTGTCGGCGAGGGCGCGGCTGAGTTGCAGTTCCATGTTGCCGGTGCCTTTGAATTCTTCGAAGATGACTTCGTCGAGCCGGCTGCCGGTCTCGATGAGGGCGGTTGCGACAACGGTGAGCGAGCCGCCGTTTTCGAGCTTGCGGGCGGCGCCGAAGAAGCGTTTCGGTTTGTGGAGCGCGTTCGGGTCGAGGCCGCCGGAGAGAGTGCGTCCGCTGGGCGGCACGCAAAGGTTATATGCGCGGGCGAGTCTCGTGATGCTGTCGAGAAGGATGATGACGTCTTTGTCGTTTTCGACGAGCCTTTTGGCGCGTTCGAGCACGAGCTCGGCGACCGCGACGTGGTTTTCCGGTTTCTCGTCGAAAGTGGAACTGATGACTTCGCCCTTGACGGAGCGGCGGAAGTCTGTGACTTCTTCCGGTCGTTCGTCGATGAGGAGGGCGAGAAGGATGATGTCCGGGTGGTTGGTGGTGATGCTGTTAGCGATTTTCTTAAGAAGAATGGTCTTTCCGGCTTTGGGCGGAGCGACGATGATAGCGCGCTGGCCGCGGCCGCAGGGGGCGATCAGGTCGATGACACGGGTTGAGATGTCCGCCGGGTCGCATTCCATTTTCAAACGCTGCGTGGGATAGACCGGAACGAGGTTTTCGAAGAACTTGCGGGCGCGGAGGTCTTCCGGCTTGACGCCGTTGATGGCCTCGACGCGCAGAAGGCTGAAGTAGCGCTCGTTCTCTTTCGGGGGCCTCACTTGGCCGGCTACGATGTCGCCGGGGCGAAGGCCAAACCGTTTCGACTGAGAGATCGAAACGTAGATGTCGTCCGGGCTGCTGACGTAGCCGCTTCTGCGCAGAAATCCGAAACCGTCCTGCGCAGCGTCATATATGCCTTCTGTATAAATAAGCCCATTCTCTTTGTTTTTGAGCTCCATTATCTTATTAACGAGTTCCGCTTTTTTGAATTTCTGCGGGCTTTTGATTCCGACCTCGCTCGCCAGCTTGTGGAGATCGGTAACGGTTTTCGCTTCAAGTTCCGCCAGTTCCATGATTCCTCCTAATTGGTTAAAACGATATAGAATCGCTTTTTCTTAAATTGCCTGTTTAGAAATTAAACACACGCGCTCTGTTAGCGGATAAGTGGTTCAGGTGTTTTCCATGTCAGTCATGAATTCAAAGCGCCCGCAGGTCTACGGGGTTGTCCGGCGTTTGATTATGGATTGGCTTTTCAACTCTCAACGCGGATGTTGCTTAATCCTGCCCGATTGTTGTCCGGAAATCCTGCGAAGATACAAACGACAGACTCAATAGTCAGCATTGTTATGATAATGACAGCTTTAAATACTGTCAATGATGCGCACAAAAAAGTTTTTCAGCCCTCTATTGCATAAATATCATGTAGATTTCTGTGTTTCTGATTGAAGTCGAGCCCGTAGCCGACTACGAAATCGTCGTTTATGACGAAGCCGTTGTAGTCGACCGGCACGTTGACCATGCGGCGGTAGGGGCGGTCGAGCAGCGTGCAGACTTTCAGGCTCGCGATGTTGCGTGTGCGCAAATTGTTCAACAGATAGTTAAGCGTCAGGCCGGAGTCGATGATGTCCTCGACGACGAGCACGTGCTTGCTTTCGATCGGCACGTCGAGGTCCTTAATGATGCGGACCACGCCCGAAGATTTTGTAGCTGCGCCGTAGCTCGATATCGCCATCAGGTCGTATGATACGGGAACGTTGATGCACCGTACGAGGTCGGCGAGAAACATCATTGCGCCCTTGAGAACGCCGACGCAGAAGAGCTCTTTGCCCTCGTAGTCTTTGGTAATGGTTTTTCCAAGACGCTTGACCGTCTTCTGGATTTCCTTCTCCGTCAGAATGAGCTTCAGCGCCCGGTCACTCCCATTCGATAGTGCCGGGAGGTTTGCTTGTGATGTCGTATGTGACACGGTTGACTCCTTTTACCTCGTTGACGATCCTGTTGGAGATGCGTTCGAGGAGTTCGTAATCCAGTCTCGCCCAGTCGGCGGTCATGCCGTCCGCGCTTGTTACCGCGCGCAGGACGATCGGGTAGGCATAGGTGCGCATGTCGCCCATCACGCCGACGCTTTTAATCGCCGGCAGCACGGCGAACGCCTGCCAGATTTCATACTGCAGGCCGGCGTTGCGTATTTCCGTCATAATAATATCGTCCGCGTCCTGAACGATTTGTATTCTTTCTTCAGTCACTTTTCCTATGATGCGGATGGCGATTCCCGGCCCAGGGAAGGGCTGGCGCCAGATTATTTCCTTCGGCAGTCCGAGCTGCGCGCACAGCGCCCGCACTTCGTCCTTGAACAGGCATCGCAACGGCTCGATCAGCCCGAAATTCATCCTCTTCGGCAGTCCGCCCACGTTGTGGTGCGACTTGATCATGGACGATTTGCCTGTCCCGCTCGATACGCTCTCTATTACGTCCGGGTACAGAGTCCCCTGCGCGAGAAAATCCACCTTGCCGAGTTTTTTCGCTTCTTCTTCGAACACGCGTATGAACTCGTGGCCTATGATGTGCCGCTTCTTCTCAGGCTCGGATACGTTCGCGAGTTTTTTGAGGAACCGTTCTTTCGCGTCAACGTGTATCAGGTTTACCTTGAATGCGTCCCGGAAAGTGTTGACGACCTGCACGGCTTCATTCTTGCGCATAAGGCCGTGGTCGACGAAAACGCAGGTGAGATTCTTTCCGACCGCCCGGTGGCAGAGCACAGCCACAGCCGCGGAATCCACTCCGCCGCTCAGCGCGCAGAGTATCTTGCCCTTGTTCGCCTGCGCGCGGATGTCGCGGATCGACGTCTCGGCGTAGTTGCCGATCGTCCAGTTCGCCGCGCATTTGCACGCTTTCAAAACGAAGTTTCTCAAAACTTCGATTCCCCACGGCGTGTGAACCACTTCCGGGTGGAACTGCACGCCGAAGAAATTGCGCTTCGTGTCCGCCATCGCGGCTACGGGCGTGTTGTTCGTGTGCGCCGAGGTTTTGAATCCCGGCGGTTCCGCGAGAACGACGTCACCGTGGCTCATCCAGCAGATCAACTGCGGGTTCAGGCCTTCGAAGAGGATTCCCGGATTGTCAACGCGCAGCTCGGTGCGTCCGAATTCCTTCCGATCCGTCGTGCCCACGCGCCCCTTGAGCATAAGGCCCATCAACTGCATCCCGTAGCAGATGCCGAGCACGG
>JBAYJY010000297.1:0-3666 GCA_041664945.1 bacterium | reverse complement strand
TGGAGTTTATGCGCAGCATTGGGCGCACGAGAACCATGGAAGCGCCCGCCGTGCCGATCATATTGGCGAGAACGGCCCCGAGCGCAAAAAATGCGCAGTTCGTCAGAGGCGACGGCTTGAACGAACCGTGTATGAAAATGCCGCTGGATATGACATACAGAGACCCGATCAGCGCGATGAACGAACAGAATTCGATACCGGTGTGGAACAGTCTTTCCGGAAAGAGAAAATACATGGCGACCACCATCGGCAATCCCCAGAATAAGCTGACCTTCGGGAAATTATGATGCCACCAGTCTCCGTTTACCAACGGTATAATCGCTATGGAAAGCAGGATTCCGACAAAAGGGATGATCCAAAACATTGAGATTTCTTTTACGGCATCATGCATGGCAGTGGTTGCTCCTGTTGATATTTAATCCCGGCTCTTACCCTGCAACCGTTCATAGTTGCTCGATCTTTCAAACCCTTCGATCTTGAACAACTCATCGCCGCCGATTATATCTTTTAAGCTTTCAATGGACAAGTGATTATAAAAAACAGGTTCCAGCGCCGATCCGCAGCCGGATGCTGTATGAATCAATGAATCCGCGGCTATCCGGCCGATAGTCTGCTGGAATCCGGTTCCCGGATAGACCCTGAAATATGCGTTAACTCCGACAGCGTCAGGCCGATTCGTTTTGAAAAAGTCTATAGCGGCCGCCGTGGAATCGAGCGGTTCGCCGGGGCGGCCGGTGAGCAGATCCACCGCGAGCTTGATTCCGAGCCGGCGGCAGATGCCTGTGATAGCTGCGAGATCGTCGAACCCGTAGCGCGGCAATTCCCCGGACAGCGCGAAACTGTCTACGCTCATGGTTATGGCGGTTGCGCCGGAAAGTTTGAGTTCGGAGAACATTTTTTCAGACCATGGAACCGGTTTGATGTATAAGGACCATTTAAGGGGCAGGGTGGCGTCGGCGAGCGCTGCTGCGAACCGCTCTGAAAAGCTGAGATCGAGGTTGTATTCGCTGTCGCAGAGATGGAAATCTGAAAATCCCATCCTGGTAAGCGCTGCAAGCTCGCTGATGACGGCGGCCGGGTTTCTGTGAGATACGGGTGTGGCGGCTTCGATGCAGTAATCGCAGCGTTCGCAGCAGCCGTATTGCGTCGCGAAGCCGGCGATGCCGCCTTTTTCAATATACTTCGCGTAATCAATGCCGAAAGGGCGCTCTGGCGTGAAATCCGGGTCGATGCCGGCGTCCCAACCGCTAATGACGCCGCTTTTCGGCGTCCTGCCGCCGCAGATGTCGCCCGCGAGTTGCGCAAAAGCAAGCTCTCCGGGCCCCGCGACTCCATAGTCGGCCCCGGTTTCCTTAAGAATGATTTCCGGCGCGCTTGTGTAGCCAACTCCGCCGAGCGCGACCGGCGCTCCGGACTCCTTCGCCGCGTCGATTATCTTTTTAATGCCGGGCAGGAAGAAAATGTTATTGTTGAAAAGCGCGGAGTCTATGTTGCGGATGGTTATGCCGATGAGGGCAGGGCCGCATTCGCGCGCAGCTCGCCGGACAGCGGCCTCAGGTTCGTCAGCGAAGCAAAGATCGAGCATTCTGACGTCGAAACCGGCCTGCTCCAGATATGATCCGACGTATTCGAGGCCGACGGGTATGACAGGCGGTTCGGCATATCGGTTCGGGTTTATTAAAAGAATCCGTTTGTTCATTGGCGGCTTTCTCCTTCGTTCTCTTCGATGAAAGATGATATCGTGAATTTCAAATACGATCAAATATCGATGAAATAAAAAACCCCGCTGTGAGAGCGGGGTTTAATGAACATTAATAATCATGCGCCAAAGGCGCGGGCAGCTTAATTACGGAGTGGTTTTAATTCCGATCGAGAAGTTAATAAAATCATCCGCTGTCAAAGATGTGTCAGACATAAATATCATGCTGCCGTCCGGGTAAACGATACCTGCGCCGTCATCGCCTGTAATCGTAAAGGTTCCATCCGCGGCGCCGGTGTAAGTGGTATTCTGCGAATCCTGTGTGCTGTTGTTGGAATTAAAGAGCGAAGTGTAGACGCCTGATCCGGCCGTTGAGATGGCATAGGTTCCGTATTCAGTGTCCGGGAACCATGCGGTTCCGTCGACTGTTGTGCGGTCAACGCCGAATTGGGCCAGATGATATGTGCCGATCATGTTTGATGCGACCATGGTCGAGCTCTTTTTTACACCGACCAAAATGCCCACGGAACCGTACTGAATGTCCGTGTCAATAATTAAGAACATATTGCCATCCGGCGAAACGATGCCGTAGTCCGTGCCTTCAATGGGATCTATCATCGTGAAAGTTCCGTCAGGATTGATCGTGAAAGTAAATGTGCCCGAATCGAGGTCTCCTTCGCTCGATTTAGACAATGACTGATACGTTCCGGCGCTAACTCCGTCTAAATGAGCGACCGAGCGGGTGGTTTCCGGAGAGAATGAATAGTTGAATTCGCCTCTCAATTCACTCACAACATAATCGCCGTTCATGAGCGCTGCGGTAGCCGCTGTGCTTTTTTTGACGGCGATGTCGACGCATAACTGGGGCTGTAAAGGATCAGTCACTACGTCCGCGAGCACGTTGCCGTCAAGAGAGAGGGCGCCATGCCGGCCTTCGGAAGACATTGTGAAAGTGTGCCCGGGAGTGATTTGCGAAACGTCCATGATCCGAGACGGAATGGAATCGCCAATGGAATTCGAAATATTTGTCCATTGAGCGCTTCCTGAACCGTCAACATAAATTGAATTTTTCAT
Organism: bacterium; assembly: GCA_041664945.1. Classification (GTDB taxonomy): domain Bacteria; phylum UBP15; class UBA6099; order UBA6099; family UBA6099; genus JBAYJY01. The sequence goes on along the minus strand of JBAYJY010000297.1, from coordinate 893 downwards.
GGTGAAGAAGTAAGGATTTGTTCCTGAACCCTGTGAGCAGAAAGACCCCTGAATGTAGCTGGCTGTTCCGGGCAGCGGAGAGCTGGCGAGAATCGCGTCGATCTGCGAAATGAAGTCTGACGTCCAGTTTGACCGAACGAACGGATCGAGGCATGTTGAACTTGCGCCGTTCGCTGTTCTGGGATAGCCGGATTGAATGCAAGTGAATGGATAGGCAGAAAGATTGTGGTTTGCGACTGCCGTGTTGACATAACTCCTAATCGCTTCAATAACCGCATCAGTAACTACTGAAGTATCGGACAAATAAGCTTCATTTTTGTCAGCATAACGCATTGCCGCAAGCGCGACGATTGTTGATGCGCCGTTAACAGAAATGTCAGAAGTTACGCCGTCCGCGACATCGTCTACGAGTGCGCCAAAATATTGCGAAAATGTATAAGTCGAATTTGCAGCGCGTGGCGCGACGACTGTTTGTTCGGTGTAAGTGCTCGTCATATCCAACTGAGCCTTAACAATGTAATTGCTGCCGGCTGGAATCTCCGAGATAAAGAAATCGCCGCCTGTCTGCGTACAGGCATAAGTCGTGTCGTAGGCGCAGGTCTGCGTGAAAGCGAGATTCGCTCCCGCAAGTGTGGTGACGCCTTTTGATGTATAGCTGTCTACCGTAACTGTCGCGCTTGCCGCGAGAGTGCTCGTAGAACCCGGCGATAGAGCGGTTCTTGGCACATCGAGTTTCAGTTTCATGGTTCCCCTGCCGGTGGCAGGCGAGCTGCCTCCGCCGCCGCAGCCTGCGAGAAGCGTCGCGGTCGCTATCAGGGATGCCATCAGCATCGCTTTTATTGTCGTTGCTTTTTTCATATTCTCCCCCTTATGTGGTTTTTATATATGATGGA
>JBAYJY010000296.1:0-3682 GCA_041664945.1 bacterium | reverse complement strand
TCAGATGCATGGCGAAAGCAAGGCCCGCTCCGTCGCGGCTGAACCCGATCCGGCCCGGCCCGGCAGCCATCGCCATCATAATCGGCATCCCCGCGGCCGCCCTTTTAAAAGCGCCCTTGAGAGGCTTTAAGGCAACCTGCACGCTCGAATCTTTCCACAGCAGAACGTGGTGTTCGAAATAAACCGGAATACGGCTCAGTTCGATTTGCAGAACCGGAACCAGATCGCCCTCGATGCGATAGCTGATCCCTCCATATGTTTCGTCTTTCGTTGATGCTCTCATCAATTCCGGAACTGCCATAACGCGAACCTCCGTTCATCTGATCGTTCAAACCTTTATCTTATAGGAAGCGCATCCGTTTGTCATTGTATAGCGGCGGCGGGGCGCTTCGCGCGCTGTTTTCTTCCCTTCGCGTCTGTGATATTCTGTGCTAAAGGAATAGGTAATGGAAAAGTCGGTCTACGACAGGATTGGAAAGAATTATACGCGGCATCGGCGGGCTGATATTCGAATTGTGGAGAGAATCATATCTATCCTTGATTTGACGCAGGGAAGCGTCATAGCCGATATCGGCGCGGGGACGGGGAATTATGCCGCAGCGCTGGCGGGTAAAGGATATGCCGTGAAAGCGGTGGAGCCGTCTCCGGTTATGATGGAGCAGGCGCTGCCCGCCGCCAATGTCGAGTGGCTGAACGGCGCGGCTGAAGATATCCCGCTGCATGATAAATCCGTGGACGGCGTGATCTGTGTTTTTGCCTTTCATCATTTCAAATCGCCGGAGAAAGCCGTTCTGGAAATGGATCGCGTCTGTCAGGCCGGCCCTATCGTTCTTTTCACATTCGACCCGTGGCAGATTCCGAGGCCGTGGATAGGGGATTATTTTCCCGATATCTGGGAATCGGCATTAAAAATATTTCCGCCGTTGACAGAGGTAGAAACGCTTTTCGCGGATGTGGCAGGGCGGAAAGTTTCAACGAGCGCATTTGAGCTGCCGCACGATCTGCGGGATAACTTTCTTGCCGCGGGCTGGAGAAGGCCCGAAATATACCTCGACCCGGAGATCAGGGCCTGCATGTCGGGTTTTGCATTGGCGGATCAAAACGAAGTCGAGAAGGGGACGCTACGGCTACAGCGCGATCTCGAAACGGGCGACTGGGAAAAGAAATACGGCCGCCTCAGAAGCGCCGGCGCTTTCGACGCCGGCTATCGGTTCCTTTGCGCGGGAAAGCGTTAAGCCGCCGGGGGCCGCTACCACGTGACATTGTACGCGCAACTATCCGCGCCATTGCTCCGGCAGGGTTGCGTTTCGTCATGCTCCACCCTGGCGCCCATGCTGAATTTTCTTGCTATCGCAATGATAATGCCGAGATCGAATGAACAGGGATAGGGATTGCGGCATACTATCTTCGCCGATTTCTCTCCGGTCTTCACATATTCGTAATTGCCGATCTTTCCCTTCCTGTGGTTCATGTGATATGCAACGTCAATGCTTGCGAGCGCCGCATGCGTGTTGTCGATTTCGGGAGGGAACTGCGCATTCTTGGGAATAGCCATTCCAATTGTTTTCAAAGTGCCGGACCCGATCTTTTCGGAGATTTCCCTGAACGAATCCAGCCAATTCTGCTGTGAATACCATTCTCCGGGCTTAGGGTCTTTTATGCCGTGTTTTTCGAGAATCTTAATCGCCATTTCCTTTATCGGAGAGCCGTTCACAACCGACAGAACAGTTTCGCCGTTCACTTCCACGCCATTTTGAAATGCGACAAATTGCGCCATGACAAACCTCTCACGTCTTTATTGTTATCCAATATCGGCCGCGTACAACTGCCCGCCGGTCACTCGCCCGCTCCAACAGCCTCAGCCGCAATAGATGAATTACCATTCTACTTAAGATCGTTGCGGAAGTGAATAACGCGCAAAAATAATCGCTATAAAGACACAGAAGCTATAAAAGTTTGTAAGAAAATACATGCCTTTGCGGCTGTTCGAAAGCGTTTCTCGCTCCATATTTTTGCTTTCGCTGTATTCTGAATTCTGTTTTCCAACGGCCGCCGTTACTTGTTTTCCGGCGCCGCTGTGTCGATCGGATTCCGCCGATCAATTCAGGTTGCTGTTAAGCTCCCGTTTTCTCTCTTCGACGGCGCTGATAAATTCGCTTGTGTTTTTTTTGAAGAATTCCGAAAGTTCATCCGAGAAACCGATGAATGCCCACGGGGCGCGCTGTTGCGCCAACTCCAATATCGCGTCCATCGACTTCGACTTGCACGGGATTGTCGCCGCGCCGTCACGGCAGATGAGTATGACTTCATAGGATTTGCCTATCGGGATCATGTTGATGCTGTTTTTTGTGACTTTCTTGTAGGCCCAGTCCAAGTCTGAAAAGCGGAGCAGGTCGAACGAGAAAAAGGATGCCTGGAATATGAAATGATCGGTGATCCGCCAGCCTTTTTTGGCCTTGAGCCGCGGCTTGTCCGCTTCCCGCTGCGCCGCGACGGTCTGGCCGACAGGGTCGCCCCAGCGCCGGACGCGGCTGATGGCCGGGTGCGCCGCCGGGTCCTTGAGTTGCCTGAAGACGGGCAGGAGCTGCCACACGAGCAAACCCGCGAGAACCAGATACCAGAAAATCACGCAATAGCCCGTTTCGCGAAACGAATTGTCGTTCAGGTAAAACGGATAGAAGCTATCCTGAACGGCTTTCGCCGCCGTCGTTCCGAAGAATTGTTCTGTGAGATCGTACGAGAAGGGAGTGAGTTCGCCGGTATAAGTTGTTTTGGAGCCGCGCGAGCTGTTGCAGATCAGAAACTTGTCGCCGACGGCGAGGGCGTAGAAGTTGGAGACAGACTCGCCTGTTTTTATGCCGTTGATCGTTTTGTCGGTGATCTCCTTTACTCCGGTGTCGGCGGCCTGAGAGCCGGCGACCCGGACGAAGTAGCGCGGAGTTGTGTAAACGTCCTGAATTGCGTCGAGGTCGGAAGCGCTGAAATCGTAAGGCCCCTGCAGGAAGTTGCGGAAGTAGCGGGGCTGGCTGGCCCCGAGAAGGACGGAGATCGCGAGAATAAGCGCCCATGCGGCGAAGCGGCGCGCGCATCTGACCCTGACCATTTTGAATACCCATGTGTTCTTGCGAATGTTGGGCGAATCAATCGAGATCATTTTGCCGCCTTTCCTGCTTCAGGCTCTCTTTGCGGCGCCGGCGCTGACCGGCTCGCGTCAACCCGGGCAATGGCTTTATTCGCGTTTGAAAACCATCTTACGCTTGTTGTCCCATAGAGCCAGAAAGAACATTCTTACAAATACATTATTATGCGGCAGGCGGTAAGTCAACAGACGGCAAGCGGCGGGTTAGGGGGAAACAGTAGAGGGTAGAAAGCAGATGGTAGATAGGGAAAAGAAAAGGCGGAAAAGCAGTAGACAGTAGACGGCAAACAGTAAACAGGGAAAAGATAAATAGAGAATTCAGAATCCAGAACTCAGCGAACAGCGAACAGCGAAAAACAGAACTCAGAATACAGAATCCTGTATTCTGTATTTATTCTTTTCCCTTTCTACATTCTACTTTATACCATCTACTGTTTTTACTTTTTCGCTGTGTTCCGGATTCTGAGTTCTGAATTCTGTTTTTATCTTTCCCCTATGTTCTCGCTACTCGATGCTCGCTACTGTTGTCTTTCTTTAGCATTT
>JBAYJY010000295.1:0-3765 GCA_041664945.1 bacterium | reverse complement strand
TGGCGACGAGATAGACATAAAGGTAGAGTTGATAATGCCCGTGGCCATAGAGAAGGGGCTGCGGTTTGCGATACGCGAAGGCGGCCGAACAGTTGGCGCCGGCGTTGTAACGGATATTTTAGAGTAAAAGGAATCTCTCATGGCGAAGTTAAAGATTAGAATCAAACTGAAATCGTTTGACAACACGATACTGGACGCCGCGGCGCAAAAGATAGCGGACACCGTAAAGGGGAGCGGGGCTAACGCCCTCGGGCCGATCCCGCTGCCTGTTTCGATTGAACGCTTCTGTGTGCTACGCTCTCCGCACGTCGACAAAAAATCGAGAGAGCATTTCGAGATTCGAACGCACAAACGTCTGATCGACATCGAAAGCCCGACTCCCGCGACGATTGACGCACTCAAGCAACTTGAATTGCCGTCCGGCGTGGATATCGAGATTAAAAGGTAAATTGCCATGATATCTGGATTGATAGGTAAGAAAATCGGTATGACTCGAATCTTTGATTCGAAGGGCAACGTAATTTCGGTTACGCTGCTCGAAGTGGGCCCCTGCACCGTCACGCAGCTTAAGAAGGCTGACGGCCAGGACGGTTACAACGCCGTTCAGCTCGGTTACCAATCCGTTAAGGCGGAGAAGGTAAACAAGCCGATGATGGGCCACTTCAAAAAAGCCGGCGTAAAGAACGGGTTCAAGGTTCTTCGCGAGTTCAGGACGGACACAGTGGCCGACCTGAAAGTCGGCGACGAGTTGACGGCTGAAATGATTTTCAAGGAAGACACGATAGTGAAAATCATAGGGACGAGCATAGGACGCGGGTTTGCCGGCGGCATGAAGCGGCACGGGTTCCACGGCTCTTCGGACAGCCACGGCGCGGAAAAAGTGCACAGGCGGCCCATGAGCGCCGGCGCCACGGACGCGCAGCGCGTGTTCAAGGGCAAACGCTCTCCCGGCCACATGGGCAACTCACAGGTCACGACAGGCGATTTGAAGCTCGTTCGCATCAAGCCGTTCGGCGAGTCAGGCATCGAAATCTCAGAATCTGTTGACGAGAAGCTCGAAGTGATGCAGACTCCTGAAGCTGTTGAAGCGGTTGCGACACAGGAAACGGAACAGAAGGTCGATAAGAAGAAGAAGGAAGAGAAGCCAGCGAAGGCGCTCACATACATCTTGGCGGTAAGGGGCTCAGTGCCCGGCAAGCGCAATTCGCTGGTCATAATTGAAAATAACTAATGCGACGGGTAGTCGGAACGATGGAAAACACAAACGGTAAAAAAGTAACAAGACTTAAAAAAGGGTTGATTGTCGAAGCTCTGAGGATCGAGCAGGCTAATACCCGCCGAGGCACGGCGAAGCAGAAGAACCGGGCCGAGGTAAGCGGCGGCGGAGTGAAGCCGTGGAGACAGAAGGGCACCGGCCGGGCGCGGCAGGGCAGCATTCGCGCGGTGCAATGGAGAGGCGGCGGACGCGCATTCGGCGACGCTCTCGAAAACTATTCGCTGAAGATGAACAAGAAGGCGCGCAAAGCGGCTGTGGAAAGCGTTCTTCAGTGGAAGCTGGCCGAAGGCCGCATCGTTGTCGCGGAGCTCGCGTTCGACGAACCCTCGACGAAGAAATTCCGCGCATTTCTTGATGACAAGGAAATGACCGGCAAAGTTCTGTACATGTATGAGGGCGACGGAACGGCGAACGTAATTAAATCGGCGAGAAACCTGCAAGGCGTGAAATGCATTCACGCTGACAGGCTGAACATAAAGGATCTGTTGGACAGAGAATGGCTGCTCGTATCGCCGGCGACGGCTGAGCGGCTCAAAATCAACAACGCCTGACGGGACGGTTAATCATGAAGGACGCAAGAGATATCATAGTCGCTCCGATCATATCGGAAAAAAGCCATCGGGAACTGGCGGACGGCAAGTACTATTTCAAAGTCGCCACGGACTCGACGAAGACCGACATAGAGAAGGCTGTCGGGAAATTGTTCAATGTGAACGTTGAGAAAGTGAACATCATCAACGTGGGCGGGCATCGGAAGAGCATGGGCCGCTTCCGCGGCTACGCGCCCGACTGGAAAAAAGCGGTAGTAACAATCAGGAAGGGCCAAAAAATCCAAGGCTTCTTCGAAGGAATGTAAGGGCGGTAAACAGCCATGACGCTAATTAAATCAAAACCGACGACTCCGGGCAGACGCTTCCACATCGGGCTGTCTAATGAAGACATCACGAAAGATAAGCCGGAAAAGTCACTAACAAAGGTAAAAAGCCGGAACGGCGGTCGCAACAACATGGGCCGCGTAACTGTCCGGCACCGCAGCGGCGGCCACAAGAAACGCGTGCGTGAAGTTGATTTCAAGCGTGAGCGTGACGGAGTGGAAGGCAGAATCGCGGCGATCGAGTATGATCCGCACCGCTCGAGCAGAATTGCGCTCGTGTATTACACGGACGGAATTAAAAAGTATGTCATCGCGACTAAGAACATGAAGGTCGGCGACAAGATAGCCTCAGGAACAGGAATCGACGTCTCCGAAGGCAACTGTCTCGCCCTGAAAGAGATACCCTTAGGCGCGCTGATCCACAACATCGAGTTGAGGCCCGGCGCAGGCGGCAAGGTTGCCCGCTCAGCCGGCATATACGCTACGGTTCTGGCGAAGGAAGGCGAATATGCGCACGTCAGAATGCCTTCGGGCGAGATGAGGCTGTTCAACCTTAAGTGCCGCGCGACAATCGGGCAGGTAGGAAATGGAGAACACAACCTGATATCGCTGGGCAAGGCCGGCCGCAAAAGATGGATGGGAATTCGATCCACAGTCCGCGGAACAGTTATGAATCCGTGCGACCATCCGCACGGCGGCGGCGAGGGCAAGAACAAGACAGCCGGCCGGCATCCGGTATCGCCGTGGGGCGTGCCCGCCAAGGGCGGCAAGACGCGCTCGAAGCGCAAGAGCAACAAGTACATCGTAACAGCGCGGAACAAAAAGAAGCGCTAAATTGATTTAGTAACGGGAGGAATGCCGTGCCACGTTCGTTGAAAAAAGGACCTTTTGTACAAGAGAAACTTCTCAAGAAGGTCAAGGAAGCGCAGAAGCAGAAGGGCGGCGGAATCATCCGCACATGGTCGCGCGCCTCGATGGTAGTGCCCGAGATGGTGGGGCTCACATTGGCGGTCCACAACGGCCGCAAGCACATACCCGTGTTCATAACAGAGAACATGGTGGGCCATAAGCTCGGCGAGTTCGCTCCGACAAGGCTGTTCAGGGGCCACGGCGGCTCGGAAAAGAAAACCGGAGTAAAGTAAACTCACCGGATAAAATGGAACAGGCAGGCTGAAGCAATGGAAAAAACATATGCAAAAGCGGAATACCGGCACTGCCGGGTGTCGTCGAGTAAAGTTCGGCGATATATAAATCTCGTTAAGGGCAAGCAATATAACGAGGCGGTCTCGATATTGAAGTTCATGTCGTCGCCCACGGCGCAGATCGTGCGGAAGGTATTGGAGTCCGCAGGAGCGAACGCCGAGGAAAACCACGGCATGACGCGAGACAACCTTATAGTAGCTGATGGAGTGGCGAATCAGGGACCGACGATGAAACGGATGGCGGCGCGAGCGATGGGCCGCGGAGTCCGGATCAGAAAACGCTCCTGCCACCTGACAATGTTCGTCGCCGAAAAACCGGCAAAGAGTTAAGGAGGGCACATTGGGACAGAAAGTACATCCGCGCGGAATGCGGCTCGGAATCATCGAAACATGGGACAGCCGCTGGTACGCAG
>JBAYJY010000294.1:0-3789 GCA_041664945.1 bacterium | reverse complement strand
TTCAAGCTGGCCGAGATGGCGACGCAGATTGAGGCGGCGCGGCTGATGGTTTACAACTGCGCGTGGCTCGCCGACACCGGAAAGAAATTTACAAAGCAGTCGGCGATGACGAAACTTTTCTGTTCGCAGGCGGCAAACAAGGTAGCGTACGACGCGGTGCAGATTCATGGCGGGATGGGTTATATGACGGATTATCCGGTTGAGCGGTTCTACCGCGACGCGCGGATTACGGAGATATATGAGGGGACAAGCGAGATGCAGAAGATTGTAATCGCGATGCAGTTGCAGAGAGAGCGAAGATAATTTACACGACATACGGAGCTGGCTGATGAAAACATTTCTGAGAATGATTGCGGCGTTGTTGATTGCAGGCATGGCGCATGGAGCGGCGGCTGTGGAGAAACCGTTCGTTAAGGACGAGAAATATCCGCAGAAGTGGGCGACGCTGTACACGGAGAAAGACGGTCTGCCGGGCGAGGGCGTGAACAGCCTCGCATATTGCGGCGACAAGCTATACGCCGGTTCCGGAAGAGGGATTTATTATTTCGAATCAGGCAAATGGCGAAATGCGCAGCCGGGCGACGGGTTCGGATTAGTGACAAAAATTGCATGCGACGGCGACGGGATGCTCGTTGGTTCCCGCGAAGGATTTTTCAGAGTGTCGCTCAAAGGAGAAATGAAAGCTGAAACGCTTTTGTTGAAAGAGACGACGGCGTTTGCGGCGTGGCGAGGCGGCTGGCTTGTGGGAACGGCGCAGGGGCTGTTCAATTTGAAGGACGGCAAGGCGGAACGAATCGAAGCGTTCGGAACGCGGCCGGTGACGGCGCTCGCAGTTGACGGAGAGGGCGCGGCGTGGGTGGGTTTTCTGAAAGGCCTCGCGCGCTATGACGGAGAGCATGTGGCTCTGTACCGGCACAGCTATGACGGCGAGAGCCTTATCGACAACAACGTGCGCGATCTGTATCTGTCTAAGTCCGGCGATTTGTACATAGCCACCGGAGGCGGCGTGAGCCGCTTTGACCGGAAGCAGAAATGGACGGACATCAACGGCAAAAAAACCGGGATGCCGTATGAGGACGCGCTGACAGTGGCCGGTTCCAACGGGATGCTGTGGGTCGGAACGACGATCGGCGCGGAGCGATACGACGGAAAAGAATGGGAGTATTTCGAGAGCAAGCGATATCTGCCGGACGACCGCGTTGTGGCGATAGCTGCCGCGCCGGACGGCGGCGCGTGGTTCGGAACGCCCGGCGGAGTGTCGAGAATCGAATACCGGATGATGACGCTCGCCGACAAGGCGGCCTACCTTGAGAAGCAGGTCCGCGAGCGGCACGTTCGCTACGGGCTCGTCTCGGATTCAAGTCTGACGCGGCCAGGCGATCTTTCGAGCAACGTTCTTGCGACAAGTGACAACGACGGGCTTTGGACGGCAATGTACATCGGCGCAGAATGTTACCGTTACGCCGCGACGAAAGACCCGGAAGCTAAAAAATTCGCCAGGCAATCGATGGAAGCTCTGATGAAGCTGGAGAACATCACCGGCGTTCCGGGTTTCGTTGCGCGATCGTTCGCCAAGCCGGACGACCAGCATTGCCAGGGCGAATGGGACCACATCACTCCGGACGGAAAATGGCGCTGGAAGGGCGACACCAGCTCGGACGAAATAGACGGCCACTACTACGCGAACGCGATTTATTACGATCTCTGCGCCGACGAAAATGAAAAAAAGGAAATTGAGAAAAACGTCAGGGCGCTGACAAATCACATCATCGACAACGACTACTATCTGATCGACACCGACGGCAAGCCGACTTCATTCGGCATGTGGAACCCTGAATATCTGCGGACACGCGGCCGCTTCCAGCAGGGGCTGAACTCGCTCGAAATTCTTGCCTATCTGCGCACGGCGATTCACATTACCGGCGATCAGAAATTCATGGACAGCTACATGCTGCTGATAAAGAAACACAACTACGCCAAGCACATGGTCAAGCAGAAGATAAACCAGCCGCGCGTGATTAACCACTCGGATGACGAACTGGCTTTTCTCGCATATTACCCGCTGCTGAAATACGAAACAAATTCATTTTTGCAGAAATATTATCACGAGAGCATCACGCGCAGTTGGAAGATCGATCGTCCGGAGATGAACCCGCTCTGGAACTTTATTTACGGAGCGGTCATGCCTGATGGAACGGAGTTCGACCCGGACAAGGCGGTTTACACGCTGCGGAAGTTGTCTCCGGACCTTGTATACTGGTCGATTCGCAACAGTCATCGCGCGGACATCGAGCGCGACACTAAAGGCGGCCGGTTCAACGAAGTGCAGGCCGTGAAACCGCTGCCGCCCGACGAACGCTGCATGATGAAATGGAACGAAAATCCGTTTATGCTCGACTGCCCATACGGCGGTTACTCCGAGGAAGCGGCGACATTCTGGCTGCTTCCATACTGGATGGGCCGCTACTACGGATTTATTAAATAAGAGAGCTTTTGAGGTTCAAGGGCTAGCCCCGAATACCATGGACGAAGAAAAAAATTCGCAAAACGCGCCGAGGCCGGATGACGCGATAACTAAGACGTTAGCCGCTCAGGACAGCCGCGGGCAACGCGCTCATTGGCTCGGCAACATACGCCGCAATCAGTCTGAGATCGCAAAAGGCCATGACATTTGGGCCATACACGATGTGTTTCGCGGCATTCCGGGGATAGTCATCGGCGCCGGGCCGAGCTTGAGCAGGAACGCGGGGCAACTCGCAGGCGCGCAAAAGAGATATCCTCTGTTTTGCTGCGACCGGGCGAATAAAAAAGTATTCGACGCCGCCGGGGTCGTCCCGCACTTCACGATAGTCGCCGACGCGTCTGACAAAGTGGCGGAATTTTTCGAAGGCTACGATACCGGCCGAACGACGCTGATCGCGGCGACATACGTTTCGCCGCAAGTTTTGAAATTGCCGTGGCGGGAAAAAGTTTTTTTCAATATGACGGATGTCGACAAAGGATATGAATCGGCGGCGCTCAATTTGACGGACCGCCGGATCACGGCTATCCCCGGCGGGGTCATCGTCGGCAACATAGCGTTCCTGATCGCAAAGATCGCCGGATGCAACCCGATCACATTCATCGGAAACGATCTCTCGATGTCCGAGCCGAGCAGCAGTCCTGGCGAGATTTCTTATGAAAACATAGACGCGTCAGGGAATAAAATTTATTCACTGCCCGGTTTTCTGGCGGGACTGGAGTGGCTGTTAACGTTCTTGCGGATTGACAAAGATGCCGCTTCGGGTATATTGAAGGTGTACAATTCCACGGAAAGTGGAATTATGTATAATGAACAGATAACAGGAATTACATTAATAGACTTCATTGAGAAATATCCGGGATCGGACCGGAGCCTGAAGACGCTGATCGCGAAACGATTCGGAAAATAACGAGCGGCGTGTCGGGAAAACCAGAAAATTGGAGATGAATGAAATGATCGAGATAAAGAAGCTGGGCGATCAGATCATAATACTGAACTCTGATTTAATAGAAACAATAGAGGCGACGCCGGACACGATGATAGTGTTGACGACGGGCCGGAAAATAGTTGTAAAGGATAGTGTTGACGAAGTCTTGAAAAAAGTGATAGAATATCGGCGCAGCATTCATGAAGGTATTGGAATTAAACCGGAATAAAATGGGATTTTTAGTTTTTAACGAAAAAAAAGAGATTTAAGCCAAGGAGGAAAGAGCAATGGCCGAAGAGGAAATCCTGCAACAAGCGGCGCCTGCTAAGAAAAAGAAAAT
>JBAYJY010000293.1:0-3802 GCA_041664945.1 bacterium | reverse complement strand
GCCGTTCCACGTCCTCAAGAACCGCGGTCTCGACATATTTCAAACCTAATTCCAAGTCGCCTCTGTCGGCAGTGATGAAAGCGAGATGGATGACAGGTTCCGGGAAACGGATATTGGCGCCTGCCGCGGACTCAAATGCGCGCCGCGCCGCTTCCGGCTTCCCTGCGCTTTCAAGCGCGAGGCCGAGATTATAATAATATTTGTCTCGTTCGTAATAGCCAGTTCTTGAGGGAACTTTCTTGTAACATTGAATTGCATTTTCAGGCCGTGCGTCGCGCAGATAGGCGTTGCCGAGGTTCAGATACGCCTTTGCGCTCTCGGGAGCGCACTTGGCGGTGTCGCCCCAAAGCGAATAATCGCTTCTCCATACGTCCTCGCGGATAAAAGTCAGGGTAAAAAGAGAGGCGATAATTAGAAAAGCTAAAGCGAATCTATAGGCGCCGGGGCGCAGGCGTTCGACGAGAGCGGCGAGCGCGAGGCATATCGCGAACGAGGGGATATACATATATCTGTCCGCCATCGCGGCGCCGAACGGAATAATATTCGAAACCGGAAGAAATGAGAGCAGGAAGAAAGCCATTGCGAAACCGGCGTAACGCGCGCGTCCGCGAAAATAAACCGCCGCCGCAATGAATAAGGCTAAGCCTGTCACAGATAGTAGAGCGGCGATGTTTCCGAGGCTATGCAGCGCAGGCACGACGTAGTCAGCGCATTGCCTGAGCGGGAAGATTAGAAGTTTCAAATATTTAAAGAACACGAATGACATTGTAAGGAGGGTCGAGAATGGAGAACCGCCGATCCAGTCGGCGCTGCCCTCGGCGTTGTTGAAAACAGTTTGACGCAGAATAAGGAAAGCGGCTACTCCGGCGAAGTACGGCAGATAAGAGGCGAAACGGCTGCGGAACACGCTGAACGCGGATTCTTCGGGCGGAGCTGAGTAGATGTCATAAGCGACAAGAATCAGGGGCAGGGCGGCAGCCATTTCTTTCGAGAAAAGCGCGAGGAGAAAGGCAGCGACGCTCACAGCGTAAGACGCCCGTCCTCCTCGGGCATACAGCAAGAAGGAAAGAAAGAAAAAGAGTCCGCAAAGCAGTTCCTCGCGGTTAGACGCGAGGATCACCGGCTCTGTCTGAATCGCGTGCGACGCGAAGATTAGGGCGCCGACAAGAGCGCTGAAGACGCCGAGCCCGAGTTCATGCAACAGCAGCAACACGAAGAGAGCGGCGAGCGCATGGAGCGCGATGTTGAATATATGATATCCTCTTGGATTCGCGCCTGAGAGCGCCCTGTCGGCGAAGAAACTCAGAGACATGACCGGCCTGTAAGTGCGCTCGCCGAAGCGTTTGAAATAATTTTTCGAGACCAGATCGCGCATGTATTCGGCGCGTTCGAAAGTCCGCGGACGTAGCAAAACTGAGGCATCGTCGTAAAGAAAAGGGACTTTAAGCGAAGGATAGAAGAGAACTGCGGTGAAAATCAGAATAAAAAGCGCCGGCAGGAGCAGCGAACTTTTTTTTTTAGAGTTGAAGAATCCGTCCCAAAATTCATGATGGAACCATTATATCGGCATAGAAAAAGCAAGTCAAACAAACAGAAGCATTGCAGGCGTATCAGATCCCGCTGATGTCAACGTTATCCAGAACGAGCCGCTTGAGCAATTCAATCTTCTCCGAGTCGTCTTTAGTGAGCAGCGCTTCCATGCCGTCAATCTGCTTGGCGGTATAGTGAGTGTCCCACGGCACGAGGAGAAGAGGGACGTTCGCGCTGTGCGCCTTGGAAATGATGATCGATGGCGGCAGAATGTTATTCGTCAGGATAATGCAGGATGTTCCGCTTTCGAGAGCCGCGAGAATAATGTCAGATCTGTCGCCGCCGGTGATAATGAGCTTGCATTCTTTGGTAAAGGCTGGGTTGTTGACGTATGAGCCGGCGGAAAGAGCGCCGATAAAAACGTTTTTAACGATGTTGTCCAAGCCGCCTTCGCCCGCGATCACCTTTGCGAATGTTCGCTCGATCAGATACCTGACGGACATGTAAGTCAGTTCCGGCACGTGAGGAATGATGCCGAGAACATTAACGCCGAGATTATTTACGCTTCTCAGGTGCGTTTCCTTGAAGTCCTGAACGTCTTTCACGTTATTGATGATAACGCCGGCAAGATTGATTTTGTCGAAGCCGATGTTTTCTTTAATAAAAGTGAGGTCGTCGAGAATGACATACTCGTCGCCGCCGACGATGAGAAGCAGGCGGCCGCTCAGATATCCTGCGACAGACAGAGCGTCGAGGTGGATGGAGGCGCCGTAACGCAGGTCGCCGCCGCCTTCGACGATCAGGAGGTCTTTGTCGCGGCCGGCTTCCGCCGCGCGTTCAATCACTTTCGCTTTCGTCGTCTCCTCGTCGTATATGTATCTGAACTTGGAGTGCTCGAACCCGATGCTCATATTTTCAGGCGTGCCTTCGAGGCCGAGAATGCTCGACATCAGGGCGGCGTCGTAGTCCCACAACTGTTTTTTGCGGTAAAGCAATCTGTCGCCGAACGGCTTAAGGTACCCGCAGCTTTTGCCTAAGGCTTTTGTCAAACCGACGGTGACCGATGTTTTTCCGGCCCGTTTCTGAGTCGATGCAATAATAAGTTTTTCCATTTTTACCGCCGCCTATTCAGATTTTGAAAGAAGTATTCTAGCGTCGAGGGCTTTGACGCCGGCGCCCTCGGGATAAGCGATCAGGGGATTGAGTTCGATGTCGGTGATATCTCTATGCCTGATGAGGATCGCGCCGATGCGAAGGATCGTGTCGGCGATGCGGGGGATGTCTTTTTTCTCTTCGCCGCGCGCGCCGAGCAGCAGCGGATACGATCTGATTCCGGCGATCATATTCAAGACATCCGAGCGGCCAAGCGGGAACGATCTGAAAACGACATCTTTCATGACTTCGACATAAATGCCGCCGAGGCCGAACATTACGATCGGCCCGAACGAGTTGTCCTGCCGCGCTCCGATGATTGTCTCAACGCCCGGCTTCACCATCTCCGCGATTTCGATTCCTTCTATGATCGCGTTCGGATTATATCTCTTGCAACTGTGCATTATCGCTTCATAAGCGTCTATAACTTCGTTTTTATTCTCTATGTCGAGCGCGATGCCGCCGGCGTCGGTTTTGTGGACTATATCTTTTGAGACGATTTTCATAACGACCGGGTAGCCCATCTTCTCGGCAAACCAGACGGCATCCTTCATATTGCGGGCGATGTTGGTCGCAGGCATCGGAATGCCCGCGGCTTTCATAAGTTCGGAAGATTCGTAAGAGAGGAGAAACTGCCTTTTGTCCGCGCGCGCTTTTTGAATAATGCCGTCGATCATGGCGTTGTCGAGCTGATCTATAATGCCTGAGTCGAACGCGTCTGTCTTGCTTTTTTGATTCTGATAGTTGGCGTATAGCGCGCCGAGGCACGAAACCGCCTCATAAACGTCGAAGAAAATCGGAACCTTGTTTCTGTACTGGGAAATGCAGTTGTCGATTTCCGGGCCGCCGAAGAAGGAAAATACGATCGGTTTTTTCGATTTCCCATCGGGGAAATATCTGTCGAGCGTCAGGCCCAGCCGTTTAGCGTCGAACACCGCGGTCTCGCAGCCGAGGCAGATGATGGAGCTTATTTCCCGGCTGTCCATGGCTGCGTCGAGCGCGATATTGTAATCCTCGATCGGCGCGCCGCCTGTGATGTCGATAGGATTCTTAACCGAGCCGAATTCCGGGACGACTGTAGAGAATGTGTTTTTCAGTATTTCGCCGTCGTCGTATAAGT
>JBAYJY010000292.1:0-3832 GCA_041664945.1 bacterium | reverse complement strand
TTGTATTGGATGGACATAAGACTGTTTATTTTCAACGCAACGGCAGGCGGGTCATATTTCTGTTTGCAGAGGTTTAAAACCGGCTGTGTTGGGGTTCCTTGAACATCTCCGGCCTTATATCCCCGGATAAAAGGTATCTGATATTTGACATTTCCATGACTGATTTTAGGCGGTTGTTTCGTAGGGTCTTCACTCTGCGTATCGCTGGATCCGCCTCCGCCCTCTTTGGGTTGATAGTCAACCGAGAACGTGAATATAGTTGCGTTAACCGCCTGTTTGATTTCCTCAAGGGTTGCTTCCTGCGCAAACGCGCCGGGATCATTTACATAAGCATCTCCGACAACCGGCATCCCGGAAGCTTTTCTGGCGGCGTGGATATTTACGTCGTTTACCGTAGTGCTTTCGACGAGATATTTAATTGCATACGTCCGCGAGCCGTCCGCCTTATTGGTATAGGACGTATTGCCTGGAACTTTGTTTACCGTATAGCTCATTTACGCAACTCCCATGTTTGCAAAAGGTTTAAAAGATTGAACCAACTGGTTAACACCCTTTGCCGTCTGCTCTGTATTTTTCTCGGTTTTCTGAAATAGTGCGGTGTCCTGGCTGTTCGCGGATATTTCCGCCCTGTACGCTTCGACTGTCCCTTTTTCAACGGCGGCGGAAAGACGCGGGGCGACGTACTGATTACTTTTTCCCGCTGACGCTTTTTTCAGATCCTTAATTTCCTGTTCAATGTCCGCGCTTTCACCCTCATATTTCAGCTTCGTTGCTTCGTCTTTTGCGTATGTCGCATTAAGTTCCGCCCTGATCCGCTTGTCGGCAAGGAGTTTTAGTTTCTCGTCAAGCGTCGTTGCGTTCTTGAACTTGATGTCGTTTAGCTTTTCATCATAGGAGATTTGGGCGTCAAGGGTCTTTTTGCGCTCTTCCTCTATGAGTTTGTTTTTCTCAATCTGCAAGCGTACATCAGCCTCTCGCAAAGACTGCAAGCGTTTTTCCTCTGCCTCTTGGTCTTTTATCGCATCTCCCGTCGAGTTTATTACGTTGGTTGATTCACGGATTATCTGATTTCTTTTTTCCGCGATTATTAGGAGTTTTTCCTGCAATGATTCATCGGCCATTCCTGCAATTTTTATCTCGTCTTGCAGTTTGCGGACATTCAAAGCCATTTCAGCATTAAAGGCGGACGGCTCTAGTATTTCTTCTAAATATTTCTTTGCCGCCACTGCCTGATTCTTTACAGCCTCCATGCCGGATATGATTCCGCGAGATCCTAAAGCCGGGAGTGCCTTTATTTTTTCGTCAAGCTCGTCGGATTTGTTTTGTACGGATTTCACGCCAACCAACCATTCCGAGAGTTCTTTTCTGTATGCAATTCCAACTGCGGCAATAGCGGCAACAATACCTATCGGGCCTGTGGCCAATACCCACATCTTTGATAATGCGTTCCCAGTGGCTGTAGAGGCTATTCCCAGCCCTGCGACAGCCTTGGAAAACATTGATACATTTCCGGCTGCTTTGATTTGCGCTGCAACTGCCGCGCTTTGTATTGTTGCCGTGCCCGCTCCGAACGGAGTTGACGGCCCCACCGCAAAGACGCGCCCGAGTCCGCCAGCCTGCCCGAGCCCTACAGTCGCATTAGATGCCGCGCTTTTCATCCTAGCCGCGTCTAATGCCTTTTGTGCGGCTATTTCACCCATTATAGCCGTAACCCTATTATTTGTCGCAACTGTGCCCGCCGATACGGACGCAGTATATGCAATCATTATGGGAATAGCCTTTCCAAGAGACGCGATACTTGGAATAAGCCCAAAAAAATTTAAAAACTTATAGGACGAGGCAAGTGTTATAACTCCCGCTGCCAATGCGGTTATTTTAACGATTACGCTTTTTGTGGTGTCGTCTAATTTTCCTAAATATTCCGCTGTTTTAAGGGCAATATTTGAAAGCACCCCTATTTTGCTTGTCAGGCTCAATGATTCGGAAATCATTTTCCCGATAGCCTCTTCAATTTCCCCGAAATTGTTTTTAAGCTGAGCAAGCGCACCGGAATATGTTTTCGTCTTGGCCTCTGCAAGCCCAAATGAGTCGCCTCCGATTTTCAGGAGCGCCGCGAACTTCTGTTCCTTTGTCATAGATTCGTCAAGCACCACCCCGTACCGTTTCAGCATTGTGGTATTTCCGAGATTAGCGCGGGCGATTAAACCAATTGCGGTCTGTAGGTCGATATTATACTTTGCCGCCAGTCCTATTGCCGCGCGTCCCGCATCTTCTATCTGGTCGGCGGCTATCCCCATGGCCTTGCCATAAGCCATTACACCTAAAACCTGCTCATCCCCGAATATCGTCTTGGACTGCATTTCAGAGGCGAATTTCTGGAACTTAGAGGAGTACTTGTTTACATTGTCACCAGCGGCGGATAATGCGGCATCCATATTGTTTATTGCGTCTTCCTGCTCGGAGAATGCGTTTATGGATTTGACCGCAAACGCTGTTAAAGACGCGGCGGCCCCTATGGCAAACACGCCAATAGCCGTTGACAGCTTGCCAATATCCCGCTGTGCCTCTTTAACTCCTTTTTGGAAGTCATCCCGAGGCATTGTAAGATATACCGCTAATGTTCCTACATCTTTAACCATTGCCTTTGTCCTTAATTCCGAATGCCGCTTTCATAATGGAACAGAATGTTTTTACTGGAAGTTTCACCGCTTCGTCCGCTTTCGTTTTGAATTTCACAAGATAATCATTCACCCGAAATTCCTTTTTATCCGAGTTGGGCATATGGCAGTACATGGCTATTTGAGCGAGGTAATAATCAGTTTTCTCGTAATTCTCTAGTTCCCGCTCGAACACCCTGCCCCACTCAATGAACTCTGTGTATTCAAGTTCCTCTTCTACTTCTCTACAGTATTTTTCGAGCCGTCCGGCGATTTTGAAGAGGAGTTGACGGGCGGGATCTCCGTCAAGTTTCCCCGGATTGCTTCCTTGCCTTTTTCGCTAAGCCCGTTAAGCTCCATAATCTTTTCCTGTAACTCGGTATAGATGTCATAGTCAAGCCCGTTCACTTCATCCGGTGTCAATGCCGGATTAATCAGAGCCTTGGAAATCAGATTACAGGCTTTCTTTTTCGGATCTTCTTCCTTGTCGTCAAAAAGATCCGCCACTTTTATTTTGCGGACGGCGAAGTCATCGCCGCAAACCGTCAGCGTAAACGTCCGCCCTGATAGTTTTTGTTTGTCCCACATAAAAAAACATCTCCTCTTTTGCTGACTAGTCGTTATTGTACCCGGTCATGATTGTCGCAGTTCCCGCGACAATGCCGAGATTGTAGCAGTGCGCCTTTACAATGGCATCGCCTGTAATCGGGTTTGTCTCACCGTTGCCACTGTCCCACTGATACGCGCCATTGGCGATTGTAGACTTCGCAAGCGCAACTGTTGAGGACGTTTCCAGTGTAGTGCAAAGCGCAATATCCGCACCTATGGAAAGAGCCGCTACGTTCGTACCGAGCACCCCGAGATCGATTTCCACTTGAAGGGAAACAACCACCGCGCCGCTCACCGGAAGGGCATCTCCCGCGCCGCCTGAGACCGTGATAAGATTCGCCCCTGATTCGGAAACCGTGCCATTGTAATACGCGCCGAAAGTGCCGGAAACACAAACGACTTGTCCGTCTGTAAATCCGTGTCCTGTGGGCATGGTCATAACCCCTGCGGCTCCGGCGGTTGCGGCTATTCCGACGGGAATTGATTCCGTTGCGTTGATAAGATTATCAACGGTAATATCGCGGTTGTTAATCGCCTGTATTCCCCCGCCGATAAAAGAATTTCTG
>JBAYJY010000291.1:0-3863 GCA_041664945.1 bacterium | reverse complement strand
GTCTGTTCTTTGACACGCTGAAAGTCGGAGATAAAATCGTCATTTCCGTCACTGCTTATCCCGACATGAGCGATGTGGTGTCCGGCATGACCGCCGGCCCGTTGCTTATCCGCAATGGAGCGGTTCAGAAATCGTTGATCGAGGATTTTACTGTTACTTCGGGGATAGTGGCGAAGAGAAATCCGCGGACAGCAGCCGGCCACACGAAAAACAATCATCTGTTGTTCGTCGTCGTGGAGGGCCGCACAACTCGCAGCGCAGGAATGTCTCTTGCCGAATTGGCAGAGCTCATGAGTTCGCTCGGCTCGGTGAACGCGATCAATCTCGACGGCGGCGGTTCCAGCGAAATCGTAATCAACAATAAAATCATGAACGACATTTCCGAAGGCCGTGAGCGGCCGCTCGCGAACGCGTTTCTGATAAATTACAAATAAATAGAATTTTTAAAAGGAAATCAAAAGGCGGCGATTATATGAAAAACAACGAAATATTCGACATAGCGATGATAGGTCATTTTTCGAAAGACGTGATAATTGCATTAGGAGAGACAACAACGATGCCGGGAGGCGCGGTATATTACGGTTCAATTCCTGTCGCGCGAATGGGGCTTCGAGCCGCGGTGATAACAAAGATCGCTGAGGGTGATCTTCATTTGGCAAAACCGATGTTGGACGCCGGCGTTTCGTTGTTCCCGGTTCTTTCAGAAGTGACTTCAGGGATTGAAAACAGATATTTGGACGCGACGATGGAACGGCGGGAGTGTACCCCGCTGGCGTTCGCAGGCGCGTACGGCGAATCGGATTTCGAAGGTATCGATGCGAAAATATGGCATGTAGGCGCGCTGATAAAAGGCGAGGTCGATCTCGATTTGTTGCGATATCTCAGCGCTCGAGGGCGACTTTCTGCGGACGCGCAGGGTTTTGTGCGAGTCATTCGCGGCAATTCGCTTGTGTATGAAGACTGGGCGGATAAACGGGAAGCGCTGCCGCTGATCGAATTTTTCAAGACTGATGCGGCGGAGGCTGAAGTTCTGACAGGCGAGACGGATGTTAAGGAAGCGGCAAAAATACTTGCCGGCTGGGGAGCGAAGGAAATCATATTGAGCCATCCCGGCGGGTTGCTCATTTACGCAGACGGCGAATTTACAAACACGCCTTTCACGCCGCGAAATGTGCGCGGCAGGACAGGGCGGGGCGACACTTGTATTTGTTCCTATCTGGCGCGGCGACTCACTCATTCGCCTGCTGACTCTGGTAAATTTGCCGCCGTTCTGGTTTCGCTCAAAATGGAAAAGGAAGGCCCGTTTTCCGGTTCCATGGAATCTGTTCTGGAGCGGATGAAAGAACTCGGATATTGATCTTGTTAAAAATACCGCGCTAAATCTTCCTGGGCCGGTTTTTTAGATATGTATATAGGCCGAGAAGACCGGCGATGTAGCCTAAAAAACCTATCAATGTGAAAAAATCAGGCCCGTGATGTTGGGATTCGCGGACCATATCTTCAAGCGGCGCTATTCTTCTATCAATCGCCTTCTCGACAGCTATCTGTATTAATTCGGTATCTGAAGAGAACCCGTCTTCTGCCGATTCTGAGTTTCTTCCGGTTGCCCTGTTGTAACTTCTTGCAGTTCCTGTTCTTTTGCTGTCTTCTTCGCCGGATGCCGGTTTGGTCACAATAATGTCTTCTTCCGTTGTAGAACCGCCGACTCTTTGAATCTGGACGGTAGTGTATTTGTCTTTTTTGCCATCGCTTTCTTTTTCCGTTGTATTTTTCTTTTTAGAGTCATCAGCGACCTTTTTTTGAGGGGCTTCCGGCTCTGTCTGTGTTGCGTTTTTTACAGTATCTGAAGCCGGGGCAGGTTTCGAAACTGCCGGAGCGGCCTGCGCAGATTTAGCTTTTTCCGGAGCCGCCGGTTTTTCCTGAACGGGTTCGGGACTCTTCTCAGCCGGCGCAGGCGCGGTGTTTTCCGTTCCGAACTCAGCTGCTAACGCTATCCCGGAATTGTCGGAAATTTTGGTTGAGAAATGCAACGTATCCGTAAATGACAATGTCAAAATGACCAAGGCTGACGCGAATATGATCCTGGAAAAGAACTTCATTATGCTTATGCTCCTTCTCTAAACAGCAAACGGGCTTTAATATGATTAATTTCGCGTGCCCGCAAACGCGTTTTCCCTGCCGGATGAAGATTATAACTAATTACCGAAAGAAATAAAATATGCGCATTAATGACATTCTTTCGTTTGCGATCACGGTGCGCGCAGTTTCAGCGATCGAGATTAAGACTCCTGAAATATCGCGTTCGCTCTATCCTTCGCAGGGCAATGAATCGGTCGAGATCGTTTGTCGCCAGCGGCAATATCTTTTCATACGCTTCCCCGGCTTCCCTGAATTCGCCGGCTTCATTGTACGCGTCGCCGGTTTCAATGAGCAACACTGTTTTTATTTTGTTAAGCCCGACAGTGTATTTAATGAATTTCGTGACGATATCATTCAGTCGCGCAGAATATGCATTCGTTCTTTTAAAACTTGTAGCTTTAATTTTTTGAGCGAGAAGGTAATACAGAGGGCCTAATTCAGGCTCTTCGTTTATAGCTTTCAACAATCTTGTCTCAGTTATTCCATGTTCGTCGCAAAATTCGAGTTGAAAAACACCTCTTGAAGTTGGACTTTCCAGAATGCGGATCATAATTTCATTTATATCCGGAATGGAGAATCCGAAATCAGCGCGTTCTTTGAGGGTCGATATAGCGTCGGCATGTTTGCCGAGAGCAGTAAGCGCGCAGGCTTTTGCGAGAAAGGCGTCATCGCGCGTAACGCTTTTAATTTTTTTAGCCGCGAGCGCGCGGTTTGCGTATGTAAGAGCCTCGGCCGGCCTGTGGTCATTCTGTAAAATATGTGCGCTTCTGAGCAGCCATTGAGGGTCTGAATTCTTTTTGAATAAATCATTGCACAATTTCGCCGCATCATCGTATTTTTCATAGTAAATAAGTTTATCGAGCCGCAATTCAGGGTCTTCCATTTTCTCATGGCTGCCGACACGCGGACATTCGGTTTTGTAAAACGCCGGAAACTCAGCGTCGTTGTATATAAACTCAGCGATTCGCAGCGCGTGAGGCGAGAAAGGAACGGTTTTAAGCCATGCCACCCACTCTGCGTTGAGTGTCTTTAAATCTTTTCCGTATATTTTTTTAATGTCCGAGCCGGCGTAGAAGCGGGTGAATTTATCAGGGCCGTATATGTATATCAGGTAACCGATGAAGCCGCCGGCCATTTGATATGATTTTCCAATATCTGTTGATCCGAAGCCTGTCATGGACATAGTCTGCTGCGCCGGCGAGATCGAGCGCGATTTTGCCGCCGCCGCGAAACGTTCCTGAAACGCCGGGCCGCGAAAAAAATCATTTTGAATCGCCTCCGCTGTTCCTTCCACAACGCCGATGTTATATGGAGTTCCGAATATGCCGGAACCATAAGCCGCCATCATCGCGTGCGCGAGTTCGTGTTTATAGATGTCTCCGTTTATGGAATCGAGACGAATGTGGACTTCGCGCAGCCAAGGCGCGGCGAAAAAGAAATCCGGAGCGCCGACGAGGCGCGTCATTTGATTCTTATCGGAATATAAGTAAGCGTGGACTTTCCAGCCGGGATTCATGGGAATCGCTTCGCGGATTTCCTGAATGTACCACTCGGTGAATCGCGCAGCGGTCATTGTTTCTATATAATTCATTTTCCCGGCGGAGAAATGGAGAACAGCGTGCGGAGTTTCAAATCTTTCCGATAATTCCCGGTTGAGAGTTCTGCGTCCGTTTCCAAGCCCGGTCTGGTCCGGCGCGGCGACAAGGCAAATAAGGAAAACAGCG
>JBAYJY010000290.1:0-3883 GCA_041664945.1 bacterium | reverse complement strand
GCGCCGAACGCAGGGCTTATCCCCGCCGAATGAGCCCCTATGGCGGACCCCACAGCCAGCGCCAGCGCGAGAAGAATTGGAAGCTCCCTGTTTTTGGTCCATGTGCGCATGTTGAGAGCGCGTGGAACCACATAGTTGATAACGACATACAGCACGATGAACGCCGCCGCGCTCATCAGTCCCGCTCTCCAAAGTTCTTTAAAAACTCCACCCGCCTTTGCCGAGCCTGACATGGCGGTGATAAGAAGCACCATCGGGACGACCGCCGCATCCTGGAGCAGAAGCACCCCGGTCGAGGCGCGACCGTGTATGCTGTCCATCATGGTTTTATCCGACAGAAGCCTGAAAACGCTCGCCGTACTTGATAAGGAAACAGCCGCGCCGATGACTACTGCCTCTCTCATGTCCAGTCCAAACCAGAGCGAGAGGCCGGTTCCCGCAGCCCACGTGAGAGCTATCTGTAAAAACCCGGTCGCCGCAGTGACCGCACCGAGCCGCACTAATCTTTTGAATGAGAATTCGAGGCCGATGGAAAACAGTAGCAGCGCCGCCCCCATCTCTGTGATCACCTGGGCGTCCGAAAGAGTTCCCACCCAGCCTAAAACATTCGGACCGACAAGCATCCCGGCGAGCAGATATCCGATTATGGCGCTCTGGCGCAGTTGCTCCGCAATCGTTCCCAGCACAAGCGCGGCTGAAAGAAGAATCAGAATATTTATAAGTTCATGCCATCCATCCATATCTATAATTCCTGTTTCAATATGAAGTTATCCATTTCCGCAAAAGCAGATAACTTGTCTTGAACTTTATTTTTTCGGCGGTATTTCTCCTCCGCAGAATTTACACTTTACGGTAGCTTTGATTTTATCCGTTGGCGCCACGTTCGCGCGCCCGCACTTAGGACAAATACGCTTGCGGGCCAAAACACTAGCGGCGATAATCTGAAAAAGAGGGTTCACAAAAACCACCTCGCGATCTCACAAATATTCTACCAGATTTTATGGTTATTTCCAGAAAAATGGGACTCATTGGGATTCTGAACTTGAATTGCATAGTTGATTATCAGGTTTCTTCCACTGAAAAAGGAATGTTCCAATGGATTGCCGCGACTATGCCCTGAACGCCTGACCGATTGCGTTTTTATGGAATTGTTTTGGAATTGATTTACGGATATTTCCGCCCGCGATTACTACACTGAATATGTGTAGCATACACTGTTTCCCAAGCAATTCTCGCTCACGCTTTATTACAGTAGCATTCATTATCTAAGCAACAATTAATGCCTTCCATTTCCGCACGTAAGCCACTTTGATATTTGTCGCTTTGCCGTTCTTAACCTAAATTCACAAATCAACTTACGTCAGCGCTGGCGAGACGACAGCGTTTCTAAGGCGCTTCGAGCTCTTAGGTTATCGGCATCGGGTTTCAGCCCGATGATACATCACGCCCGCCACAACTCCACTTAGAAAAAAATGATATCTGTTTAGCCGTCAGGGTTACGAACGAGGGCGGAACTGAATTATCGTTTCCAGAACGCTCGGCTGAAGAGGACAATCACCGTGAAAATCTCAAGCCTGCCCAGAACCATGAGGAACGAGAGGAATATTTTGATAAAAGGATGGAAGAGGGAGTAATTCTGCAACGGGCCTACAAGCGACAGGCCCGGCCCGATGTTCCACAATGTCGCGGCGGTTGCAGTAACCGACGTCAGCACGTCGTGTCCGAATGCGGCGACGACGAGCGATCCCAATGCGAAAGAGCCGATTGCCCAAGCGAAGAACCCGAATATCTGATAAACCACATCGTTTCTGATCAGGCTTTTGCCGACTCTCATGCTCAGAACCGCTTCCGGGTGAACTGACCGGAAAACAGATTGTGCGGCATGTTTTGCTATAACGTAGAT
Source organism: bacterium (assembly GCA_041664945.1). Classification (GTDB taxonomy): domain Bacteria; phylum UBP15; class UBA6099; order UBA6099; family UBA6099; genus JBAYJY01. Next base: position 1,980 of record JBAYJY010000290.1, on the reverse strand, counting down.
GCGAATGACCTTAATGCCGCCGCCGGTGCTTCCCGAGCAGCCGCCGACGAACATGAGCATAATGATAATGAGTTTAGAAAGCGCTGGCCAAGTGTCGAAATCCGTGCTGCTGAATCCTGTGGTGGTCATAATCGAAACGACTTGAAAAAGGGCATGGACGATTGATACATGGGCATGATTGTGGAGGCTCGCGCCTATGACGTTAATTGAAACCAACGCGGTCGCAACGGCGATAATTGCGAGATACACCCTTAATTCCGGGTCGCGCCAAAGGATGGAGCGCCTTCCGCGTAGAAACATGTAGTACAAGGAAAAGTTCGCGCCGGCCACAACCATAAAAAAAGTGATGATCAGGGTTATCGGCACGCTATCGTAATAGCCTACTGAAAGGTTTTTCGTTGAAAAGCCGCCGGTGGCCATAGTGCCGAAGGTGTGGCAAAGAGAGTCAAACAGATTCATGCCGAAGAGCATGAGAAGAATAACCTCTGCAGCGGAGATACCGATGTAGATGAGCCAAAGTGCACGAGCCGTTTCGATGATTCTCGGCCGCAGACCTTCCATTGTCGGGCCGGGAACTTCGGACTTCATCATTTGCTTGCCGGTGACGCCGAGATAGGGCATGACCGCCACGAAAAGAACAATGACGCCCATGCCGCCGAGCCAGTGCGTGAAGGAACGCCAGAACATGATGCAATTTGAAACTGCTTCGACGTCCTTCAGGATGGAGGCGCCGGTGGTCGTCAGCCCGCTCATCGCCTCGAAGTATGCGTCAGCGAACCCGGTGAAACCGGGCGAATGCGTCGCGAACAAAAACGGCAGGGAACTGAAGAAAGCGCCGACGATCCAGCCAAGGGAAACAAACAGAACGCTTTCCCGCCTTTTGATATCATCGAACTTTGTGTTGCGGCAGGCGAATGTCATAACAAGACCGGCGGCGGCGCAGACCGCCATGGATTTCAGAAGCGCAATCGTGTCTTTCTCGCCGTAGTAAATCCCGCACACGACTGAAAAGGCCATCAGGCCGCCGAGTACAAGGACAAAATATCCGAGTAGTTTGATTACAACTTTAAAGTTCATTTTAAGCCGAGATAACGCACTCCGTTTTTTTCAAGCGCGTCTTTTACATTTTATCCGACCATTTGTTTCTCAAGACGTTTGATGTTTTCAGGAACCGTGAAAACAATCAGCGTGTCTCCGGAAAGAATCGTGTCGGAGCCGGAGGGAACGATAACATTTTCGCCGCGCACAATGGAAGCGATAAGAGTTCCGCTCGGGATTCCCGCTTCTTTTAGTTTTTTTCCTGCGATATTCGAGCGCTCCGCGATTTTGACTTCAACAATTTCCGCGCCTTCCCTTTCGAGCACGGCTACGGAAACAAATTTGCCGCGCCGCAGGAAACGAAGCATTTCCGTCACGGTAAGCAGGCGCGGGCTGACGGCATGGTCAATGCCGAGCCGCTCGATAATGCCGACGTACTCAGGCCTTTCCACCATAACGAGGCTTGATGACGCCCCGAGTTCTTTTGCCAACAGTCCGGAGACTATATTGTTTTCGTCTTCGCCGCTCAGCGCGACAAACACATCAGTGTTTGCGATGTCTTTTTCCTTGAGAAGGTTTATGTCGGTTCCATCGCCGACAAGGACCAGCGTGCGCTTGAGCGTCTCGCTGACAAACTGTGCGCGCCGCCTATCCTTTTCGATGAGTATTATGTTCAGGTGTTCCTTTTCGAGAAGTCGCGCGGCCGCAAGCCCGACTTTTCCGCCGCCGAGTATCATGATTTTTCTGCCCGTCGTTCGGGTCTCTCCGAAAACATCGGACAGGCGCGAAAGGTTGCCACTTCCTCCGATGATGAAAAGTCTGTCGTCCAAAAGGATTTCAGTGTCGCCTTTCGGAATAATAATGCGGCCTGACCGCGAGATCGCCGCGACCAATCCTATCTGGCCGAGGGAGAGGCTTTCAAGCGTTTTCCCTATGGCTTTG
>JBAYJY010000289.1:0-3884 GCA_041664945.1 bacterium | reverse complement strand
CTTAGCAAGCAGTGCGGTCTCCAATCTGTCGCGGAGTTCCTTTAAGACCGTGTTTTCCTCATCCATATTTGCAGCCGCCAGCTCGCAGGCGCGTCCTAGTCCGGCTATGTACGGAACGTTTTCAGTTCCGGCCCGGCGTCCGCTTTCCTGATGGCCGCCAAGCATAAATGGGACGAACGGTGTTCCGCGACGTACATAAAGAGCGCCGATTCCCTTAGGAGCGTGCAGTTTGTGCCCTGAGATGGAAAGCATGTCGACCGGAATCTTTTTCATGTCGATTGCTATTTTGCCGGCAGCCTGAACCGCATCAGTGTGAAATATCGCGCCACGCGACTTTGCGAGACGCGCCGCTTCTTCTATGGGGAAAACCACTCCGGTTTCGTTATTCGCCCACATTATGCTTACAATCGCTGTGTCATCTGTCAGCGCCTGTTCGAGTTCGGCCAAGTCGAAAAAACCGTATTTATTTACGGACAGACGAGTTATGCGATAGCCTTTTTTCTCCATGTAGTCTGCGGGAGACAAAATCGCCGGATGTTCCACGCGAGTGGTTATTATGTGTCTCTTGTTAGGCGCCGAATCAAGCGCGTTGCGTATCGCCGTGTTGTCGCTCTCTGTTCCGCAACTTGTGAAAATAATTTCCTGAGGGTCGGCGTTTAAAAGCGCGGCAGTCTTTTCGCGTCCGAGTTCTATGTGTTTCTTCATTCGTCCGCCGAATGTGTGCATGCTCGAAGCGTTCCCGTAGTCTTCATTGAAAAATTGAAGCATTGAATCAAGAACCTCGGGCGCTACTCGTGTCGTTGCATTGTTATCAAGATATACATTCATCGGCTTTTTCCTCTTCAACGATAATGTCTTCCGCTACGAATTCGCGGAGTTTGGATTCAACAACGTCGCGCAATGTAAACTCTGCGACTTTGCATTGAGCGCACATGCCTCGAAGCGCTACTATAACACGCATCCCGTCAACGTCAATCAACTCAATGTCTCCGCCGTCCTTTTGGAGCTGCGGCCGCACTTCGCGTTCGAGCGTTTCTTCGATAAGTTTTATGCGCTGCACGGTTGTGAGCTTCTCAGGACGTTTAACGATTTGCTTATTGCCGGTTTTCATGGATCCCCGCACTCTTATGATTATCTCCTCGATATCGTCATGGCAACCACCGCAGCCGCCGCCGGCCTTCGTGTAGTGTGTGACTTGATCGACAGTCGTAAGATTATTCTCGATTATAGCGCGCTCAATTTCGCTTTCAGTCACGCCGAAGCATGTGCAGACAACACGACCTTCGAGCTTCTTTTCGCCTGTTTTGCCGGTTTTATAGTTATCGATAGCAGCCAAAAGAGCTTCGCGCCCCATAACAGAGCAGTGCATTTTCTGCTCAGGAAGGCCGCCTAAAAAATTCGCGATATCCTGATTTGTGACTTTCTCAGCTTCTTCAAGCGTCATGCCTTTTACAATTTCAGTAAGCGCCGAAGATGAGGCAATTGCGCTCGCGCATCCGAATGTCTTGAATTTAGCGTCCTGGATTTTTTTGTTTTCATCCAACTTAAACGTTAGAGTCAGCGCGTCTCCACAGGCAAGCGAACCGACTTCGCCTGTGCCGTCCGGATCTTCCACCGTGCCCACATTTCGAGGGTTGAAAAAATGATCTTTTACCTTTTCCGTATAATCCCACATAAGCTTATTCCTTCCGATGTGACTTTATTACAATTCAACTTCGCTATCAATCTAATTGACTGTTCATCAATTAAACAGTCAGTTAATTGTAATAACATATTTTAACGCAAAATGTTCCTTGAACATTGATCGAGATGACAATGAGATGCGAAACCTATTAAAAAAAGCGCGGATTGCGCCGCGCTAATCTTTATCATCAACTAACCTCTCAATCCACACAAGATTTCCTATTTCCCGGCCATCATCGCTTCAATGTCTTCAGCAGGCGTAGTGATGAGTTTAATGTCGAATTTCTCCACGAGAACGTTTATGACAGCCGGCGAAAGGAATGCCGGAAGGGTAGGGCCGAGGCGAATGCCTTTTACTCCGAGGAATAAAAGCGCAAGCAGAACAGCGGCAGCTTTTTGTTCATACCATGCGATGTCGAATGAAATCGGCAGTTCGTTGATATCTGCAAGGCCGAAAACTTCCTTAAGTTTAAGGGCGATCACGGCAAGGGAATAGGAATCGTTGCATTGTCCCGCATCGAGAACTCTCGGAATGCCTCCGATATCGCCGAGATTAAGTTTGTTATACCTGTACTTTGCGCATCCTGCTGTCAATATAACAGTGTCTTTAGGAAGATTTTCGGCTACTTCTGTAAAATAGCTTCTCGTTTTATGGCGGCCGTCGCATCCGGCCATTACAACAAAGCGTTTGATGGCGCCGGATTTTACCGCATCAACAACTTTGTCCGCGAGAGCGAGAACTTGGTTGTGGGCGAATCCGCCGACAATTTTCCCGGTCTCTATTTCTGTCGGGGGAGCGCATTTCTTCGCCAGCTCAATCATTTCGATAAAGTTCTTGGCGCTTCCCGGCGTCCGTTCAGGAATATGCTTCGCGCCGGGATAACCGACTGTTCCAGTTGTGAACAGCCTGTTTAAATATGAACTGTCTTTTTTTAGAGGAACGAGACAATTTGAGGTTAGCAGAATCGGGCCGTTGAAAGACTCGAATTCTTCATTTTGATGCCACCATGAACTGCCGTAGTTGCCGACAAAATGTTCATATTTCTTAAAAGCGGGGTAATAATTGGCCGGTAGCATTTCGCTATGCGTGTATACATCGACGCCGGTTCCTTCAGTCTGCTTGAGGAGTTCTTCCAAGTCTTTAAGATCGTGGCCGCTAATAAGGATTCCAGGATTTCCGCGAACGCCTATATTAACTTCGGTAATTTCAGGGTTGCCGTAAGCGGTTGTGTTGGCTTCATCCAGTAGCGCCATTGTGTTGACCGCCGTTTCTCCGGCTCTCATGACTAACGCTATCATTTCATCCACCGACAAGTCTTTAGTAGTGGACGCTAATCCCTCCATAATGAAATCGTAAATGCTGTCTTTTTCGAACCCGAGCGCCGCAGCATGTTCCGCATAAGCCGAAATGCCCTTTATTCCTATGATAAGAAGTTGCCTCAACGACCGGACATCTTCGTTTTCGGTCGCCAGAACACCGACGGTTTTGGCTTTTTCAGCATATTCGTCCGCATCGTTTGTAAACCATGTCGCTGAATCATGCAAAGGCTCGTCGAAATCCTTTCCATTCTTTTGCTTATATGCAGATAGAAACTTTTCCTTCAATTGATTCCTGAGATTGAGGCTCTCGCCAATCATTTCGATAAACAGATTATTGTCCCAATTTGCGTTTGTTATTGTAGTAAACAAGCCTTTTGCTACAAACAGTCCGGTCGCTTTTTTCGAGATTCCCAATTTTTTGAGTTTTTCGCCGTAAATGGAAATTCCTTTTAAAACGTAGATCAGAAGATCCTGCAGATTTGCAGTTTCTTCAGGTTTGCCGCACATGCCCTTGATTGTGCAGCCGTTGTTCTTCATCGTTTCCTGACATTGAAAACAGAACATAATGTCTCCTCCTCATTTAACTGAATCAATTATCAATAGTTTTTACAACACGAAGTCAGACAGTTTTGTTCCGGCCAGACGAGTTTTCACCTGTTTGTTCACGGAACTAAGGAGATCGCCGAGGATGCAACCCTTATTGCCGCATTTTTTTGTAGCAAGAAGGCAATTTGATTCCGCGAGCGTTCCTTCAAGAGATTCATAAACGTTGAGAAGCGTAATTTTGTCAGGCGTTTTTGCGAGTGTCACGCCGCCGCCGGGGCCCCGGACAGTTTTCACCAGCCCGGAATGCGCCAGGCGCTGAATGACTTTGCTGAGAT
>JBAYJY010000288.1:0-3896 GCA_041664945.1 bacterium | reverse complement strand
TTGTATTGGATGGACATAAGACTGTTTATTTTCAACGCAACGGCAGGCGGGTCATATTTCTGTTTGCAGAGGTTTAAAACCGGCTGTGTTGGGGTTCCTTGAACATCTCCGGCCTTATATCCCTTGATGAATGGAATCTGATATTTAACCGATGCTGAACTTATTTTCGGAGGTTGCTTTGTAGGGTCTTCGCTTTGCGTTTCGCTCGAACCACCCCCGCCTTCTTTTGGCTGGTAGTCAACCGTGAATGCAAATATGGTTTTGTCAACTGCCTGCTTGATGTCGTCGAGAACTGCCTCCTGAGCAAACGCGCCGGGGTCATGCACATAGGCGGAGCCCACAGTCGGCATCCCGGAAGCTTTTCTGGCGGCGTGGATATTTACGTCGTTTACCGTAGTGCTTTCGACGAGATATTTTATTGCATATGTCCGAGATCCGTCCGCCTTATTGGTATAGGATGTATTGCCTGGAACTTTGTTTACCGTATAGCTCATTTACGCAACTCCCATGTTTGCAAAAGGTTTAAAAGATTGAACCAACTGGTTAACACCCTTTGCCGTCTGCTCTGTGTTTTTCTCGGTTTTCTGAAATAGTGCGGTGTCCTGATTCTGCCCAGCTAGTTCAGCGCGGTATGCTTCGACTGTTCCTTTTTCAATAGCTCCGGCTAGGCGGGGGGCGACGTATTTTGATTGCCTGTCCTCATACTCTTTTTGCAAGTCTTTTTTGCGCTGATCAAAATCAAGGTCGGCCATTTCCATCTTTAATTTTTCCTCAACGGATTGCTCGTTGTAGAGCGATCTTACATGCGCCTGTGTCCGCTCATCTTCAATTATTTTCAGCTTCTCATCAAGGCTTTTTGCGTTCTTCAGTTTCAATTCAGTTATCTTCTCATTAAGGGATAATTGAGCGTCAAGTGCATTCTTGTGTTCCTGCTTAATTAATTTATTCTGGTCAATCTGCAATTTGACATCCTCAACCCTTAAATCATGCAAACGCTTTTCTTCGGACTCTTGGTCTTTGATTGCGTCCCCGGTTGAGTTTATCACGTTCGTAGATTCACGCATTATATCAGCCCGCTTCTGCGCGATTATAAGGAGTTTATCCTGTAATGTTTCATCGGCCATTCCTGCAATTTTTATTTCGTCCTGAAGTTTTCTCATATTTAAAGCTGTTTCTGGATTGAATACGGACGGCTTCAAAAAGTCCTCTAAATATTTCTTTGCGGCTTCCGCCTGTGCCCTTACGGCCTCAACCCCAGACATTATCCCTCGTGAACCAAGAGCTGGCAATGCCTTTAATTTTTCATCCCATTCGTTGGACTCCTTCTGAGCGTTTTTTACACCCACAAGCCATTCGGCTATATCATGCCGGAAAACCGTGATAAGTGTGGCGGCTACACCTATCGGCCCCGTCACCCCTGAGAATGCGGCGGCCAATATCTTTCCCGTCACCATTGCCGTTCCTTTAAGCATATTCATCGCTGTTGTCATGGCCGATATTCCGGCAGTGGATTTAATGGCGGTTAATCCCAGAGTTCCCGCGCTTGCTATCGCTGCGGCGTTCGCTGTTGCGGATATCCGCGCCGCGCTTGCTATCGCGGCGGCGTTCGCCGACGCAAGGGACGGAGCTCCTGTAATATTGGATACAGCCCAGGGTAAAGGCTTTTCCATTGTCAATGTGGTTCTTGCCGCCGATGATGCCAATACGGCACTTGCCGCAACACTGTCGGCCCTTGCTTTGTTCAATAATTTTTGTGCGTTTAATTCCGCCATGAGAGCCGAGACTTTTTGATTTACGGAGCTAGTCTCTTTTATGTCTTGCGCTATTTTTACAACCCCCAAAGAAATCCATTTTCCCAAAGCCGAGATATTCGGGATAAGTCCGGAGTAGTTTAAAAGTTTCCAAGATGATACAAGCGTTGTAATTCCAGTAGCCAATGCGGTTATTTTCACTATTGCGTTTTTCGTAGTGTCATCTAAATTTTCTATAAATTGCGCGGACTTCATCGCAATATTTGCAAGTAATCCCATTTTGGTTGTCAGGTTCAGTGATTGAGAAATCATTTTCCCGATCGCCTCTTCAACCTCCCCGAAGTTGTTTTCTAATTGAGCCAGCGATCCGGAAAGCGTCTTTGTCTTAGCCTCTGCAAGACTGAAAGACTCCCCACCTATTTTTAGGAGAGCGGTAAACTTTTCCTCCTTAGTCATGTTCTCATCAAGGATAACTCCATACCGTTTCAAGGCTGTGGTATTTCCGAGATTGGCTTTTGCTATAAGCCCCATTGAGGTATTCAGGTCGATGTTATACTTTGCCGCTAGCCCTATCGCCGCGCGTCCGGCCTCTTCAAGCTGATCCGCCGCAATACCCATGGCTTTGCCGTAAGCCATAACACCTAAAACCTGTTCGTCTCCGAATATTGTCCGGGATTGCATTTCGCTTGTGAATGCCTGGAATTTAGAAGAGTATTTTTCAACATCATCCCCGGCGGCGGAAAGCGCGGCATTCATATCGTTGATCGCGTCTTCTTGCTGGGAGAACGACATGACGGACTTAACGGCAAACGCAGTTATCGCCGCCGCGCCCGCAACAGCAAATGTCCCTATCGTTGAAGACAGTTTTGCAATATCCCGCTGCGCCTCTTTGACCCCTTTGTTGAAGTCATCCCGAGGCATAGTAAGGTAAACCGCTAATGTTCCGACATCTTTAACCATTGCCTTTGTCCTTAATTCCGAATGCCGCTTTCATAATGGAACAGAATGTTTTTACCGGAAGTTTCACCGCTTCGTCCGCTTTCGTTTTGAATTTCACAAGATAGTCATTTACCCGAAATTCCTTTTTATCCGAGTTTGGCATATGACAGTACATTGCTATTTGAGCGAGGTAATAATCAGTTTTCTCGTAATTCTCTAGTTCCCGCTCGAACACCCTGCCCCACTCGATAAACTCCGTGTATTCCATTTCCCGTTCTACTTCACTGACATATTTTCCGAGCCGTCCTGCGATTTTAAAGAGGAGTTGACGGGCGGGATCTCCGTCAAGTTTCCCTGGATTGCTTCCTTTGACTTTGCGCCAAAGCCACAAAGAGCCATAATTTTTTCAGACAATTCGCTTCCAACAGGAACTTCCAGTTCTGCAATTTCTTCCATTGATAATTTTGGCTCGATTATCAATTCAGACAGCATGGATAATGTTTTTTTCTTCATATCTCCATCGGTATTATCGTGAGTCAAAATTTCACCGTACTTGAATTTTCTAACCATGTACGGTCTGCCCTCAACTTCTATCTTGTAAGTCCTGTTAAATAGTTCTTTTTTATCCCACATCGGATCATCTCCTAATCGTTATTGTATCCAACCATGATTGTTGCAGTACCCGCGACAATTCCGAGATTGTAGCAGTGCGCCTTGACAATGGCATCGCCTGTAATCGGATTGGTTTCGCCGTTGCCGGAATCCCATTGGTACGCACCGTTTGCTATCGTGGACTTCGCAAGACAAACCGAAGCCGCCGCTTCAAGGGTTGTCAGAAGTGCAATATCAGCACCCATAGAAAGAGCCGCTACGTTCGTACCGAGCACCCCGAGATCGATTTCCACTTGAAGGGAAACAACCACCGCGCCGCTCACCGGAAGGGCATCTCCCGCACCGCCTGAGACCGTGATAAGATTCGCCCCTGATTCGGAAACCGTGCCGTTGTAATACGCGCCGAAAGTGCCGGAAACACAAACGACTTGTCCGTCTGTAAATCCGTGTCCTGTGGGCATGGTCATAACTCCTGCGGCTCCGGCGGTTGCGGCTATTCCGACGGGAATTGATTCCGTTGCGTTGATAAGATTATCAACGGTAATATCGCGGTTGTTAATCGCCTGTATTCCCCCGCCGATAAAAGAATTTCTG
>JBAYJY010000287.1:0-3911 GCA_041664945.1 bacterium | reverse complement strand
TGTGACCGCGGCCGCGGCGGCTGCGGTGTTGGTCGCGACAAATGCGCTCGCAGCCAAGCCGTTGGCTGCCAGGGCGCTGCCCGCGTTGAATCCGAACCAGCCGAACCACAGCATGCCCGCTCCCAGAGCGGTGAAAGGCAGGTTGTGCGGCGGAGCCAGCCGGGTTGGGTATCCCGTGCGCTTGCCGAGCACGAGCGCCGAGACCAGCGCGGCGATTCCCGCGTTGATGTGAACGACGGCGCCGCCCGCGAAGTCGAGCATGCCCATGTTCTTTAAAAAACCGCCCGCTCCCCAGACCCAGTGGCATATCGGGTCGTAAACCAGAAACGCCCAGAGGATGGAGAAGACGCAGAACGCGCTGAACTTCATTCGTTCCGCGAAAGCGCCGATTATCAGCGCCGGGGTTATGATGGCGAACATCGCCTGATAGATCATGAAAGTCGAGTGAGGGATGGTCGCGGCGTAGTCCGGGTTCGGCGCGGCGCCCACGCCGCTAAGGTTGAACCATGCGAGGCTGCCGATAAGGCCGCCCTTGTCCGGTCCGAACGAAAGCGAATAACCGAACAGAACCCACTGTATGCTTATGATCCCCATCATGAAAAAGCATTGCATGATGATGGACAGAATGTTTTTTCTTCTGACGAGGCCGCCGTAGAAAAATGCGAGTCCCACCGTCATGAACAAAACGAGGGCGGCCGACATCAGCACGAACGCGGTGTCGCCCGAATTGATGGCGGGTTCGGCGCCTTGCGCGAGCGCGGCGGAACCGGCGACAGCGCAGATCGCTCCGGAAAGCCCCAATGTTGTCAAAGTCTTTTTAATCAATTCGCCCGTCCCAATGGTTTTTCGGCAATTCTTTTGTCAGTCTCTCCGCCTTTTATGCCCGCTCCCTCCGGACCGGGCATAAAAAACGGGAACACCGCGCATTGCTGCGAGAGCGTTCCCGCCATGAACACGTCAGACGCGCCGATCGTCTGACGACACAGCCAATAATCGGTTACAGTATCGGTAGCAGCTTGTCGATTTCATACTGCGTCACTTGTATTCTGTATTCGTCCCACTGTTTCTTTTTGAGCTCAACGAATCTGGAGAAGCAGTGTTCGCCGAGCGCTCTGCGCACGAGATCGCTTTTCTCGGTTATCGAGATCGCTTCGCCGAGGCTTCCCGGGAGCGATTTGATGCCGAGTTTTTTGCGTTCCGCGTCCGTAAGATGGTACAGGTTGGCTTCCATCGGCTCTGTCATGTCATATTTCTGCTCGATTCCGTCGAGGCCCGCGTGGAGCATGACGGCGAACGTGAGATAGGGGTTGCAGGCCGGGTCCGGGCAGCGCAGTTCGCAGCGCGTGGCGTTTTCTTTCCCCGGATGGTAGAGCGGCACCCGGATGAGCGCGGAGCGGTTTCGCATCGACCACGCGATGTAAACCGGCGCTTCGTATCCGGGAACAAGCCGCTTATAAGAGTTGACCCACTGCGCGAAGACTGAACTCATCTCCGGAGCGTGCTTGAGCTGTCCGGCGACATACCGCTTCGCGTCGGCCGTCAGGTTGTATTTTTCCTTCGCGCCGTAAAACGCGTTTTTCTTTCCCTTGAATAATGACTGGTGGACGTGCATGCCGCTTCCGTTTTCGCCGAACAGCGGTTTGGGCATGAAGGTCGCGTACACGCCGTGCGCGTGAGCGATTTCTTTGACGACCACGCGGTAGGTGATCACGTTGTCGGCCATCTGGAGCGCGTCGCAGTAGCGCATGTCGATCTCGTGCTGGCTGGGAGCGACTTCATGGTGGCTGTATTCGACGACAATGCCCATCGATTCGAGCGCGAGGACGGTGTCGCGGCGCAGGTCGCTGGCGACGTCGAGGTCGGTCAGGTCGAAATAACCGCCGCGGTCCAGCGGCTCGGTGCACTTGGAATCCTTGAAATAGAAGAACTCCAGTTCCGGCCCGACGTAGAAATGGTCGTAGCCCATCTTGTTCATTCGTTCGAGAGCGCGTTTCAGCACATAGCGCGGGTCGCCCTCGTACGGCTCGCCGCTGGGTTGCTTGATGTCGCAGATCATGCGGCCGACCGGCTTTTCCTGCGGGCGCCAGGGCAGCAACTGGAAAGTCGAGGGGTCCGGCATCGCTATCATGTCGCTTTCCTCGATGTCCTGATAGCCGGTGATCGACGAGCCGTCGAACCCCATTCCGCTTTCAAGCGCGTTGTCGAGTTCGTTCGCCGTGATCGCGAAACTCTTCACCTGCCCGACAATATCCGTGAACCACAGGCGGATGAAGCTTACGTTCTTGTCCTTGACGATTTTCTTAATGTCGTCTTTCGTATATGGCTTTCCCATGATCGACTCCTTTAAGAAATTTTCTGATTCTTGCGCTTTCGACCGGCCGACTCCTTAAACGGCAACTTGCAACCTTATTTCGTTATAATAATCACAAGCCATGGCGCTGTCAAGGCTGCAAAATAAATAAAAATACATAAACCCTAAAAGGCCTAAATATGCCTGTAATCAAAGGCGTTTAGCCTGAATTAAGGGTGTTGGCCATGTGTGCCGCGAGTCTTGCTAATGCGGCACGCAAAAAGCTCAAATCGGCAAAACAAACGGCAACATTGCCTAAAAGCCCCAAATGTTGCCGTTTGTTTAAATAATCTGGAAAATATATCGGTAATGTTGCCGTTAGAAGGCTCCTATTTTTTGCCGTTTAACCCGCTATCATCCGATAATTGCCGTTTCCGTTTCCGCTTTTTGCCGGTTTTCGGACCCTTTACGGCCAGTTCATATTTATTTCTGCCGTTAGCCGGAAACAGCGCTTTCTGATAATGATAGGCTTTTGAAGGTCGATAATTTGACAAGTCATGTTTTAGCTTCGAGTTCGGGATTGCCGCGTCTGCTTCGCAGACTCGCAATGACGTTCTTTTGTTATTTGTTTCCACAAAACCGCGTCTTTGCGAGGAGCGGAGCGACGAAGCAATCCCAAGCTAATAAGCGAATTGGACTGCCTGAGAATCTCCTGAGACGGCATGCCGCGAGTCAAAAATTGACATCCAAATCTGAAAGTTGCAGAATAGTAACAAGATGCCATGTTCAGAAACAGCAATAATAGCCATTTCGGGTGAAGTTAAACGCTTCCTTTCGGGTGCCACCCACAACCTGTTGTGGGTGGAGAGAGAGAATGATATATTGAATCGGCAAAAGCCGGGACAGCAGCTGGGGGAAGGTGGCAGTTAAGTATGGAGGCTCCCATATTGCGCCGAATTGCGTGCAAAAGGAAGAGTCGCATATAATTAATGTAAAAAGAAATATTGGAGATATTAAATGGGGAATAATAAAAGGTATATTTATTTAATATTATTATTCATTATTATATTTACAAGATTTATTCCAATAAAAACTACTCTTATTTCATCTACAGATGGAATATGTATTAACAAAAACAAAACATCGGTGCATGATAATGAAATAATAAAAACATATGGTTTTCCCAAATCATTTGTATTTCATATGAATTATTACAATACGTGCAAAAAAGAATACAAAGAAATAGTTGCTATTATTATTGAGAAAAATAATATGATGTTGAATATATTTTCATTACTACTGATTAATATATTATTTATTTTGTTTGTATCGCAAGTATTACATATTATCAAGAAGGACGGAAGGAAGGGGTCAGGCCGGGAATTGGGAACTGACGATGATAAAGAGTCGCATTAGGGATCGAGGGCAGGTCTGAAAATTCAAAAGAAAATTGATGATACAATTATCGTAAAGAAGTATTCACTAATCCGCAACATAACAAAGCGGCGTCGAGACCGCCGCAATCCATAGCGCTTCGCGCGAAAATGCGAAACGCGGAAGAGTTACTAAGGCGGTCATAAGTATATGGACATAAACACACCTTCGTCATTTCGATCCAGTT
>JBAYJY010000286.1:0-3930 GCA_041664945.1 bacterium | reverse complement strand
TTATCATGTCCCGAGTGAGGACAAATAGGTGTCTCGGCCAGACTGGTCTAAGGCCGTAAATGCAAAAGACCAGAAAATATTTACGCTGTAGTTGACGCGGCCTTTTTCATAGGTGTGCATGGCGCCCATAAGTTATCATATTTCAGAGATTAAAGGATACGTTCCTACCAAGCATACGAAAAACACTTCAATCTCTGCGTCTGTTATTTTGCTGTATTCTGTATTCTGAGTTCTTTTTTCGCTAAGTAATTCACAACTTTTATGTTCCCACTTGTAAAGAAGGGTGCCACCCACAACCATGTTGTGGGTGTGGTATATAGATGCCCTGACTCAACGGAAAACAACCAGTTATATTCTTATACTATCTTTATGTGGTTCTTGGCGTGAATCAATTTCAATAACTTAAGGTTTGCAGTTTCTTCAACACCCACAACATGGTTGTGGGTGGCACCCTTCTAAATTATTTCTACAGAAGTGTTTCACCCAAACTAGTTGCTTCATTCTGCTATTCGTTTGTCCTCAAACTTATACCCGAGCTTTTCGAACATCTCCAGCCAACCGGGCAAATATGAAGGATAAAAACGGATTGTGTCGTTAATCGTGTTTCGCAGATATTTAATCTCTATCATGTCCTCGATCGTAAAATAAAATACTCTGCGTTTACGTTGAATGGTGATAGATATAATTTCATCTTTAACGATAACCCCCGCTTCTGAAGAAAAAGGCAGCGGTTCAATATAAATGAAGTTGTTCGCTAAAATTGAAACTCTAGCGAAAATCAGCGCAATAATTTCAAAATGTGGAGGAAACGAGAATAGAGAACGACCTTCTGCCATTTCCACATCATCGGCAATTTTGCGATTTTTTAACTCCTCGCAAACTACAGAATACTGCGGCAGGTCCATGTTTTTACGAAAAATGTCATAAGCATAGAGCAACATTCTTCTATCCCAATATTTTTCTTTCAGCATGTCGTTAGTCAAACCGCGGATTTGCGTTTGTGTCTTTTTCGCTTTTTTAATAATTCCCCATTGAGATAATAATACCATCATATACATAAATAACGTAAAAGTCCCGCGAAAATCCGTCCAAGAATAAACGAAAATAATCATATACGCTATCAGATTTACTTTTAAACTATAAACGCGCCATGAAAGCATTTTGGGCATGTCCCACGTTTCGGAGTAAACAGGATTCTCAGTCCGAGTCAGCTGAAAAAACATTTTATTGTTCAAGATTACCCAAAACCGCCATAGCGCCCATGCAGATAATATATTTAGAATCAATGAATTGTTTATCATTAAATCAAAACTTAAATTATCCGAATGTTCAGTTCTCAATGCGTATAACAAATCTTGCCGAAAAAAAACAATAATAAAAAATACTAACAATAAAACAGGAGCGTGATTCATGAATTGAATACGGCGTATTTTCCGAAATGCGTTGATATTATTTAAGGTTTCGAAATGCTTTTTAAAACGCGAAAGGCAAAAATGGACAACGCTATAAATAAGACCCATATATATTACAAAACGCGCGAGAAACACCAGTGACGCTATAATCATCCATGAAAAAAGGCTTTTGTATGCTACATTAAAAGGAATTGATTGGTTCTTATAACAAATATAGGCAAAAACGAAACTGCTCAGTATTCCAAAAGCGACAGGCGCGCTCATTCGCAAAATAAAACGGGAATTCGTTTGCGTACCATGTCCGGCATCAGTAAGATTCAAATATCCCGGCCACTTCTTCGCCTTAGCCACTTAGCCTATTCCCTTTCATGTATATAAAACTGTCATTATGGATATTGTAGACTTCAACTCTCTTTACGGCAACTTTCCTTCAAAGAAGCTGATTATCGCGTTCAGATAATTTTCCGTTCCCTCATCCTGAAACTCTTTGGCGACGGCGACTTTCGTCTCGTCGTATTTCAGCGGGTCCGTCTGTTTCATGATGATATGGCCGGGGAAATGAACGAGGAAATTCATCGCGCGAAACTGTTCAGGCCTCAACAAGGCGCGGTGCAGAAGCGCGACTTCGTTGTCTATGTCGGCTATGAATTTTTCAGTCAGCGCGCCGTCTCCGTGAACAACTATCTCGCGGCATTTCGGCAGTATGAACTCAGCCAGCGGCTTCAGCGGCCTCAATCCGTTGCGCTCGAAAAACTCTTCCTGCTTCAGCGCGTTAGCCGCCGCCCGCGCCGCCTTCTTTTCGTAATATGCGTCGTCTTCCAGCGCCCACACCCGGCAGTTGAACGGCCGCGCCCCGTATATCACGCATTTCCCGTCGAACAGGAACGGACAGCGGACATCCTCCCTGAAAAACGTCTGGAACGCCCAGCGGACCGAGCGCGCGACTATCTCCGCCTCCAGCGCTTCGTCCTTCAACTCGTACCTTATGAAACGCCACGCGTTCAGATATTCGAGCATATAGAAATCAGGACTTGCCGAACAGCAAACGTTTCCGCACTGCCCGCAGGTGACCTCCGGAACCGGCTCGTACAGCTTGTTCAGCCTGCGGAAAAGGCCTTCGTTTTTCGCCTTGCGCTGGGCGCGGGCGGTGTCGTATTCGATCAGCAGCGGCGGGTCTTTCAGATAATAGTCCGGGCCGAGTTTCGACGCGATGTATTCACGGCTTTCTTCCTGGTAATCCATTTGCGAAGACCGCCCTTCAGCCTACGGTTTTGAGATCGGATCTGTAAAGCCGCACTGCGGTATCATTGCGTGGTCGGTGAAATCGAGAATGATCGGAGTGACCGAGACCAGCCCGCGGCCGGTGACCGAGTTGTCCGTGTCGCCGTCCGTGTCGTCGCGCACGAGCTGACCTGTTATCCAGTAATAGACGCCGCCCCGCGGGTCCGTGCGCTTCTGAAGAACGTCCTTATACTTACGCGTCCCGAGCTGAACGACGCTAAAGCCTTTGTAGATCTCGACCGGCCCCGGCGGAACGTTGACATTCAGCACCGTCTTTTTCGGAAGCGGCGACGCGACAAGCTGCTCCGCCAGCCCGGCGGCGAACCGCGCTGCCAGCCGGTAGTCCTCCTGGTCGTAATCCGAAAGCGAAACGGATATCGCCCTGAACCCGAGCAGCGCGCCTTCCATCGCCGCCGCCACCGTTCCCGAATAGAGAACGTCCTCGCCGAGGTTCGGGCCTCCGTTGATCCCTGAGATCATTATGTCCGAATCGGGCGCCGCTTCGAGCAGCCCCAGCATCGCGCTGTCGGACGGCGTTCCGTTCGTATAAAAAACCGTGATGTTTTTTTCATCGAGCCGCGAAGCGCGCTTGAGCCGCAGCGGCTTGTGCAGCGTCACCGCGTGGCTGGCCGCCGACTGCTGCCCTTCCGGCGCGACGATCGTCACTTCCCAGCCCGCCGCCGCCATTTCCCTCGCAAGCGCCCAGATTCCCTCTGCGCTGTATCCGTCGTCATTCGTCAACATTACCTTCATTGTGTTTTCCTCAAAAGCGGCCGCTTAAGCTGCCCTTCAATTTATAAAATAGAATATCGAATATCGAACAAGGAATATCGAATTATGAAGTCCTCCCCTGATTCTGCCGGGCTGTTTTTATGCTTGCGACAAATATCGAAATAAGTTGATCGTTTTCATTCAACAAGGGTTCGATTAACGCGGCCTTGAGAAGATTCGCTCTTATTATCATGAGAAACCATATTCGTGTTTCCCGTAACTCTTTGAGGCATATTTTCATTTTGTGTATAAAGTCTGAACGTGATTCAGCGCTTTGCGCTTCTCCATAGTTCGGCGCCGGAGATGTGCCGCTGCGAATAAGCTGTCCTGCTATATGATTTCCAACTCTTGATTTCGGCAATGATTCCACCGTTCGAATTACGCTAACGGAAAAATCTATCAGCCGCTCCTCAAGATCAAATTCTTTGCATTCCTTCGTCATTCTTCTGTTCCTTGTTCGATATTC
>JBAYJY010000285.1:0-3994 GCA_041664945.1 bacterium | reverse complement strand
TACGAGGGGTCGTGCGTGTTGTCCGCGTCCATCGTGACCATTATGTCGGCGGGGTCAGACGAGCGGGCGAGAAAAGCGTCTATGCCGGTGCGCACTGCCGCGGCGAGGCCGCGGTTAACGCCGTGGCGGACGACTTCAAGGCGCCCGCCGGCCGCCAGCGGATGACGTTCGGCAACAGCGGCGGTCGCGTCCGAGCTGCCGTCGTCCACGACAATCAACTTCAGCGGCGCATCGAAGTCCGAAGCGCGCGACGCTGCCTTGTCCAGCAGCTCGCCAAGACATTTCTCCTCGTTGTACGCCGGCAAAACAAGATATATAGCCATAGGCTCCAACCGCAACGCGGTTTTATACGATCCAATCCGGGTAATCCCGGATTAGTAGATAAAACGGCGGATTCGGGATTATTCAGTTCTGAATCACGAATGATTCTGCCGTTCAACGCATCATTCTATCAAATATACATGTTCCTGTGAATAACCGCGCGTTAACAGTTTCGCGGACAGTTTCACAAGCAGCGGTTTTTTTGTATAATAGCAAGCCACAATATTAACTGGAATTATGCGTGGAGTTCGAAATGAAAAATGAAATTTCCGACGGCGTGATCAGGCTTAGGCCTAACCGTCCGGACGACGCGGAAGATATCTTTGAGGCGGTGGCCGAGTCGAAGAAGGAACTTAGGCCGTGGATACCGTGGTGCCACGAGAACTACTCGATAGAAGACACGCGGACATGGCTCGCCGGCCGCGATGACGAATGGAAAAAGGGAATCAATTACGACTTGGCGATAGAGGACGCGGACACAGGCGCATATATCGGAGGAACCGGAGTTGTGAATATCGCGCCGGCCCACAAACGCGGCGAAATCGGCTACTGGGTGAGAACCAGCCGGTCCGGTCGCGGTATCGCCGTGGCCGCGGCGCGGCTCTGCGCCCGTTTCGCATTCGAGGAACTCGGGTTGAAGCGAGTGGAGATAATCATTGCGACCGATAACAGCCGGAGCCATCGCGTCGCTGAAAAGCTCGGCGCGAAATTTGAGAGCGTCCGGAGAAATTATTACAACCTAAACGGAGTCCAGAGGAACGCGGCGGCATATTCACTAATTCCGGGAGACGTCTGATTGCGCATAAGCCGTCGGGCGCTTTATAATCAACGCGCCGGGGAGGATGGCGAGGCGCTTGAAAAACTGTCGTAGAGAGAAACGAAAGCCGGAACGAAAAAGATTCGCCCGGAAATTATGATTTATGAATAAAGCAGCGGACAGATTGACCGAAAAGCAAAACGGAAGAACCGCTGTTTCGCTTTTCTTTCTATTTCTTTGCATTTACTTTCTAAACGCAAGCGGGCAAAGCTATTCCGCAGATGGAATCGTGATGGTAAAGACGGCCGAATCGGCGGTGAAAGGGCGCGGGTTCGCGTTAGAGCCAGGGCTCGGCGAATCGCTTACAAACGTAATAACCCCGCTCGCGCTCAAAAGCAAAAACGGACGCTATTATGCCAAGTATTCGCCGCTTCCTTCAGCGCTTCTGATTCCTTTTGCGGCGGTCGGCATGCAACTGCAGCGTCTCGCGCCGGCCGGCGCTCCTTCTGATTTCACGGTTTTTTTCATGACCGGTTTTTACAACTCGTTTGTGACGGCGCTTACTGTCGCGGCGCTGTTTTTTCTTTGTATCGGCTTCGGGCTTTCCCGCCGGACGGCTGCGCTCACGGCCGTCCTGTTCGGGGCCGCGACCATGGCGCTGCCATACGCGAAAATGACGTTCAGCGAACCGCTGGCGGGGTTGATGACGACGGCCTGTTTCGCGTGGCTTGTGTTGTATAAACGAAAAGACGCGTCGGCGGTCGCTTTATGGATCGCGGCGGCGGCAGCAGCGCTTCTGCCTCTCGCGAGGCTTCCGGCGGTGATTGCCGCGGCGCCCTTTGCCCTGTACGCGCTTTACGGGCGCGACAAATTCAAATGCTTCTTCGCCGTTGCGGCGGGAACCGCGACAGGCCTGCTCATTCACGGGCTTTTCAACTACTTGCGCTTCGGTTCATTTATCGAAGCCGGCTACAGCGCCGAGCCTGGCGGGTTCTCCGCGCCTTTCATCGCCGGGCTTTACGGACTGCTTTTCTCATCAGATAAAAGCGTATTCGTGTATACTCCGCTGCTGCTGCTTGCGCCGCTCGGGATGTGGATAGGATGGCGGCGCGGAATGTTTGCGGAAGCGGCCTGCGCGAAGGGCGTGTTCATATTGAGCGTCATCTTTTATGCGACATGGCACAACTGGGGCGGCGGCCATTCATGGGGGCCGCGATTTCTCCTGTCTGTGATTCCTATTTGCATGGCCGCGGCGGGCTGGTTCATCGCATCCGCTAAAGGACGCCCCGCGCTAATAGCGGCGGTGGCGGTTCTCGCCGCCGCGAGTCTAACCGTGCAATTCGCCGCTACCTTCACGAAATTCATACCTCACTATGAAAACATGACAGTTCAGCATCAGATCGACGATATGTACAGGGAAGGACGCCTGTTCAGTCCTGGAACGCCTCGTTTTCTGCCGATGCGCGCCCAGTTCGGCTCGGCCGCGGAGCATTTGTCATACTCTGTTCGCAACGCCGGGAAATATCTCGCCGCGCCGGGCGGCAGCTATGAAGACTTGCTGAATAGCAAAACGATCGAGAATGCGCCGGATTTCTGGTTTTCCCATGTCTGGCTGTCCGGCGGCGCGAAGCTTCGCGCGGCGGCGGCTCTGGCCGCGCTTGCGGTTTTAGCGGCGGGCGCCGCCGCCTTCATGTCGCTTCTGGCTTCGCTTCGCTCCGGCGGCCGCGCAGTCTGAGAAAACCTATTGCAGCGTTACCTCCTCCATCCTAAAATATGCGAAACATAGCGCGGAAAACCCACGCGTCGCGCAAACTACGTTCTGGAGGCGACATGCAGAAGTACAACGTTGTTAATTACTACGATTACCCGGTGGACGTCGTTTGTCAGGTTCTTATGGAGACGCCGAACATTTACAATCTGGCGGATTTGCCGAACGTCTCGACGAATGTTCCGATCGAGGAGCGGGATACGCCGGACAAGAAATACATTAAAATCAAATGGGACGTTCAAGGCCAGTTGCCGCCCATCGTTCAGAAGGTCGTCAAGCCGAACATGCTTACGTTCATCGAGGACTCGATCTGGGACCGCAGGAAACGAATTTATTCCACCAAGATACTTCCGAGCTTTTTCAAAAATGTCATAGACGCTCACCACGAATTGGAGTTCATAGAAGAAAAAGGGCGGACTAAGCGGATTCTGCGCGGACATTTCGAGTTCAAGGTTCCGGTCGTCGGCCCGGTTTTCGAGGGACTCGTCATCAACCTTCTCAAGCAGAACATAGAAGCGGATTTCAAGCTCAGCACGAAAGCTCTCGTACAATATATTGACAAGAATGGAATCCCTGAAATTACAAAATAACATATTTATCAATATTGTAGATATAAATATCTGCTTATTGATTATTTGTTAGAGCCTTCATCACTATGGCAGAATGCATATCCGAATCAGCCGGTTAGAAATCGGAAGCGGCGAATGAGATCGTACTGCCCCTATGATTATTGCTTCGGGTTTGATTATTGTTGCCGTATAACGAATGGAACGACATTAAAATAAATGTGACATATATCATGTTTTCATTCTTAAAATTATAGTATTTGTCAATGGTTAGAAATCGATTTGCAAACATCTTTGGCGCCGAAAACGAGCGGCCGGATTCAAAATATAACGGCCGGATCGTTTTTTTTCCTTAATTGACTGATACATTTTCTCATGGTACACTTTATCGTCTGTTATTATCTGGAGGTATATATGGCGACGAGTTGGGAAGGGCTTAAAGGCTTGGTTGCGGCCGGCGAAGATGATTACGGCAAGTTTATGAAGGGCAACAACGCCGCCGGAACCAGAGTTCGAAAGAATCTCATGGAAATAAAAAAATACTCTGATCAAATGAGAAAAGAAGTACAAGAAGAAAAAGAT
>JBAYJY010000284.1:0-4071 GCA_041664945.1 bacterium | reverse complement strand
AGATCGAGCAGCGCCTGCGTCGGGTGCTCGCCGAATCCGTCGCCGCCGTTGATGACGGAGAACTTGCCCTGTTTCGCTATCAGATCCGGCGCTCCGGCGTGCGAGTGGCGCACTACTATGAAATCAGCGCCGAGCGACTTCATCGTCAGAGCCGTGTCCTTGATCGACTCGCCCTTTACCGCGCTGCTCGTGCTCGCAGCTATGTTGATGACGTCCGCGCTCAGCATCTTAGCCGCAAGCTCGAACGATGTCCGCGTCCTCGTGCTCGGCTCGAAAAACAGGTTCACGACAATCTTGCCGCGAAGCGCAGGCACTTTTTTGATCGGCCTGTCCAATATCTCCCGAAACACCTTCGATTGTTCGAGTATCCTCGAAATGTCTTCCTTATCGAGCGTCCTGATTCTTATCAGATTACGATCCATATAAAGGATATCGCCCCTTTCTTCCTTATCGTTTTCGAATTGAATTATTCATTTATGTTAAGATTTACTTCTTACCTTTCAGTCGAATGGCCGGTTTCCTGTCCCAGATCGACTCCTTCAACGCCGTCAACTTCCATCAGCTTGACGTGCACCCACTCCGTGCGAGATGTGGGAATGTTCTTGCCGACGTAGTCGGCGCGTATCGGCAACTCTCGGTGGCCGCGGTCTATGAGCGCCGCGAGCTGGATGAACTGCGGGCGCCCCATGTCCATGATGGCGTCGAGAGCGGCGCGGATCGTCCGGCCTGTGTAAATAACCTCGTCTGTTATGACGATGCGACTGTTCTCGATGTTGAACGGCACTTCCGTGGCGCGCACCTGCGGTTGATGCGACAGATGCGACAGGTCGTCCCGGTAGAGCGTGATGTCCAGAACGCCAACCGGCACATCCACGCCTTCGATCTCCTTGATGATCGCTGCAAGCCGCTTGGCGATCGGAACTCCGCGCGTCTGAAGTCCGAGTAGCGCAAGGTTTTCGGCGCCCTTGTTTTTCTCAAGAATTTCGTGCGCGATGCGCGTTAGCGCCCTGTGAATCCCGTCCGCGTCCATAATTTCTACTGATTTTTCAGGCATATCTTAATATCCCCCCTGGCTTCGGACAAAAAAAAAGCTCCCCCGAAGGAGAGCTTTTTGAGTTCATTTTTAGACGTTTTCATGCATTTCACCTTTCCTGCGTCACAGCGCCGGTTTAAAGACATCCCGATTATCCCATAACTGACCCCAAACAATCAAGCGGGTTGAAAAAAAATATACTCCCAAAACGCGGTACGAAATTGGAATTAACGCTTAAAACGGCAGCCGCCGAACCGCCGCATTTGACAGTCGCGCGCGGCGGGTGTTATTATTACCGCGCTTGTTATTCTGGAGGCGAAAACGGTTGTCGAACATTAAAAATAACATTGAAATCAAGGCTCTTTACGAGAATAAGGACCGCTATCTCTCGTCGCCCTCGATTACAAGGCTCGCTCCGGACAAATCGCTCCTCCTTTACCACGACGCGCCGTTTCGGAACCCGGCGGTGAAATTCGACCTGAAAAGCTCGCTCGGAATAATGGCCGCCCCCTCCCCTGACCAGCCGGATCTGAAGACTAAACGAATCGTTCCCCGTTTCAAAGACAGCGGTTCAGCGCCTTCCGCAGTCAAGCTTACTGAAAGCAAGGCGTTTCTCACTGACAATCGATACATCGTTTTCAACTGGATGGGCGAACCGGAAGTGCCGGTCATGCCGTTCTACGACTGGGTGATGCTGCTCCGCGGCGGCTACGGCATGGTTATCGACGCTTCAGGCGAAAAGTTGCGTTTCGGTAAACCGCGCAGGATCACGAGCCACCACTACCCGGCTGTCTCCTGCTATGATGAATCAATCGCGCTGAATGAAAACACTATTCTCTGCCCGGTCGATTATGACTCCAACTGCATGCGGCTGCAGGACAGGCCCTGGGAAACTATTATCATGCGCACGGACGATCTCGGACTGACTTGGCGCCGTCACGGCGCTATCCACCTGGAGATAGACGGCTCCGATATTCCACGCCTGCACCATCCTGCCGTACGCCGCCTTCCTGACGGGCGTATGGTCTGCATGCTGCATTCGAACGACGCGGAACCTATCTTCTATTTTTGCGAGTCTGAAGACGGCGGCGAAAACTGGACCGGCGTAAAGTCGCTCGGATTTGTCGGCTCTCAACATTCTCTGATTGTTTTGGCGGACGGTCGCCTCATGATGACTTACTCGCCCCTGAAAGAGCCTTATGGCGTGAAATACAGGATCAGCGAGGACGGCGGCCGCACTTGGCCCGAATCGTCAGTCGTTTTTATCGACGACAGCTCGGAATCCGAGGATTGCGGACACGCGCGCGGCCTCCTGCTCGACGACGGTTCCGTGTATATCGTTTACTATACCCACAAAGGCAAATACCGCCTCATCATGGGCGCAAGAGTTGAAGTTTAATTAGCTTTAAATCGCCGAACTTCTATAAAAACTATGCGTTTTTATCGGAGAAACAACCGATGCCAATGACAAAACTGCACACTCTGATCGGCGCTGTTGCCGGAGCGACTTATTACGCGATAGACAGGAATATTTCCGATAAACCGGTGGACCCCGAAGCGCTCGGCGCCGTTTTCATGCTCTGCGGAATCGCCGGCGCGCTGCCTGATATCCTCGAACCGCCTCTGCATAGGAAACACAGAAGCTTTTTTCATAGTTTTACAACGCTCGGAGCCGCAGCTTACGCCTTCGCGAGAGTCGACGCAAACGAAGACCTCGACGAAGAGCAGAAAGCGATACTGAAAGCCGCCCTCGCCGCCTATCTCAGCCATTTGCTCCTCGATTCGAGAACCCCGGTCGGACTGCCTCTGTTAATTTGATTGAAAATTCATTCTAATTTTCGCGCGAAGCGCTATGGAGTGCGGTGGTCTCGACACCGCTTTGGTATGCCGGCATCATGTTGCCGGCTATAAAACGACATCGTGATGTCGCAGTCCAAATTAATTATTTCATTCTCGCATTGATATTTTCTGCGCCACACACAACCATGTTGTGAGCTATAAATCAGCAATTTTATTGTTCAATCCTTTGTAGCCAACGGGCTTCAGCCCGTTGCCTGTCGACGGGCTAAAGTCCCGGCGTCTACAAAAACAACAATCTCTGATCTTTCCGGTTGCGACCTGACGACATTTTTTCGACTGAACTATCCGAAATTCGCATAAATAAGGTAAAATGGATGTCAGTTTCATGGTTTCAGTATTTGGTCAGAGTTGATAACGCTATCAGATGTTAACAAATAATAGTTTGCATTGAATAAAAAGAGAAATTGCGGTTAATTGAGTGGAAATAATTAAATGTCTTCTTCATTGTCAATCTGTAGAGTGTGTTTCGAACATGCTATATTGGTTTTACAGCACAGCGGCTCAATCCTGCGTTGCGCTTGTGGCTTTTGTCGCAGTTATTTTCACTTTTAGAGAACAAAAAATTGATAATAGAATATCGAATATGATTAAAAATACGATTGAAAGAATGAGTGTATTTGGCGAACTTAGATATGGGATAAATAGGATGGAACACGCTTATAACTCGCCGAATGAGGTATTAAGTTGGAAAAATACTTTTGTTCTGTCAACAATAATAAAAGATAAAGCCAAATCGGTATCAGACATAATCAAACTTGGACATTTTATTTTGAAAGAATTTGATAACTCCTTAACGAACTTAATAGATTATAAGTCTGTTTCCAGTGACCCTAAAATCTCAAACAATATAATTGTTCCATTAGATTATTTTATCGATTTCATTGGTAATTTAGATGATGATATAATAAGCATTCACGATAAAGAACATGCACTTAAAGCTCTCGAATCAACAAAAAAAGAGTTGGAGCCTGTTATAGCGCAAGTTGAGGAAGTTTATCTTCTTCATATGAGTTCTGGGAAGCTTAGGAATCGGTTTGCTTGGTCAACTGTTTTGGGGTTGATAACCTTTTCGTTATCTTGTATCAGCATTGTATTTTCGAATAACGTGGATGCGCTATGGCTGTTTCCGATTGTCTTAATGTTGCTGATTGCGTTGATAATTTCTCTTTTGTTTTTTT
>JBAYJY010000283.1:0-4099 GCA_041664945.1 bacterium | reverse complement strand
GAGAGTTCAGGAGCATATATTATGTTTAGTCTGTCCGGCGCCGATATTTCCTATTTATGACTTAGACTTTATCTCCTGTTTTATGGCCATCTAAATGGCGCGCTCCTGTGTTTCAAATCGCATATTTATATATCCACAGCATTATATTTTAATGAATTGTATCTATTTAATCGAGTATTATTATTTTTGTCGCCCCATTCTAAAAGCCAAATACGACAATAATCACGGATAAAATATTTCCGATCGCTTTTTGCATTCATCGCGACGCCGAAATGAAATAGTTTACACCGATGCGTTTCTTAATGACTTGCGAAAATCCAGCGTCGGAAACCATCTGTCTTACTTTTGATCCCGGTAATCCGGACGAATAAGAACTCCAGAATCCATTAGCGATTTCTTTGCCGGTTATGACGCGCAGCATCGTTCTCATCGCAAGAGCAAGGTATGTCGAGCTTTCCGAGTCAAAGTCAATTAGAAAGAATTTTCCTCCCGGCTTCAAAACGCGATAAGCTTCGGCCAGAACGCCTTTAGGGTTTTCTGCTTCGTGAAAAAGCTGCTTGCAAGTGACTATGTCGAAAGACGCGTTCCCGGCCGAAATTCTGTCCGCTGAACTCAGGATCGTATTTATAGGCAGGCCGGCGCGGACGGCTTCCTCTTTTGCAATCGTGATCATGGATTCCGCTTGGTCCTGTCCGGTAAGCGATGCTGAAGGGAACCGTTTGCCGAGTTCAATGAGGAGATAAGCAGGTCCGGTTGCAATGTCGAGAACGGCTGGATTGCCGGGAAGGAGTTTTGTTTCGGATTTTATCAATTGCGCCATCATGCCGTGGTCGAAACGCGCCATGGGCCTTAATCCGTTTGCATATTCCCGGCATAATTTCTCGTTCCAGTCATATTGGACCATTTTGAAGAGACTCCTTATCTAAAATCACGGCATTTCATGAAACCAACATTCATTATACTAAATTCTGCGAGATAGTAGATAATAGAGACTGAAAAATGCCGTCAGGACGCGCTTATCCACAAAATAGCTTTTTGATATGATGAATGTGTGTTAAACGATTTGAGCGGCCGGGCGGCGTTTTGATCCCTGGCGAGTGTCTTTTTTCAGAAGCTCTTTTTCTATTCTGTCGATTGTGCGTTTTTTTTCGAGCGCCCATAGGGGGGCGATGAGCAGATCTGCCGGTCCGTCGGCGGTGAGCCTTTGGATTATGATCGAGGAATCAAGGCGTTCGAGGTAGTCGCATACAATGCCCACATATGCGTTGAAATCGAATATTTTCACTTCGCCGCGCCGGTGCGCTTCTTCAAGAGGAGTGTCTTTAAGGATATGTAGAAGGTGAATTTTAATGCCGTGAACGCCGAGTTCAGAGAGCAGGTCGGCGGAATCGAGCATCATATCCTGAGATTCTCCAGGCAGCCCGAGAATAATGTGCGCGCATATTTTGAGATTGGGCCGCTTTTTTATTCTGCGGACGGTATCTACGAAAGTCGCGACGTCGTGTTGCCTGTTAATCGCTTCGAGCGTCGAATCATGAGCGGATTGCAGGCCGAGTTCAATCCATACCTCTCTGTCCCTGCCGATATCTGCGAGCAGATCGATAACCGGGTCTTCGATGCAGTCGGGCCGCGTGCCTACCGAAAGGCCGACAACATCCTTGTGAGCGAGCGCCTCGCGGTAAAGCGGCTCGAGCGTTTCCACCGGCGCGTAAGTGTTAGTGTATGCCTGAAAATAAGAAATAAATTTTTCGGCTTTGTATCGGCTTCGCATATAAGCGGCGCCTTTTTCGAGCTGTTCGCTTATGGAAACACGGGGTTCTCGCGTGTTTGGGCTGAAGCCCTGATTGTTGCAATAGATGCAGCCACCGGTTCCGAGCCGTCCGTCGCGGTTGGGGCAGGTGAACCCAGCGTCGAGAGACACTTTATAAACCTTGCAGCCGTATTTTTCTTTCAGATATTCACTGAACGCCCTGTAGCGTTTTTCTCCCGCGATGTCCGCCATTAACATGCCTGCTTTCAAAAAGTAAAAACATTATAGCGGATATTTGATTGATTTCTAATTTGATCGTAGGAAGAAGTTACGCTATATATAATGAGGCGAAAAACCAAGGAGGCGGCAATGGATTGGAAAATATTCTTTTTAACATTCGGAACGATATTTCTCGCGGAGTTGGGCGATAAGACTCAACTCGCAACATTGACGTTCAGTTCGCAGGCGAAGAGTCCGTGGATAGTGTTTGCGGCGTCTGCGCTTGCTCTGACGCTTTCGAGTTTTCTCGCGGTGATGTTGGGCCAAGTTCTGGAGAAGTATATTCCCGCGCATTATCTGAAGATCGGCGCCGGCGTGTCGTTTATTGTGATCGGCGGTTTGCTTCTTTTCAGTATCTGGAGGGGCGGCGGCGCATGAACCATCAGGAACGCATCAAACAGGCGAACGAAGAGCTGCAGGTTCTTTCATTTAATATGTTGGACGAGTTGGAGAGCCTGAACGTTCATTCCGGGCAGGAGGCGGCGAGAGACCTGAACGACAGGATTTTCGGAATGGTCGACGAAATGCGAAAGCATATCCGGGATTTGCTCCATAACCTTCGGCAGATCAACCGCACGGCTGAGATGGATGAAGTGAAGGAGATGGATGCGTTGCTCGAGGTGACACGGCATTGTTCTGTTGAACCGGGCAGTTACCGGAATTTTGTCTCGACCCTTATTCCTCTTATAAAACTTCTCACGTCTTGGAGTGAGAACGGTCCGGTTCAATATGATTCTGCTGATGCGGTCGAATAAAAGCGGTTGGATTGAACAATAAACGGCAAACAGTTATATTAATATTGAATAGCTGTTAATAAATCTTGATACGCGTTTTGCCTAAAGGCCGGCGGAATGGAGAAATGGAAAATGAAAGTGGCGATTCTTTCGCTTCTTAACGGATCGTTCGACCCTTACTGGCGTGATGTTGAAGCCGGCGCGAAATCTGCATTGAATGATTTTAATTGTGAACTGGACTATTTTGCGCCTGAGAATGCGACAGCAGAGCGCGACATAACATTTTTTCAATTGAGAATGGCGGAGCGTCTCGCGAAAGAGAAGGATGTGAGCGCGGTCGCCGTCGCGATGCTGAATTATTCTAAAGCGGGGGGCGCGATCAGGCAAATTCTCGACGCAGGAATACCGGTTGTGACGTTCGATACAGACGCGCCTGATTCAGGGCGCTCATTTTTCATAGGCACGAACAACCAAGTTGCGGGCCAGATGTGCGGATACCATCTCGCCAAGATTATGAATTTCGAGGGCAAGGTTGTAATTGACACTCCATCGCTGGATGTTTACAGTTGCATAGCGCGAATGGCCGGGTTCAGGGAAGTAATGGCTCGCTATGACAATATTCAGGTTGTGAAGACTGTTTGCGGCGAAGAGAACCATGCGAAAATGATCGCGGAGGCGCAGGCGACTGTAAGGCAGATACCGGACCTGCGCGGCATATTCTGCACGTCGGGCACGAGCGCGAAGGTCAACGCAGAGGCGGTTGCCCACGCCGGCAAAACAGGCCAGATTCATATTGTATCTGTTGACGCCGATGCGGCGCTTATCAAATGCGTTAAAAACGGCGAAATCAGCATGACGATAGCTCAGAGGCCATACACAATGGGTTCTCGCGTCATGAGTTACTTATATGAAATCGGCCAGCGGGGAATAGAATCAGTTTTGAAAAGTGTGCCTGAAAACCGGATAATCGACACCGGAATCCAGAAGCTGACGAAAGATAACATAGACAGTTACGCTGACTCACTGAGGCGGCAGGGACTGACGGTGGATTTCTGACCTGTTTCGAACTGTCGCCGGTTGAACCTGACATGCAATCACGGGAAATAATTAAGCAAATAGTATGGGCGCTTGTATGATATTGAATAATATGGTAAGTTATGGCATGCGGGCGATTATCCTAGCCGAGTTTTATAGTTATTTTCGGAGGTAGATCCGTGGTGGATAAGAAAATGAAAATGATTTCAGACGTCGATATGACCGTTAGCGTCGAGCTTGGCCGCACAAAAAAGCTTTTCAAGGAAATTCTTGAGATGCAGCAGGGAACGGTCATTGAGCT
>JBAYJY010000282.1:0-4141 GCA_041664945.1 bacterium | reverse complement strand
CCAAAATGCCGGCCGACAGCCTGTTGCGCACTTTGTTGCCGGAGTCGATGAATTCGAGCACGCCGCTGAGTATCAGATAGATGTGCTTGTTCACCGAGCCTTTTTTAATGAGGATGGAACCGGCGTTGAATGTGATTTCCGGACAGTTGATGAGCATTTCAAGTTCGTATAGCGGCGCATCCGGGAAATAGGTGAGCAGGTTCAGGAGCGCCTGCTGGCGGACGTAGTTCTGCTGCGCCGGGATCAGGACGTCCTGCATCCCGAACGATGCGTTTGAGCCGATCTCCTTCTGCGAGTCCGAAAGGGACAGCGCAGTGTGGCTGAGCAGTATTTTTTCGGAGGCGTCCTCCGTGAAATCCTCGGCGCGCCCGTGAATCAGCCCGCCGCCGATGTCAATTTTTTTCAGGTCCACCGGAATCAGGTACTCTTCGCGTATTTTGTTGAAAAATTCGCGCGAGACGCCGCTCTTCTCCGGGTCGTCGGTCACCATCTTGTCGAGCACGTCGAGCGACACCGTGTCGGCCCAGTGCGCGTAAGTTTTATAGCCGCTCTCGCCGAGCGCGCGAAAGAGCATGACGCTTGTTTCAACCGGGTGCGGCGAGAAAACCGGCTTGACTTCCAGGCCTTCGATATTGTTCCATTTGTCGAATTCGAGGTCGTGCACGTCGAAATATTTAGAGAATCGGTCCTCGTCCATCGACATAAGAGC
This sequence comes from bacterium, assembly GCA_041664945.1. Taxonomy (GTDB): domain Bacteria; phylum UBP15; class UBA6099; order UBA6099; family UBA6099; genus JBAYJY01. The sequence goes on along the minus strand of JBAYJY010000282.1, from coordinate 3,432 downwards.
GGATAGCTTTTTGACAACCGACGCGCGCACCAGAGGAGTGGCGTAATATTTTATCAGATGGTCGGCGCGCACCAGCGTTGTCAGGCCGGCGAAGTGGTCGTCGTGCGCATGAGTGTGGAAAATGCCCTCGATCTCGTTTACGCTGATTCCGAGCGCCGTCAGGCTGTTAAGCATGTTCGGCCCCGCGTCGATCAGATATATTTTCCCCTGAAACATCACGATGCTCGCCATGCACGGCCGGTTGACGTCCCATCCGTCGCCCTCTCCGGTGTGGATGACCGAAAAATACTCGCGCCTGATTTTGTGGAATCCAAGCTGGTAGGCGGATTCGTATTCTTCGTTGCCGCTGAGGCCGAGGTCCACCGTCACCGATTCGCCTTTATACAGGAACTCATAGAGGTTGAAGCCTCTGCGGTGTATGAAAACGCCGTCTCGAATCTCGATCGCGTCTTTGTCCACGATACGCGTGTCGAGCAGCTCCTCGGTCTCCATTATCTTGTCGAAAGCGAACCGCCGTTTCAGGCGCATCATTTCGCGGGCGTCTTCCCCGGAGATTCCGGTTTTTACGATCTCCTCCTCGCTCGTCAAGCCGTAGTTGCCTCTGTAAATGTAGTGGCTCTGCGCCTTCACCTGTTCCGCAATGCCGATCAGCATCGGTTTCCGCCCGGTGTTGTTCGGGTGGTTCGGCAGCAGCATTCCCTGCCGGTAGAACATCTGCAAAACCGGGAATTCGGCGAGATTGGAAAAATTCCCGTTCTGCACCGATACGTCTGAAAGGAGAATCGCGTTCGGACCGGACTCGAAATCGACGCCGTCCTTCTTCTTTGGGATGATCAGCCCTCGCTTCATCAGGTGTTTCACGCTGTCCGCGGGGCTGCCGCACATTATGTATAGATCCACTTCCGGGATTTCAACCCAGTACATGCCGGTTGTCACTTTTATCTTTTCCACTATGCGCCTTCTTTCGAGTAAATGCCAAATGCGCTAAACTATATATGCGTTTATATCATAATATCCAATCTAATAATCAAATTTTAGCAAAAACTGTTCCTTTGAATCATAAAAACGAATAAAAAAAGTCAAATCCGACAAATCAGGCAGTTGGCCGAGAGGGAGATTTTAAGCGAAAAACGGAGCTGTTGCGCTTTGATACATCGCGCTAACGTTAACCAGAATATCGAATATCCAACGCCGAATTTTGAATGATGAAGTATTTGAATTTCATTCGATATTCAGTTGATTCATTATCGAAGTCGCGGTCAGTCTTTGAGAGCTTCTTCGAGTGTGCCGGGCTTGATCTCGATTGAGTCGATATTGACGGCGTCCTCGCCGAGGTCGCGAATGAGGCCGGGCAGGGCGGACTCGACGTCGTGGGCGAGCCGTTCGTGTTTTTTGCCGTGAATTGTGAAAATGACGCGGTTTGCGGACAGGTTGCGGATGTCTTCCGGATTGCCGTCGACCACGAACCTGCCGTTGAGGATGTAGGCCGCGCGCGGGCAGAGTTCCGCTTCTTCGAGCAACTGGGTTGTGATGAAGACAGTGACGCCGAGGTCGCTGAGATGATAGAAGTAGTCCCAGAAGCTTTTGCGGGTCTTGAGGTCCATGCCGGCGGTCGGCGCGTCGAGGAACAGGATTTTCGGCCTGTGTATGAGCGCGCTTGCGAGAGACAGCCGCTGAAGGTTCGCGGCGTCAAGCGTTGCGATTTTTGATTCGGCGAAGTCGGCCAGATCGGTGAAGGCGAGCGCCTCGTCGATGACGTCCGGGAGCTTGCGCTCGTTGATTTTGTAGGCGCGGCCGAGAGCGCGCAGAAGTTCGAGCGGAGTGAGGTCGCCGTGGAACTCCGGTTTCTGAGGCATGTGGCCGGTGAGGCAGCGGATTTCCTTGCGTTGTTTGAGCGCATCGAAGCCGAGAATTTCAACGGAGCCTGATGTCGGCTTGATCTGCGTTGAAAGGATGCGGGCGAGCGTTGTTTTCCCCGAGCCGGCCGGCCCGATCAGCGCGAATATTTCTCCGCGGTTAATTTCGAAAGAGACGTCGCGAAGCGCTTCAGCCCGTTTGTATTTTTTGAAAATATTTCTGGCGGTGATAGCGACGCCTTCCTCGATTTCGACGCCGTAGTGTCTTGAGAAAATATAGCGGACGAGCCGCCTGCGGTCGGCCTCCTCGATGTCGAAGAACTGGACGCCGAACAGTATTTTGCCGGGAGCCTCATCTCCGCCGTCGCGCACCCAGCGCACTTCGGCGAGGCATTCGATCAGTTCCTGTTCCTCATCATTGGGCAGCGTGAACTCGAGCCAGCAGTAGCTTTTCGGCTTCACCGGAACGTCGCTGGCCAGCCGGAACCCGCCGCCCGCGATGTCGATGCTGCTTGCATATCTCAACGCGTCGTGCTCGCCGGAATGGCGCACGCTCACTTCCAGATTGTCCGTCACTCGCGGATACTGCCTTCTGTCCGACGCCTTCTTCTCCATTGCTCTTTTCCTTCCGAAAAATCTCACAGCCTGAAAGAATATTTTACCATAGAATCCATGATTCCGTGAGTTCATATTCTTAATTTATTGACACCGTCTCTTAATAATGATATTTTCGAGGCGTGACACGCGGCAATTTGAGGTTTTATAACGTGGTTAAACCCTAATGCAGGTTTAGAAGGCCGGCCTGTTGGCATAGCTGTTGGCGGCCCGTAAAAAATGTTTTCGGAGGCGGCTTATGGATAACGGAGCGCTGACCCGCGCGGAGCGCAGGTTCAGGGTGTGGATGTTTATCAGCGCGTGGATGTACGCCGGCGCCGGGTTGTGTTTCCTTTTCGGCGGCGGCCTGATTGTGGGCGGGGTCAACGCTTTTTCGGCGCGCTTTTTCCCCGCGCTGCCGCTCTACCCGCTGCCCGGCGCGTCGCCGGAGGGCAAATTCTGGCTCGTTCTCAGCCTCTCCATGATGGCTATGATCACCTATATATGCCGTTCGGCCTATCTCGATCTGCGCCGGAACGCGCGCCTTGTCCCGATTCTTCTGCTCTCGAAATTCTGCTCGTCCGTGTTCTATATGTCGTTTTTTATAGCGTACGGGCATCTCGCGAACCTTGTCGGTTTCTTCACGGACGGGCCGCTCTTTCTCGCGACTCTGGCGCTGTGGCTCCCGGCGGCGGTGGGCGACAGGTACATTCCCGAAGTCGAGGAGGACATAATCGCGTCGTTCGGCGAAGCGATGTTCCCGCGGGGCGGCGCGTTCGAGGCCGGCTACATGGATTTCCGCGAGGAGTGCATCGCCGACGCGCGAAGACTGTTCTCAATGCAGTATCCGCCGTCGCGGATCGGCTCCCGCATAATGTTCAGGGTTCTCGACATGTCGCCTATGTTCATGATGCTGAGGCCGGTCACTTTCCGGCGGCTTTCGATCGAAAAGAGGCAGCAGTTGCTGATGCGGTTCGAGCAT
>JBAYJY010000281.1:0-4156 GCA_041664945.1 bacterium | reverse complement strand
GCGGAATATCCATCTTCTCGATTTTATCTATCTGATCGAAAAGCAGCGCGTGCCCTTCCTCAATAATCAGGAACAGAAGTTCTTTTTTGCTTCGAACATATTCGTAGATCGTGCCCTTCCCCAACCCGGCTTCCTGCGCAATCTCGTTCACTGTCGCGCTATGAAATCCCTTCGCGGTGAACACGCGGGCGGCCGCCTCGAATATCTGGCGACGCCTCTCCTTGACGAGGTCTGCCGGCTTTCCATTGGTTAAAGAATCAGACATCTTCGTTCCTTCGATGGGGCTGATTTGAAATCAGCCCCTACAGGGCTGTCGCACCACAATCCGGACAGAATCTTAGTTCGCCCCCGCGATCCTATTTTCCCGCCGGGCCCATCGCAGACGCCGCCGTGAAAGTGTCGTCTCCCTTTTTGCGGTAAAGCTTTTTCGTAATATCGTCGACTATAGAGTACGTGCAAGGAATGATGACAAGCGTCAACAACATGGAAACGATCAGTCCGCCGATAACTACTGTCGACATCGGCGACCGGAATTCCGAGCCTTTGCCCAATCCCATGGCGATAGGCAGGTTGCCCAGAATAATCGTCAGCGTCGTCATAAGAATAGGCCGCAGACGGACAGGCCCCGCTTCGATCAGCGCCTCATCCCGTTTCTTGCCGCGCTTGCGCAGCGTGTTCGTGTAGTCGACAAGCAGAATAGCGTTCTTTGTCACGAGTCCGACGAGCATGATCATTCCGATCATCGAGACCATGCTGAGGCTCTTGCCGCTAAGGAACAAGGCCCAGAGGGCGCCGATAAGCGCCTGCGGAAGCGCGAACATGATGACGAACGGATACAGCATTGATTCGAACAGCGCGCACATGAGCATGTAAACAAGCGCGACGGCGAGAAGCAGCGCAGAGATCATATTAACAAATGAATCACGCATTTCTTCCGCCTCGCCGCCGAAGAAAACATTTACGCCTTCCGGCTTCGTTCTGATTATTTCGGCAACTTTCGTCTTAAGCGTGTTGTTGACATTCCCCATTGCATAGCCGGGCGCGAGCTGCGCTTCCACCGTCACCAACCGCTGCCTGTTTTTGCGGTCAAGTTTCGTTGGCCCTTCAGCCAGCCGGACATTGGCCACGTCTTTGAGCAGTATATTATTGCCCATAGCGCCGCCCATAATAATGTTCTCTACGTCAGAGGTGGACTTCCTGCTGGATTCGTTCAGCCGGATGCGTATATCGTATTCATCGCCCTTTTCTCGGTATTTCGACGTAGTGTCGCCTTCGATGCTGTTGCGAAGCGTCATGGCGATCTGCGCAAGCGGAATGCCGAACTGCGCGGCTTTGACCCGGTCAACCACAACCTGAATCTCGGGTTTTCCGACTTTCCACGACATCTGCACATCTCGCGTGCCTTCCGTGCTTTTCACGACTTTTTCAATGCGCTCGGCGGTCCTGACAATTTCTGCCGTGTCGAGGCCGGTCAGTTCAATCTGAACCGGAGGCCTGCCCGAACCGCCCATGCCGCCCGCAGCCATTCTTATCTGCGGACCCGGTATATCGGCGACATCCTTGCCGAGTTCGGCCATTATATCCCATACGGATTTAGTGCGCTTTAGCGAATACGTCTTTTTAAAGAAGGTCTTCATAATAAAAGCCTTCATTTTATCCGTAATAGACGCCTTATCCTCTAATCGGACCATAATTGAAGAATATTGCGGCCCGGTTGAACTCGTTCCCATCACCGTCGCGCCCGCGGAACCGACTGTCGTGAACACGCTGTCGACTTCCGGATATTTCTTCTTGTCCATGATTCGCGTTTCAACAAGTGTCGCAATGCGATTGGTTTCGTCGACATTTGTGCCTATCGGCATTTCAATTGTAACATCGAACTGCCCTTGGTCCTGCGCGGGCATGAACTCGAAGTTCATAAACGGTGTGATCGCAAGACTCGCCAGCAAAATCAGATTTCCGGAAATAACAACCAGCCATTTGTGCCCAAGTGACCATTTCAATAAACCGCGATAACCATGGTCTAATTTTGCATAACCTTTGTCGAACCATCGGAAGAACGCAGCAAATAAGCCGCGCTTGCCTGGGCCGTCATCGCCGCCTCCCATTCCGGCTTTCTCCGCCGCTTCCACTATGTGCGCATCCGAGGATTTCAACCATCTCGAAGCAAGCATCGGCGTCAGCGTGAACGACATGAACAGCGAGAACAACGTCGCGGTCGCCACAGTGATGCCGAACTGGCGGAAGAACATTCCGACTATGCCGCCCATGAACGCAATCGGCAGGTAGACGACAACGTCCGTCATCGTAATGGCTATCGCCGCTCCTCCGATCTCCATCCGGCCTTTTAAGGCGGCCTCCTTCGGACTTTCCCCCAATGAAAGGTGACGGAATATGTTTTCCAAAACTACGATCGAGTCATCAACCAGAATCCCGACGCAGAGCGCGAGTCCCATCAGCGTGATAGAGTTCAAGCTGAATCCGAAGAAATAAATCGGCAGGAACGTAGCCAGGATCGAAGTGGGAATAGCGAGCAGGATGATAAATGTCGCGCGGAAAACGTGAAGGAACAGAAACACAACGAGCGTCGCGAGAATAGCGGCTTCATAAATGTTCTTCGTAACATCATTCAACGAGTCCCTTATGAACAGGGAGTTGTCGCGCGAGACAGAAATATTGATGTCAGGCGGAAGCTCTTTTTTAAGTTTTTTGATTTCCTTATTTGCGCCGTCAGCCACCGAAACGGTATTGGCATCCGCTTGTTTCTGAATAACGAGGCCGACGCTGTTCTCGCCGTCGAGCCGGGTGAAATCCTGACGCTCGGCTGAAGTGTCGATAACCGTCGCGAGGTCTTTAAGCTCGACAACGCCGGGGATCGGACTCGACCGCTTTATCCTCATATCCTGAAGTTCCTGAGGGTCTACGAACTCACCCACGACACGGACCGTGTATTCTTTCTTGCCCTGTTTAATATTTCCGGCCGGGATGTTCAGATTCGCCTGCGCGATCGCCTGTGTGATCTCAAGAATGTTCACGCTGTTTGCTTTAAGGCGTTCCTGATCCACTCTCACAAAAATCTCGCGCGTGTCGCCGCCGGTTACAGAAACAGAAGCGACTCCGTCAACCTTGCCGAGCCGGTCTTTCACTATGTCGTCAGCATACTTTTTAATTTCCGCCGGAGTGCGCTTGCCCGACATTCCGATGTACATGATCGGCTGAGCGTTAAGGTCCAATTTGTAAATAATCGGATCATCCGCGTCATCTGGGAGATTCGCTTTCACGGTATCCAGTTTGTCGCGAATGTCCGAAGCTGCTATGTCGAGGGACACGCCTATCTGAAACTCGACTACAACAATGGAAACGCCTTCCTGCGATGTCGAGGTTACATTTTTTACCTTATTGATCGAGGCGACTTCTTCCTCGATTTTCTTTGAGATCAGCGTTTCGAGTTCGTTCGGGCCCGCGCCGCGATATACCGTTATGATCGAAACATAAGGTATGTCAACTTTCGGCATCAGGTCTACCGGCATTTTCTGCATTGACTGAAAACCGAGTATCATCAGTCCGAGAACGAACATCATGATAGTTATCGGCCTGCGTATCGCGCTATCTGTAATCCACATGAGTTAAATTCCTCCGGTATTTTGGCGGCTCGCCGCCCGGTTCATTTCTGCAACGATTATTCAGGCTTCAACTTTGATGTCTTCTCAACGCTCACCTTGTCGCCTGTATTAAGCCCGGCGGCTCCAACAAGCACTACCTCTTCGCCTTCTTCGAGCCCTTTCGCAGCCTGCACCGTCAGCGTATTCACTATCCCTATTTCAATCGGCGCGAACGTCACGCCGCACGTTTTCGCTTCCGACGCTTTTTCGTCTTTTTCGCATTTGATTGTAAACACGCCCTGCACGCCGTTTCGCTTTATAATCGCATCCTTCGGAACCTTCAGCACATTCGCCTTGGTTTCAACTCTCACGCTGCCGCGCGCGAACATGCCCGACTTCATCAGCCTGTCGCGATTTTCAACATCAACTTTTATCGTATATGTCCGCGTTCCCATCGATGCGGACGGATTGATCTCTGTCATCCTGCCTGAAAACGTCATTCCGGGAATTGCGTCAACCGTCAGTTCAACCGGCTGCCCGACGCGCACTTTGTC
>JBAYJY010000280.1:0-4171 GCA_041664945.1 bacterium | reverse complement strand
CTCAATCGGCTCCTTCGAGCGGAACCCGGCCGCATAATCGTGCCCGCCGCCACCGAACTCAGCGCAGATATCGCCCACATTCACCCGGCCGGCTGATCTCATGCTCACCCTCGTGCGCCCCTCGGGCGTCTGCCCGAACACTACGTGCGCTTCGCAGCCCGCGTATGCTCCGATCTCCTCGACGATTCCCTCCGTGTCTTCGTCAATCGCGCTGAGATCTTCAAAAACCTTTCGCTCGATCGTTGTCCAACTGATAGCATTGTTCTCCGCTGTATGCAAATTGTTGAGCGCGTAGCCGAGCATGCGCAGCCGCGCCTGTGATCGCTGTTTGAAAACCTTCGCCGCAATGTCGCTCGGGTCGGCGCCGAATCGCACAAGCTCCGCGCACGCCTGAAACACAGCAGATGTCGTGTTCGAGTGCAGGAACCTGCCCGTGTCGTACATTATCCCGGTATAGAGACAAGTGGCGAGTTCAGCGCTCACTTCTATTTTCGAATCTAAAACGAATCGCGCGAGAATCTCGCAAGTGGATGAAGCGTCAGGGTCTATGATATTGAGTTTTCCGAATCCGCCGTTCGTCGCGTGATGGTCGACGACGGCGACCGTGCCCGCCGATTCGAGCAGATGCAGGAACTCGTCGCCGATGCGTTTGGGGCCGCCGCAGTCGAGCAGCAGCGCTACTTCAGCGGAATGCTTTCCGGCGGTCTGGCGGTTCTGAATTCGGTCCGCGCCCGGCAGAAAGCTCAAAAAAGTCGGCTTCCCGTCGCGCGAATACAGCCGCACATCGGTCTTCCCCATCGTTTCGAGTATCAACGCCGCGGCGCACATCGCGCCGATGCTGTCTCCGTCCGGATTGATATGCCCGAAAATTATGAAGGAATTGTGATTTGCGATTAATTCGCGCAGAGCTGTGAAATCAGCGGCTTCGTTTAAGTTTGCCATTTTTCTTTTCAGTCTTCATTCTCAGAATCGGTCTCCGCTGCCGGCTCCGATTCGGATATTGAGTCTTCCTTTATAATCGTCCTGTCTTCCTCGATCGCCTTGTTGATCAGGCTGGAAACGCGGACGCCCCGCTCTATGCTCGTGTCGAGCATGAACTTAAGATGCGGAACCCGCTTGATGTCCATTTTTTTGAAGATTGAGGAGCGTATGAAACCTGATGCGCGATTCAGCCGGCCGACCGTTTCCTCGCGCGCTGAAAGATCGTTCAGCAACACCGATATGAACACCTTGGCGGTCGCCAGATCTGCCGCCACCTCCACGTCGGTTATGGACACCAAACCTATGTTCGGGTCCTTCATTTCCAGCAGCATCACTTCGCTTATATTTCTGGCTATCAGTTGCGCCAGTCTTTTTTTTCGGTTGGGTATCATTTTTAGCCGCCGCCTTGTCTTTCAAAAATACTCTATGCTGTGGGCGATAATTTCAATCTCATGACGGCTTTCGATCATTTGAATGATTCGGCCCATTTCCTTTTCGATAAAGAGCCGGTCGCCGCTCACTCCCGCGAATCCGAACTCCGAGCGCTGCCACATATCCTGATAGGCTGTCTCGGAAACCGACACGTTGAACTTGTTCCTGATGTTGTCCTTCAGGCTGCGGAGAATGTGCCGTTTTCCCTTGAGGGACGTAATTCCGGGGAGCCGCATGTCAACTGTTAGAACGCCAACCACCATGAGTCACCGCCGTCGGCGGCCGCGCGCCGTTGTCAGATCGTCTCGTGCTTCTTCTCTATGAGCTTGAAGGCTTCTATTATGTCGCCTTCCTCGAACGCGTCGTAATGGTCTAACAATATTCCGCACTCGTAGCCCTGCGAAACGCTCTTCACGTTGTCCTTGAACCGCTTAAGCGACGCCACTTTGCCCTTGAATATCTGAGCCCCGTTGCGCATCACTTTCGCGACCAGGCCCGAATGGAATTCGCCGTCCGTCACCATCGATCCCGCGATGTTGCCGACTCGTGACGACGGGAACACTTTCCGCACTTCCGCGCGCCCGTTGAACACTTCGTCGAATTCCGGCGCGAGCAGGCCCGCCATCGCCCGCTTCACGTCCTCCAGCAGCTTGTATATTATCTCGTAATGTCTGACGTCGACGCCTTCAGCATTCGCCTGCGCCTGCGCCTCCGCGTTTATGTTGACGTTGTAGCCCATGACGATCGCGTTCGCCGCCGCCGCGAGCATTATGTCCGTTTCCTTTATGTCGCCCACTCCGGCTCGTATCACGTTCACGCGCACTTCCTCGTGCTTAATGCTTTCCAACGAACTCGAGATCGCTTCGATCGATCCCTGCACGTCGCCTTTCAGCACTATCTTGAATTCTTTGAGTTTGTCCTGCTTTATCCGCATGAACAGGTCTTCGAGCGAAATACGCGCCTCGTACCTCAGCTTTTCCTCGCGCGTCTTCAGCAGCCTGTCGCTCGCGATTTCCTTCGCCGTCTTTTCGTCCTCAAGCACGAATATGTGGTCGCCGGCCTCGGGAACGTCGTGCAGCCCGAACACCTCGATCGGCATCGCCGCGCCCGCCGTCTCAACTTTCTCGCCCTTGTCGTTTTCCATCGCGCGCAGCTTGCCGTACGTCGATCCGGCGACGATTATGTCGCCCGTCTTCAGCGTCCCGTTCTGCACGAGCACCGTCGCAACCGGCCCGCGGCCCTTGTCCAGCTTCGCTTCGATTACCGTTCCGGACGCCTTCCGCTTCGGGTTGCTCTTCAGCTCCATTATGTCGGTTACGAGGAACACCATGTCCAGCAGTTCCTGTATGTTCAGCTTCATCTTCGCCGATATCTCGCAGAAAACCGTCTCGCCGCCCCACTGCTCCGGGATCAGCCCTTTTTCGGATAACTGCTGCCTTATTCGGTCCGGGTTCGCGCCCGGCTTATCGATTTTGTTGATGGCGACAAGGATCGGCACCTTCGCGTCCTTCGCGTGGTCGATCGCCTCTATCGTCTGCGGCATGACTCCGTCGTCCGCCGCGACAACCAGCACCGCAAGGTCCGTCACCTTCGCGCCGCGCGCCCGCAACTGCGTGAACGCCGCGTGGCCGGGCGTGTCGAGAAACGTTATCTTGCGCCCCTTGTGCGTGATCTGGTATGCCCCGATGTGCTGCGTGATTCCGCCGTGCTCCGTCGCGACTACGTCCGTGTCGCGTATCGCATCCAGCAGTTTCGTCTTGCCGTGGTCGACGTGCCCCATTACCGTCACAACAGGCGGCTTCGTCGCCAGTTCGTCCGTCGTGCTCTGTCCCTCGTCGTCCAGCACCAGCGCGTCCCACTTCTCTTCAGTTTCCGCGTCTCTGTAAATGGTGCAGCCGTAATGCTCCGCTATCAGCGTTATGATATCCAGATCGAGACTCTGGTTCAGCGACGTCATCAACTGCAGTTCCTTCATCAGGAACATGATAATGTCGGAGGATCTCATTCCGAGTTCGTGGCTGATTTCCTTTACGGTCATCGGCCCGATGACTTTGATGCGTTTCTTTACCGGTTCGAGATTCTCCGGTTTATTCGAAGGATCGTCTTTATCTTTTTTAGAGCGTTTCTTTATGAATGTGGTTTTGGTCCCTCTGCGTTCCTTTTGAAGACCGTGTTGCCGAATCGCTTCAAGCCTTTTCGCCGGGCTTGCGTAAATGTCCGGAGTCGCGCCGGGTTGAAGAACTTTCGCGTTCGGATCGGTCGCTTCGAGAACATCTTCGAGAATGATCGGCGGCGGAACCGACTTCGACAAAGCCGGCCCTTTTTCCCTGCGATCATCCTTACGGGCCGGTCCGTTATACGAGCGGCCCTGCTGCTGCGACGCTCTCGGACCCTGCGGGGGCCGCGGAGCCTGCGCGGGTCTTCCGCCGCCGCCTGAAGGCGGTGACGATGAACGCTGTCCCGAGCCGCCCTGTCCCGACTGCGGCGGACGCGAACCCTGTCCCTGGCCACCCTGATATGGCGGTCTTGAGCCCTGCTGTCCGCCTTGATACGGCGGGCGCGAACCCTGCTGGCCGCCCTGATATGGAGGTCTTGCGCCCTGTCCCGACTGCGGCGGCCGCGAACCCTGCTGGCCACCCTGATATGGCGGCCTTGCGCCCTGTCCCGACTGCGGAGGGCGTGAGCCCTGCTGGCCGCCCTGATATGGCGGCCGCGACGGCTGTTCCTGTCTCGGAGGTTCCGGTTTTTTCGGAGCCGG
>JBAYJY010000279.1:0-4174 GCA_041664945.1 bacterium | reverse complement strand
TCAGCGCCAAGGCGGTTGAGAGCGGCGACAAGCTGGCCGATAGGGCGGTTTTGAATTTGCTCGTCTCCGGTAAGCGTGATATCGCTGTTGCGGGCGAGCGCTGCGACGCCGGTTGCGATACGTATGGTTGTTCCGGAATTTCCCGTATCGATCTCTGTTTGCAATCCGTTGATTTGACCGTCAACGCCTTGAATAATCCAACCATCGGCGGTTCTGTCGAAGGAGGCTCCCAACGAAGCGCCCGCTTTCACCGCCGACCGTGTGTCGTCGGAGTCCAGCGGTTCGATTATCCGGCTTATTCCTCCGGCGAGCGTCGCGAACATCACCGCGCGAACGGTGTGAGATTTAGAGGCTGGTATTTCCACTTCGCCTTCAAGTTTTGATTTTTCTATAAGATATTTCATAAACGCCCCCATCTCAATCGCATTCGTCGCTGATTATAGAGTCGGGTCGATATCGAGTCAAGAAAGCAAACCGGCTATAAAATAATATTTGGGAAAACGTCCTTTCGGCAGAAAAGCGGAAAGGCATGACAAATAAAAGATAAAAATACGGGATTGCCGCGCGGCTCAGGCGCGGCTATAATGATTCATCTTTTGCTTCCCCGGCAGCGACCGGATGATTACAACAGGCCGAAAGGAGATTTTCCCTAATGAAGTATAACACCCGCCACGTGATTGAAGGAGCCATCGCCGATGTAATTACTGTAGGACTCGACCGCTCCCGCGACGTCAAGGTTTACCCGAATGTGACAAGCTGCAAAGTTAAGAAGAGCGAAAAAAAGGGTAACAAACTTTGTGTAGAGATCGAAACAGTCGCAAACGGAGACATTCCGCCGAATCTGCGCAATCTCATCAATCCTAAGATGCTGACTTGGATTGAAACAGGCGAATTCGATTTCGATAAAAACGAATATTTTTACACGGTAAGAACTTTCTATTTTTCAAACGTTACAAAGATAAGCGGCCTTATAAAATATTTTAAAGAAGGCGAAGACAAAACCATCCGCACGCTCGACGGCGAGATAAAGATCAATATCCCGATACTCGGCGCGATAGCCGAGAAAAAAATTGTTGAGATTCAAAAAGCTAACCTTGAACTCGACATCAAAAACATGCGGGATGAAGTTCGGGAATTGCAGAAGAAAAAGGGATAAACGCAAAGGCGCCTGGCTTCTGTCGTTTCAATCAATCGTTAATGCCGACAAATTGATATTTATGGCATTTCGGATAAATATTTAAAGAGTATTCGGCGCGCGGGAATTCTCTTTTCAACGTTTAAGACACAATATAAATATGGCTTGACGTCATTTTCGTCCCCCCCTAAAGCTATTATGATAATTGTCTTGATCCCAATGGATAACAATTGATTTTTCGCGAAGTATGTTTATCAGCGCATGTTTTTACTATACTAAATGATTAGGGAACAAGGGGTTTCGGGCAACATCGGAAGGAGCAGGGAATTATGGGAAGCGAAGATGATGTAAGGCATCAAAAAGAGATTATTGATAAGTATCCCGGTAAGTTTGCATCCGAAGAACAGATATTCAGCCATATCCACAGAGGCGACCATATATTTATAGGGACCGGTTGCGGTGAGCCGCAATATCTCATCAGGGCTATGGTGAGTTACGTCGAAACGCATCCAAAGGCGTTTTTCGATGCTGAAGTTCTACATGTATGGACGCTCGGCGTCGCGCCGTACACTGACGAAAAATTCAAACAAAATTTCAGGCACAACTCATTCTTTGTCGGAACAAATACGAGAGAAGCGGTGAACCGCGGGATGGCCGATTACACGCCAATCTCGCTTTCCAGCGTTCCGAAACTGATTCACCGCGGCCTTGTGCCGATCGATATCGCACTGATTCAAACATCCATGCCGGACAATCTCGGCTACGTCAGCCTCGGAGTGAGCGTCGACATAGTAAAGGCCGCCGTGGAAAACGCGAAACTTATTGTCTCCCAGATAAATCCAAGGATGCCTCGCGTTCACGGCGACACTTTCATCAACATCAACGACATAGACCTCGCCATCATTCACGACGAACCGCTGCTGGAATATGAACCGCAGGTTTCGGACGACATCGCCAACCGCATCGGACATTACGTGGCCCGCCTCATTAAAGACGGCGACACGATTCAGATCGGATACGGCAGCCTGCCGGACGCCATCACCGGAAGCCTTGCCAACAAGAAACATCTCGGCGTTCACACCGAACTTCTCACAGATGGAATTGTCCGCCTGATGAAACTCGGCGCGATCGACAATTCGCAGAAACTGATCAATCGCGGCAAAACAGTGGCTACATTCTGCATGGGAAAAGAAGAGACTTACAAATATATAAACGACAATCCGTCGATCGAGTTCAGAACGATCGATTACACTAACGATCCGCTGATCATCGCGCAGCACGGCCACATGACGGCGATCAACAGCACACTTGAGATCGACCTCACCGGGCAGGCTTCATCGGAATCCATCGGAAGCCTTTTCTACAGCGGGATCGGCGGACAGGCGGATTTCATGCGCGGCGCCGTTCTGGCCGCCAACGGCAAAACAATCCTCGCGCTGCAATCCACCGCGGACAATGGGACGCGCTCCAGAATCGTGCCGTTCCTGAGCCAAGGCGCCGGCGCGACTCTCAACAGAAGCGACGTTCATTACGTTGTCACCGAATTCGGAATCGCCTATCTGCACGGCAAGAACATACGCGAGCGCTCGATGGAACTCATTTCAATCGCGCACCCTCAGTACAAAACATGGCTGATTCAGGAAGCTAAAAAACTCAACTACATATATAAAGATCAGGCATTCATCCCGGGACGGCGCGGCGAATATCCGGAAAACCTCGAATTGTACAGGACGGCGAAGAACGGCAGCGAGATATTCCTGCGCCCCGTCCGAATCACGGACGAGCATTTTCTCAAGGACTTCTTCTACTCACTGACCGACCAGAGCCTCTACCGCCGTTTCATCTCGACGCGAACCGACATGCCCCACGAGCGGTTGCAGGAGTTCGTCATCATAGACTATACTAAGGAACTCGTGATACTGGCTCTGATAAAAGACGGCGAAAAGGAAGAAATCGCCGGCGTAGCGCAATATGGAATTAACGAGAACCTGCATACCGCCGAGGCGGCAGTCGTCGTTCGCGACGACAGACAGGGAAGAGGCATCGGCTCTGAATTGATTTCCTATCTTACATTTCTCGCGAAGAAAAACGGATTGCTCGGTTTCACGGCGGAAGTGCTGACAGAAAACAAGCCGGTGATGCGGCTTATCGAAAAGATGGGGTACGATGTTGATAAACGGGAAATCAGCGGAATGTACAAATACCAACTCGGCTTCAGGGAATCCTATGAAAAACAGTCCTGATATCGCATATCTGTTCGAGCCGCGCTCGGTCGCCGTCATCGGCGCATCCGCGCACCCAGGCAAGATAGGCTACAAGATTGTCGAGAATATTGTTTTCGGCAAATACGCCGGAAAAATATTCCCGGTCAATCCAGGCGGCGGCGAAATCCTCGGAGTTCCGGTATGCAAAAGCATAGCCGATATCGAAAGCGACGTTGACCTCGCCACCATTGTCATCCCGGCGAAATTCGCTTATGACGCCATAGTTGAATGCGCGAAGAAGAACGTCAAGTTCGTCTCCATCATTACGTCCGGATTCTCTGAAATCGGCAATCTTGCGGAAGAACAAAAGATCGTCAATTATGCTCACGATAACGGAATGCGGATTCTCGGGCCGAACATTTTCGGATTGTATTCCGCGTTCTCGTCGATGAACGCTACTTTCGGGCCTAAGGACGTTTCCTCCGGCAACGTGGCGATCGTAACGCAAAGCGGCGCGCTCGGCATCGCTATGATGGGAAAAACTAAAACTGAAAACATCGGCCTATCGGCTATCGTATCCGTCGGAAACAAATCGGATATAGACGAAGCGGACCTTCTCGAATACCTCGTGCCGCGCGATCAGGTCGCAGTCATCATGATGTATATCGAAGGCGTGAAGAATGGCGAACGGCTCGTCGCAATACTGAGAGACGCGGCGAAAAAGAAACCGGTGATCGTGATCAAATCAGGAAGGTCGAAGCGCGGGGCTGTCGCCGCCGCTTCCCACACCGGATCGCTCGCCGGCTCCGACGACCTCTTCGACGCCATCGCACGC
>JBAYJY010000278.1:0-4306 GCA_041664945.1 bacterium | reverse complement strand
CGTGCCTCTCGGCGGCCCCGTATACTTGCTGGTGATGATTGAATAGCCGGCAATCATTACCGGCCCTTCGGGAAGAACAATTATGCCGCTGAAGTATTCTCTGATGCGAGGATTGCGAAGCGGCAACGCGCTGTTTGCGAGATAGCCCAATAAATTGGCCGGAGCGCCGCCTTCCTTTCCGCTTTCCGGATCATATCCCTTGCTGTAAACGATTCTTCCTTCGTTGTCGATAAAAACCACGAAATCAATGCCGAGCCCCTCAAATGAATCCTCGGATAAATTCATTTCTATATAATGCCGGTTCATGTCATTCATGAAAAAATATGTATCGTCCCAAGCGCCCCAGTCGATAATCTTGTTTCTCAACACGCGGTTTTTGCTAAATAAAATATCGCGCGCGCGCTCGGCGTTTTTCTGCGTCTGCTGCTCTTCAAGGCGCGCAAAACCGCGAAGAAGAATCGTGTCCGTCACCGCAAACACGGCAATGATCATGAACACAAAAGTGGTCAATACCATGAGCATTGTTTTTCCGCGAATTCTCATACTGTGCCCGCCGCTCCAATTATTTCTATTCTGTTTGCCGCCGCAGCCTTTTTCCACAATTATTATCAACACTTCAATAATAAAGATCTCACGATTTCAAATAAATAACGGCGCAGCATGCCCCGCCCGACACCAGTTCTCATAATTATATACGTAAATAGAGGAACTTAAATGCCGCCGCCGCAACCGCAAAATCACTCGACAGTGAACCAGCGGTCCTTGAAAACAAGCGAGGTTATGTGCGAGTAATCGTAATACAAGCCCTGCAAAGGCGAAAAATTAGTGATCGCTCCATCGGCGGCCATGATTCTTATATACCGTCTCGGATTGCTGCCGATCTCTTTCTTGTTTACTTTGAACCATAGGCGCGAATCCCCGTCCGTTTTGCATGTGATGCTCCCGCTCTCCAGCTTAACATCCGCGCCCGGTTTCGAAATCACCATGCAGTCCTGATATCCGAATGCGCTCGCATAAGGTATCCACACGCCGAGAAACCCCTGTGTCACAATATCATTCGGAGAGCCACGGTCCGGATTTTGGACAACTATGCCGTATATGTGCGCATAAGTCGGGGCCAAGGTTCCGGCCGACGCCTTTCCCTGCACTTTTATCTCCGCATACAGATATTCATCGTCTTCGCCGCCGCGAAACCCTAATATGTCGAAATCATCCGGAACCAGAGCAGGATCATCGTCGACGGGTTCGTCGTCAACCGCGAGGTCGAACATGCAAGGATCACCGTCCGGCGGCCAGCTCGTCACCAGACAAGGAGTTTCGGTGTATACGTTGGTTGTTGTGTCCTTCGCTCGAATTCCATACAAAACTTCAGCGCCTGCCGGAAACGCCGGCAATTCGCCCTTCCAAGTCTTGCCGTCAGCCATTTGCTCCAGATCGATTTGATCCCATGTCGAACCGCCGTCGGAGGAATATATCACCCAGGCGTCCGTCGTTTTGTCTTCCGTTTCGCCGGCGTTATTGTAAACTTCAACAGTGATTTCCGTTATCGTGTCTGCTTTCGGCGGGTCAGGTTTCAGCGTAACAGTATGCGTTTCAGGCGGAAACATTGTCGCTTCAAGCCTGCTTAGCGTTTCCTCAGTTCCAGCCGGCAAACCCTCGATATCCGCCCGGCATGCAGTCGCGATAATAATCTGCGCCGCTGCAAACACCAACAAAATAACAAATGTTTTCACTGATTTCAGGTTTTTCATTATATTTGAAAATAACATTATTGCATATTAGTGTCAAGTTTAAGGTTCGTCTTCAGAATGTTATATGGAAGTAAAATACTGTTAAGGAAATTCAAAAAGCAGGTTTGTTGTATAATATAACAACAAAAATTAAGAGACGGAGCGTTCGCTGAATGTCATTGTTCCACAAGATCGCCGCTGAGGGCAGCCCGTTGCAGCGTTATACGCTTTATATGCTGGCGCGGCGCCTTGAAATTCCGTTTCTTAAAATCTCATTCAATCTGCTGCGCGGGCGCTGGAAACGCATCGGAAACCTCGGTTTGACGCGCGCGCTCTTTGCCGCCGCGGTGACCAGGCCGATCGCGAGACACGGAGACGCCGCCCGCCCTGTTCCATACGAGGCGCTTATCGCGCACATCGATTCCATTGAGGGCGCGATAGCCGTAGGACCCTGCCGGTGCCGCATCACACACAAATCCTGCGGCCATCCGCTCGAAACTGACATCGTCATCCGCACCGGCGCGGAGGCGTGGCTCAAAGCGTTCCCGAATGAATACCGCGTCATAGACAAAAACGAAGCGAAAAGGATTGTCGGCGACTGCCACGCACTCGGAATGTTTCACATGATCTTCTTTCACTGCCCGACAACCGGATGCGCCGAATATGTCATCTGCAACTGCTGCCTCGACGGCTGCGTGCCTTACATCATCAACCGCGAACTTGTACAGCGTAACTTTCCGTTTCTTAATGCGGAATGGCTGGCTGTGACAGATATGGAAAAATGTTCGGGACGCGCGGATTGCGTTTCCGCCTGCCCGTTCGGCGCCAGGTCGGTCGTGGATGGGAAAGCCGTCACGAGCGGCTGCTTCGGCTGCGGCCTCTGCGTCGCCGCCTGTCCTGAAAAAGCAATTTCAATGAAACACAATCATTAGCGGGTTGGCAAAAAATGAAAAAAATTCTAATCGGTTACGTTCCGGTGGGCGTCAAGGCCTCGCCGGCTCCGCTTGATAAATATCCGGCGGCCGCGGAATACAAAGGCATTTCATATTGCGATGCGGTGCGACAAGCCTCGGAGGGCGAAGGCCGCTCGTTGCTGATAACTCACGGCTCGATCGAGGTGTGCCGCTGGTCGCCGGTCGTTCTCGGACTCCGCGAACCGGACTCACAGTTCGACCTCAAGGTGAAATATCAGTTTCCTTTCCCGACTGATTCCGTCCTGTTAGCCCCGGCGGCTCTCTTCTCGCCCGAAAATCCGCCGGATGTCGTTCTTATCCGCGCGACTCCTGCGGAGCTTAAGAAAGCGTTCCTCTCTATAGGACCCGAAAACTTCGCCGCCGACCTCGCGCCTTATCTCGACCGCTCTGCGATTTCAGTCCTCACCTCCGGAGGCGACTCGTTTGACAAAAAGAAAATCCAGTTCGTCAACGAATCTCTCGCAAAGCTAAACCGCACCCGGCATTGGCGGGACTTCACCAAATGGATTTTCAACCGCGAATGGACGACTTACATTTTCGACGCGCTGCTCAACCGCTTCCTCGCCAACATGTCCATCTGCAGAAACTCGACCGCTATCCCTTTCGTCACCGGCAAGGCGAACGTCTCATATTTCTGCACAGGCGGCATCGCATGGGGGCTCAACAAACCGGAACATATGACGTGCGGGCTCCCGTACAATCTATACAAACAGCTCGAATGGGAAGTTAAATAAAAGACATTTTGAATAAACTATAATATTCATTATGCGTTAACGGATCGTGAACCGATGGCTGAACTGCTTGCGACATCATTCGATTTGAGAGGCCGGCGAATTAAGAACCGGCTTGCCACGCTGCCGATGGAGGCGAACGACGCCGAACTCGACGGAAGCCCGTCCGGGCGGACCCTGGAACGCTACCGCCGCCTGTCCGCCGGCGGCTGGGGAACAGTCTACATAGAAGCGGTCGCGCCATGCGAACGCGGCAAATCGCGTCCACGGCAATTAACGATCTCCAGAAAGAATCTCGATTCGTTCAAGGCGCTGATCGGCGCCATCCGTTCCGCTTCCGATCCGCCGCCTTTCATCATCATCCAGATAAACCACGCCGGGCGATACGCGCTGCACCCTCTGATCGCCTACCATTCTGAGCTTCTCGATCCGACATGGGATATTCCGCCGGACCTGACCCCCGCAACAACCGAGGAACTGGAGGAAGCCGCTGCCGCTGCCGCTGCCGCCGTATGGCTCGCCGCCCAAACCGGCGCCGACGCGATCGACGTCAAGTGCTGCCACGGCTATCTCGCCGCCGAGTTGCTTCGCCGCGCCAACTGCCGGCAGGACAAATTCGGCGGCTCTTTCCAGAACCGGATACGCTTTCTCGACATCGTTCTCTCCGCCGCCGCCGAGTCGGCCGCTGATTTCGGCGTCCTTTTCGGCTCCCGCGTTTCGCTCCACGAACACTTCCCGGACGGCATCGGCTCAAAAGGCCCTGAGGGCAAAGATATCGATCTGATTGATATTCACGCGATCACAGGACACTTGATGAACGCCGGAGCTTCCTTCATATGCGAAACGATGGGCGTTCCCTATTATAATCCGG
>JBAYJY010000277.1:0-4314 GCA_041664945.1 bacterium | reverse complement strand
TGGGATTTCTTATTCTTGGCGATTGATTCCGGCGTTCCTTCGGCGATGATTTGGCCGCCTTCCTCGCCGCCCTCGGGGCCAAGGTCGATTATCCAGTCCGCGCATTTGATCACGTCTATGTTGTGCTCGATTACGACAACGGTATTGCCGCGGTCCACAAGCCGGTTGACGATGTTCAGCAACTTCTGGATGTCGGAGAAATGCAGGCCGGTGGTCGGCTCGTCGAGCAGGTAGAGCGTCGAGGAATTCTTTTGCGCCTTGAGTTCGGAGGCGAGCTTGATGCGTTGCGCCTCGCCGGTGGAGAGAGTGGGCGCGGGCTGCCCGAGCAGCAGGTAGTCGAGACCGATATCGCGCAGGATTTCGATCTGGCGGCTGATGCGCGGCAGGTTCTCGAAGATCGAGAGCGCTTCCTCGGCGGTCATGTTCAGAATTTCCGCGATATTCTTTCCCTTGAAAGTGACTTCGAGCGTTTCCATGTTATAGCGGAGCCCGTTGCAGACGGGACAGGTTACGAACACGTCGGGCAGAAAGTGCATCTCGATGCGGCTGTTGCCGTTGCCCTGACATGCCTCGCAGCGGCCGCCCTTGACGTTGTAGCTGAAACGCCCCAGGTTGTAGCCGCGCGCGCGCGATTCCGGCAGCATCGCGAAAAGTTTCCGGATGTCGTCAAACACCCCGATGTATGTCGCGGGAGTCGAGCGCGGCGTTTTGCCGATCGGCGCCGTGTCCACGAGCAGCACGCGTTTCAGTTCCTCGACGCCCTTGATGTCCTTGAACGCGAGCGGCGCCTCGTGTTCGAGTCCGAGTTTCATGCGCACAGCCGGATGCAGCGTGTCTATGGCGAACGTGCTTTTGCCGGACCCGCTGACGCCGGTGAGGCAGACGAATAGCCCGAGCGGAATCGAGACGTCGATATTCTTCAGATTGTTGCCGGCGGCGCCCCGGACGCGGATCGCTGTCTTGCCGGGTTTGCGGCGTTCGCCGGGCATCTCGACCTTGAGTTTGCCGGAAAGGTACTGGCCGGTGAGCGAGTTTTTCGCCTTTTCGATATCTTTGACTTTGCCCTGAGCGACGAGCGTTCCGCCGAGGCGTCCGGCGCCGGGGCCGATGTCCACAACGTGGTCCGCGCGGCGAATGGTCTGGTCGTCGTGTTCGATGACGAGAACGGTGTTGCCGAGGTCGCGGAGTTTGATTAGCGTGTTGAGGAGCCGCAACCCGTCGCGCGGGTGCAGTCCGACTGACGGTTCGTCCAGCACGTAGGTGACGCCGGAGAGATAGGTTCCGATTTGCGCGGCGAGCCGCACGCGCTGGTACTCGCCGCCGGAGAGGGTTTGCGCGGGCCGGGCGAGCGTCAGGTAGGAGAGCCCGACCTCTGCGAGGAACCCGAGCCGCTTGAGGACTTCGTTAAGCAGTCCGCGTCCGATTTCCGACTCGCGGGCGGTCAGTTTCATCTTTTCGAGGAAAGCGGTGAGGTTGCCGACCGGCATCTGCGAGAGTTCGCCGATGCTGCTGCCTCCGACGCGCACAGCGAGCGATTCCTTCTTCAGGCGCATGCCGCCGCACTCGGGGCAGGGGCCGGTGTGCAGGTAGTCCTGCATCTTTTTCATCACGCGTTCGGATTCCGTTTTAGAAATCATCTCGCGCAGAATGCCGAGAACGCCGGGGAATGAAGCCGTTGCGAACTTCCAGCGTCCGACCGGCGACCGGTATCTGATTTTATATTTTTTGCCCGCGGTTCCGTTCATCAGCAGGTTGTAAGAGTCGTCGTCGAATGTTCCGATCGGCTGAAGCGGGTCAATGCCGAACGCGTCCATGGCGGCGACCATCAGTTTGTAATGGAAAGAATTCTGAGCGCGGGCGAGGGGAGCGATCGCGCCTTCGCTGATGGAGAGGCCGCGGTCGGGGATGAGCAACTCGGTGTCGAAGTCCTCGACGAAGCCGATGCCGTCGCAGCGCGGGCAGGCGCCCGCCGGGTGGTTGAACGAGAACATGCGCGGCTGAAGCTTCGGCACGCCGTATCCGCATTTCGGGCACGACATCCGCGTGCTGTAAACGGTGTCCTCGTTGCGGTCGCGGTCGTGAACGACGATGGCGCCTTCGCCTTCGCGCGCGCAGGTGACGAGCGATTCGTTTATGCGCCGCCGGTTCTCTTCGGTAACTTCAACGCGGTCGACAACAAGCTCGATGTCGTGCGCCTTGTAGCGGCTCATCTTGATCGTGTCGCCGACGTGGTGGATAGCGCCGTCCACGCGAACGCGGCTGAAGCCCTTTCGCTCGATTTTCTCTATGAGATCGATATAAACGCCCTTGCGGCCGATGACGAGCGGCGCCATTAGAATCACATAAGCGCCAGGGCGCGAGGCGAACAGCAGGTCGGTTATCCTGTCGGGCGAAACGGATTTGATTTCGGAGCCGTCGTTGGGGCAGTAGGCTTTTCCGGCGGCGGTGTATAGGAGTCGCAGGTAGTCGTAGATTTCGGTGAGAGTGCCGACGGTTGAGCGCGGGCTTGTCGGCATTCCCTTCTGGCTGACGGAGACTGCGGGAGAGAGGCCCTCGATCAGGTCGAGGTCTGGGCGCTCCATGTCGGCGACGAACTGGCGCGTGTATGCGGAGAGCGTTTCAAAATAGCGGCGCTGGCCCTCGGCGAAAATCGTGTCGAACGCGAGCGACGTTTTGCCCGAGCCGCTGACGCCGGTGAAGACGACGAGCGAATCGCGCGGTATTGATATGTTCAGGTCCTTAAGGTTGTGAACTCTTGCGCCGGAAACTGTGATGTATCGCATTGTTGGTTACTCGTTATCCTGTTCTTGAAAAATTAACCGCTGAGACACGGATGAAAGGAGATTTATATCACTTATTTCCTTCTGCCGTCTCCCGACTCCCGTCTGCCATTTCTTCATTTTCTTTAATATTCTGCGCTTTCTGTTTCGATTTAAGTTTAGCGATTTTATTTCTGAAAGCGGTTGCGGCTTCGAAATCGAGCGCGTCGGCGGCGGCCCACATCTTCTTTTCGAGCTCGGCGATGCGCAGCGTGATCTCGGGCAGCGTTTCCGGCTCCGGTTGCTGAGTGGCGATATATTCCGCGCGGCGGTCGCTCACGCGGTAGCCGGTGGTCTCGAACCGGGCGGCGACCTCCTTGATGATCGTTTTCGGTTCGATGTTGTGCGCGGTGTTGTAATCGGTCTGAATCCGGCGGCGGCGTTCGGTCTCGCCCATCGCCCGTTTCATGGACTCGGTTTCCTTGTCTCCGAAAAGAATTACGCGGCCGTTAACGTTGCGGGCGGCGCGTCCGATCGTCTGAATCATGGTGACGTCG
Source organism: bacterium (assembly GCA_041664945.1). Classification (GTDB taxonomy): domain Bacteria; phylum UBP15; class UBA6099; order UBA6099; family UBA6099; genus JBAYJY01. The sequence continues at coordinate 998 of JBAYJY010000277.1, read as the reverse complement.
GAGCGGAGAAAGCCTTCCTTGTCCGCGTCGAGAATCGCGACGAGCGAGACTTCCGGCAGGTCGAGGCCTTCGCGCAGCAGGTTGATGCCGACGAGCACATCGTAGTCGCCGCGCCGCAGATCGTAAATAAGCTGAATGCGGTCGAGCGTTTCGACATCCGAGTGCATATAGCGGGCGCGCACGTTTTTTTCGAGCAGATACTCGGTCAGATCCTCCGCCATTTTTTTAGTGAGCGTGGTGACGAGGACGCGTTCGTTCTGATCGGTGACCTTTTTGATTTCGACGAGCAGCGCGGCCATCTGGCCCTTGCTTGGGCGCCGCTCGATCGTCGGGTCCACGAGCCCGGTCGGGCGTATGATCTGCTCGACGATGCGGCGACTGTTGTTGAGTTCGAACGCGCCGGGCGTCGCTGTTGTGAAAACGACCTGTTGCGAGCGGGCAAAAAACTCGTCGAAAGTCAGAGGCCGGTTGTCGAACGCGGAGGGAAGGCGGAACCCGAAATCGACGAGGCTCTTCTTTCGGGAGCGGTCGCCGACGCTCATGGCGCGGAGTTGCGGGAGGGTGACATGCGACTCGTCGATCACGATGAGAAGGTCGTCCGGGAAATAGTCGAGCAGGGTGGTTGCCGGTTCGCCGGGTTTGCGGCCGTCGAAGTGGCGCGAGTAGTTTTCGATCCCGTGGCAGTAGCCCATCTCGCGTATCATTTCAACGTCGTACATAGTGCGTTCCCAGAGGCGGTTCGCTTCCATTTCCTTGCCGAGCGCGCGCAGTTCGTGGAACTGTGTTTCGAGGTCGGCGTGGATTCCTTTAAGGACCGGTTCGAGGCGTTCAGGGAGCAGGACGTAGTGAGTCGCCGGGAAGATCATGACCCTTTCGGGAGTCTGGAGCGTTTTGCCGGTGTACGGGTCGAGAATCGAGATGCGTTCGAGGTCGTCGCCGAAGAAGTCGAGTTTGACGATGTTCTCGCGGTCCGCCGGAATAATTTCGATCGTGCCGCC
>JBAYJY010000276.1:0-4356 GCA_041664945.1 bacterium | reverse complement strand
TACATTTGCAGTTGCGGGACAAATATAACTGAGACGGCGGGTGTCGAGCGGCTTATCGCGGAAACAGGCGCGATGAAAGACGTCGAAGTCGCGAAGACCCATTCTCTCCTCTGCTCCGAGGAAGGCAAGCAGTTCCTCGAAAACGAAATCCGGGCGAACGGACTCGACCGGATTGTGGTGGCGGCTTGTTCGCCCAGTCGGCTGAAAGAAACATCATCGGGTTTATCAACAAGGTCGGCGTGGAAATTGAGAACGCGAATGCTTTTTCATATGAATGCACGCCGGCGGTTCAATCCCGCATCGACATAATAGCGGATCAGATATTCGACGAACTCTTGAACAATACAGTCTGAGGAATCATTTCGAATCCAGTCTCGTTAACTTCCATATGCTGAAAGTGTCCGGCGCTAAAACCGCGGCGTTTGCGATGGATATGTCGCCGGCCTTCATTGCGGCGGTAAAGAATTTGCCAAACACAATGATAGTATTCGACCATTTCCACGTGGTGAAAATGCTCAACGACAAGCTGTCAGCCCTGCAGCGGGAACTCCACGGTAACGCGAAGGACGAGTTGCACAAGGATATTCTCAAGGGAACCCGCTGGCTTCTACTGAAAAACCCGGAAAACCTAAACGCCAAGCGTAATGAACGCAAACATCTTGATGAAGTCTGTCGCTCAACCAGCATCTTGCGATCGCCTACTGCCTGAAAGAAGAACCTACAGAGCGCATGGAGTTCTTGATTGATCGAAGCGTTCACTTGAATGCGCTGAAGACCCCGAAAAACCAGGCAATCACAACCGCAACATGCGCTGAATCTCACAGCCGCCGGGCTTTTACAAACCAGTTCATAGCGGTTTCCGGGCTCGCGTCTGCAACTGAAAAATCTCCGAAACCGTGGAGTTCCAGCATTTTTACAGCATCCCAGGCGGAGTGGCATCTGAAGTGTTCGAAGGCTGGTTTTTCTCGCTGCGCGGCATCGTGGCCGCCGTCGAAAAGTTGTATGTGCCTTGCGTCGTCTGTAATCATCAGGGCGGAGCCGGGTTTAGTTATTGAAACGATAACACTCATCGCTTTTTCCAAGTCTTTTATGTGGTGATATGAACGAAGGAGAATCACGGTGTCAAAAGGCGGCCCGCTCCACTTGAAAGCCTCTATGGAAGTTTTGCGAAAAGAGATCGTTTTCGCGGAAAGGCTATCAGCGGAATGCGGAAGATCCGGGTCTATACCTAAGTATGAAATGATGCCTCCGCTATCGACAGCATCCTTAATTACATCTATAAATGGAACGTATCCGCAGCCGATCTCAAGAGTTCTCCCCCCTGACTCAGAGAGAACATAGCGAATTTTTTCTATCGATATTCCGAAAACATTATCTTTGGAAACAGCGAATACCCCGGAACATACGGTGAGCCGGGCGCATTCGGCGCACTTGCGAGAAAGGTTCAACTTCTTCATACGGAGAGGGAAATACATGCCGGAAGGTTCGGCGTCGCCGCATGAATACACCTGCTGCGAGCGGAACTTGATGTCTTGCAACTCGGCATGGCAGGTGTCCGCTTCATGGGTGTTATAGAGCTTGAGCCGGTTGCCTGACTTCACGGCAATATTACGGTTTGGCGGCGTGGAGAGCAGGGCGCCCGCCATTTTACATGCGGGAGTCCCGAAATCCGCCGGATATGGAACCGTCGAATTATAATCGAACCTCACGGAATTCGACACCGCCCTGATCACGGGTTCGAGCGCTGTGTCGGGAAAGATTTTCAGATATTCGGAATAAATGCCGGCGCACAGGTGGCGCCTCGAGCATGAGAGGCAGCTTCGTAAAAAAACTCTTGAGCCATGATCCGGGTGCGCCGGTTTGTCTTCGCCGGGCTCGAACACCGCAAGGAAATTGTGCGTGAAAAAATCGTTGTTCATTATCTGGAAATCATCAAGAAGGCAGGGGGTGAATCCGTCGAAGCCGATGGATATTCCGGGGGCTACGCGCCTATTATCCAAGAAAGACCGGACGACAGCGGCAGCTTCTTTTGGGGAAAGAGCAAGTTGCGGATTGGAGAGAAACGCGCCCTTGGGTTCCGGCAGGGAAATTTTATGAAGGAGCGGCGAAAAGCTTTCCAGCAGCCGGTGAATCGCGGAAAGTTCTCCTTGGTTAAGTCTTGTAAGCACGGTATTAACGATCATTTGCGACGGTTTTGACGCTGAAGATGAGATATTCACCAGGCCCGCCAAGGTTTGTTGGAATGATTTTTGGCCTGTCAGGAGGTTATGCGTGGCCTCACTGGCCCCGTGCAGGGACAAGATGATGTAATCCATCTTCTCTGCTACCCGTTCCGCGAAATCGCCGTAGTACAGCATCCGCCCGTTTGAAATCATTCCGCATTTCATGCCGAGACCGGCCGCATGGCCGCAAAGCTGAAAAAAGTCATTTCTAATGGTCGGTTCTCCTCCGGTGAAAACGACCATCTCAAAACCCGCATTCGCCAGAATGTCTATTCTTCTCAGCGCCTCGGCGCCGCTCAAATCCGGGCCTTTCGGCGGGTTGCTTCTGCTGTGGCAAAATACGCAAATGTTATTGCATGAATATCCCAGCCGGAGCAGCGCTTTCTTTGACGTTGTCGCGTTGTGCATTGAGTTCCGCTCATTCATATATAACAAAATTATACCCGACGACTATCTAACATTAAAGCGAAACCAATGGAAACGAATGTTGATAACTCAACCAACGACAGCGCGGCGCACTGGCCATAAAATTCAGAGGCATGTTTCTATTGTTGTAGAACTGCCGAAATAAAACCTGCCACCAGGGGTGTTTATTCCAGATGCGCTCAAAAAAATACTCATGTGTGCCACACAAAAACTGGATTGGGGCGCGGAGATTAAATGTTTGAACGCGATTCGGTATTAATGGACGAAGCTGAAAATAGATGCGACGAAGTTAAGGGGAATAAACTCGATATACACGGTTCCGATTTTTCAAATAAATTGAGAGTCGCATCAAAACCATGAAAATATTTGCATGATTACGTGCAACACACTTCACATTAAAGCGGGTGAAGATTACAAAATTACGAAAAAAACTCAAAATTATAAAAACATGCAATTGCATACGTTTGGAGACATTTGCACACATATGCTAACAATGCAGTACGCGCCACTTGAAGTTCAGTAACCAAAATTATCACATCATGTGTTTGGCACTGGTTTTGATATATACTAAACTATGACTAAACATTTGTGGGAGGCCCACATTGAAATTCTTGAGACATTTTCTCATTGCACTTGTTGCGGTTTCATTTGTAACATCTTGTGCCTATGCCGCCATCACGCCGAGATTGAACTATCAGGGGCGTATTGTGGACGCCAACGGTGTTCCTAAGGCTGACGGAAGCTATACCGCCAGTTACAAAATCTGCACTGTTTCCGATTGTACTTCTGGGGTTGTGACCACTATTACCAGCGCCGGTGTGACTTTAGCCAATGGGCTTTTCAGCGACATCCTTTCGGGGGGCGTTCCCACCGATCTGAGCGCAATCGATTTCAATGCCGCCAATTACTATCTGCAGGTGACAGTCGACGGAACTACTTACGCCCCACCGCAGATGATAGCGCCTGCGGCCATTGCTCTTAATGCCGACCGTCTGGACGGCTTGGATAGCTCGGCTTTCATGACTGCCGCGACCGACAACTGGGTGAACACGACAGGCGACACAATGACCGGGCAGCTTGTCTCTACCCTTGTAACCGGCACATCGCCATTTTCAGTGACCTCCACAACAGTGAACACAAACCTGAACGCCGACTTGCTGGACGGCTTGCACGAATCCAGTTTTTTCAGACTGAGTCAAAGTGAAACGGTTACCGGCATTCCGGCATTCAACGGCGGCACGACCGGCACGACCGCCCCGTTTACCGTAGATTCTACTTTTCTTGTCACAAACCTGAACGCCGACTTGCTGGACGGCTACCACGCCGCATCATTCATTTTAGACGGCTGTACGGACTGCCTCAACGAAACCGAAATTGAGGACATCTACGTGCTGAATACCAGTGACACAATGAGCGGGTCGCTTAGTGTTGGAACTACGCTCGGAGTCACCGGAGCGATCACCGGATCGAGTACAGTGCAGGGCACACAACTCATATCAACCATCGCGGTCGGCACGTCTCCTCTTGCAGTGACTTCAACTACAGTTGTCGCTAACTTGAATTCCGACCAATTGGACGGCTACCACGCCGCATCATTTATTTTGGACGGATGCACGGACTGCCTCAACGCCACCGAAATAGAGGACATCTACGTGCTGAACACCAGCGACACAATGAGCGGTTCTCTTAGTGTTGGAACCACGCTGGG
>JBAYJY010000275.1:0-4406 GCA_041664945.1 bacterium | reverse complement strand
GCATTGCAGGCCGGGCGACAAATGCGTGGCGGGCAACGACGTCACAGTCGGCCACGGCGCCGTTCTGCACGGCTGCGTGGTTAAGGACCGCACAGTCATCGGCATGCACGCCACAGTTTCAGACTACGCGGTCGTGGAGGAAGACTGCATTATAGGCGAGGGCTCGGTGGTCCGCTCCAAACAGCAAATCCCGGCCGGCTCGCTCGCTGTCGGCGTTCCCGCGGAAATCAAAGGCCAGCTCAACGAAAAACAAATAATGTCCAAGAACTTCGGCGCGAAAGCCTACAACGAGTTGACTAAACGCTATTTCAAGGAAGCGCGCAAAGTGTCCGACTAATAGCGCGGCGGTTTCATGCAGCCTGTAAATTATCCAGACAAATACATCCTCGATACAGCCGTCCGCGGAAGGCCGTACAGATTCAGGCCGATCAGCCCGGATGACGAAACGCCGCTGATAGAGCTTTACAAGACTTTTTCAAGGGAAACGATATTCCACAGGTTCTTCACCGCGTACACAATGCCTCCGTCGCGGGCAAAACGACTGGCCACATTGGACTACGACAAGAAGATGGCCATCGTGGCTGAGGAGACGACGGACTGCGGATGTCATCTGGTCGGCGTCGCGCGCTACGCGAACGTCTCTGAATCGGAAACAACCGCCGAAATGGCGATCGTCATCGGAGACCCGTGGCAGGGAAAGGGCCTGGGCGCCGCCCTGCTCGACTATTTATTCACCGTCGGCGAAGCCGAAGGCTATGAACTTTTTTATGGATTGGTTCACTATGAAAATGAGGCGGTTCCCCGCCTCTTCGCAAAAATCAACCGCCCGCATCGCATACACAACACCGGGACCGAATTGAGATACGAAGTGACTCTGTCGCCTAAAACCGGCCGCCGCGATCAATGACTCTCAGAATATATCCTTAACTATATTACGTATGATTTTTTCCGTTTTGCCGCGTTCATCCACCATCTTCGCCAGCAGATGCAACGATGTCTCAAGCGGCCTCTTTTCCGACTTTCTCGTCAGCGCGAGCGCATTCTGCCTGCACTTGTGGACGCATACGCCGCAGCCGATGCAGCGTTCTTCCTTTACGGCTATTCTCTCATCGGCAATATAGAGCGCCTCGACCGGACACGCGTTCACGCACACTTTGCACAGCTTGCAGTCCGCGCCTTCGATCGGCGTCGAGCAGAAATTCGAACGCACGGACGACGCCGGCTTGTTCAGCGCGACAACACCCTGCAGCGACGCGCAACAGCATTTGCAGCAGTTGCATATAATGCCCGGCGTCTGCACGGTGTTGGTCGTCGTCGCAACCAAACCGGCGTCGGCGCATTTTTCAAATATTTGCATCGCTTCGCGTTTCGTCACACGGCGCGCAAGCCCCTTCCCAACCAGATAATCGGCGCTCACTCCGAGCATTATGCACGTCTCAAGCGGCCCGCCGCACTTCCCGGCCGACTTCCTGCACGCGCAATCCGTCACCGCGAGACTCCCCGCCGACTTAACGATTTTCTCAAGCTCCTCGAAATTGAAAACCGTCTGCGTAGCGTCGATAGTTTTCCCTATGGGCACTACCCTCACGCCGCTCGTGGCATATCCGTAATTCTCCTCCCCGAACGGGCCGTTCAGCGCCTCGTGCCAAAGCCTGCCGGCCTCCCGGCGATTCTCGTCTATCGCCTGCCCGGACATAAACTGCATCTCGAAAAATCCCGGAACCGCCGGCGCCAGCGAATACAACTTCCCGCCGAGCATGTCGACTTCCATGATTACATTCCTCGAACCCATGCCGGCGAGCAACTCCGCCGCTTCTTTCCTGCCGACGCCCGCTTTGCGCGCGATCCGCTCCGCCGTGAACATCAGCGGCGGCATCGGAACGTGCGCCGCTACGCCCGCCTCCTCTTCGCTGAACAGCAATCGCAGTATCTTCATCGTCTCCTCGGCGCGCGGCAGCCCTATCGGAAACAAATCCAGTTTCTTTCTCAGTTCCTCGTGGCGGTCCATTCGAATTCCTTTCCGCCCGCCTCAATGCCGAATCCCGGCCGGCGAACGCCGTTTCTCCGCCTAATCTTAAATCATTATCGTTATATTTCAATCTTAATATTTGCCAGCGCCTATTGACAAAGTAACACGTTTTTCTAAAATGTGTTACTATATCGCGTTTCTGTTTCTATTCGCGCCAGTCGAGGTGTTCAAAAAATGGAAATCGCTCAGATTGCCGGATTCAGCGGCGCCGCATTTCTCGGGCGCTCAAAGAAGTTCGCCATCATCCTTATGGCATGCCTTGCGTTTGCCGCCGGGTTTTCACGTGCCGCCGTTTCGCAGACTGCATCTGCCGAAGACCGGATCAAAGCGCTCGAAGACAGAATCAAGCTTCTTGAAGACGCCATGCAGAAAGCGGGCATACAGATGCCGCCCCGCGAAATCGAGGCGCTTCCCGCTCAGGATACCGCGGCGCAAACAAAAGTTATACGACCCCGGCTGAAAAAAGAAGGGCCGGCCGAAAAACGCGGATCGGCAAATCAATCGAATTCGACGGACTGCTCGAATCGGAAATGAGATTCAACCGTGAAAGCGGCGGGAATGGCCGCAGCGCGACGAGTTCAGACATTCTTCTCTCCACGGCCCAGCTCGGATGGCGGACGACTATCGGCGACGGCGCCGCCGGCAATCTGGTTTTGCTTTGGGAACAGGACCAGCCGGACCCGCTTCACATTGACGAAGGCAGCATAACGTGGGTGGAAGACAATTACGACTTCACCGCCGGATTCTTCTTCCCGCCGTTCGGAACTTTCAATTCGCGCTTCATCGTTCATCCCATAACGCAGGACTTGGGAGAAACGCAGCAGGGCGCTGTCAAATTCCATTACGCGGCTTCGAAAACGTTTGACTCATCCATAACAATCGCGGACGGGAAAGCAAGAAAAGAAAGAACGCGCAGCGACAAAGCGAACGACTACTGCCTGCGGCTCGACGCCACCCCTGATATCGGCAAAAATAAATCCGCTTCTATAGGAATTCAGTATTACTCCAATTTCGCCAACACTAACGCGGACCTTTTGGGAATTGCGAGCGCGACTGACACATTTGTGCTCAGGAGAATGGCGGGCGGCGCCGGCATAAACCTCGAACTGGCCGGCGGTCCTTTCGGCTTAACCGGCGAATATATCGGCGCGACGAAACGCTTCGACCCGGCAAACCTCGACGCAAACGGCGACGGCGGCGGCGACAGGCCGAAAGCCTGGAACCTCGAACTCTACTATAACCGCAGCGTCAAAAACGTTCTTTCCTTCAAATATGAAGGTTCCGGCGAGTTCGCCGGCTCTCCTAAATCCCGATATGGCATTAACAGCAACTGGAACGCGGGCGAAGGCTTAACTTTCTCTTTCGAATTTCTGACGGCAAGCTACAGCGCCGGTTTCGCGCCCGCAAAAGCATACGGCAATACACGAAGAAGCAATTCCGTTTATTCAAAATTTTCTCTCGAATTTTAAAACTGCATCAACCTCTTCATTGTTGAATTATATTAATAAAACAAAAGGAGCTGAGAAAGATGCACATACCGGACGGATACTTAGGTCCTCAGACATACGGAACGATGTACGCCGTGATGGTTCCGTTCTGGGCGGTCGCGGCGCGCAAGGTTCGCGAAACGCTTAAAGCGCGGCAGGTTCCGATGCTGGCGCTCGGCGCTGTTTTTTCATTCGTGATAATGATGTTCAACGTGCCGGCCCCGGGCGGCTCGACCGGCCACGCGGTGGGCGGCGCCCTGATAGCGATTGTGATCGGCCCGTGGGCCGCCTCGCTCGCGATCTCAGCCGCGCTCGTCGTGCAAGCGTTGCTCTTCGGCGACGGCGGCATAACCGCCATCGGCGCGAACTGCTTCAACATGGCGGTGATTATGCCATTTTCCGCCTACGCATTATATAAACTCGCCGCCGCCGCCGCTTCCGTTTCACACACGCGACGCGTCGCCGCCGCCGGAATCGCCGGATACATTTCACTCAACATCGCCGCCTTCTTCACCGCGGTAGAATTCGGAATTCAGCCGGCTATCGCCCACAGCGCGTCAAACGTTCCGCTGTACGCGCCCTATCCTCTCCGCATAGCCGTGCCCGCAATGATGATAGAACACCTTTTGGTTTTCGGAATAATCGAGGCGGTCGTCACCGGCCTCGTTGTCGGCTGGCTTGCGAAGAACGAGCCGTCTCTTCTCGGTATAAAAACAGCCGCTGAAAAAGCGGCCGCCGCCGCGGCTCCCCGATCATCGCGCCGCCTTTGGGCCGGCCTCGGAGCGCTCATTCTCCTCTCGCCCGTCGGGCTTATCGCCTCAGGCACAGCGTGGGGAGAATGGGCGGCGGATGAAATCCATTCGAAATTAGGATTCGTCCCGTCCGGTTTC
>JBAYJY010000274.1:0-4445 GCA_041664945.1 bacterium | reverse complement strand
CCGCACCTCTCCTAATAGAAGGTTTTTCATTATATCACATATTTTATAAAAGAAAAGAAAATATTTTCAGTTCCATCAGCCATGCTTTCAGTTGTCAGAATCCTGCGGCGCTTGGGCCGAGTTATCCGTTTGACTGAGTTATTATAAACTGCTTACAGACAAAAATAACATATAATTTCTTTATTAATCGCGATTTAATTATTTGCATATTATTCAAATTGGGAATTCAGAACAATTACATATTTTGGCAGTCTTCGTAAGATTATGTTATAATATGGCAAATCAAGGCCTCGAAGGAGTTGATAATTATGGCTTTTGGAATAAGCGGACTGGATAACATCAGCAGCCTGATAAATTTGACATTCGGTATGACGCAAACGGGCGCGGCCGGATTGCTGGCGGGTTTAAGCGGCGGCAGCCAGAGCGCCATAAGCGGGATAAACGCGCAGCAGATCGGCCAGTCTTATCTTAACTCAATTACGGATCAGATCAATTTCAATAAAACAGAGCTTTCTCTAAGAAACGCAGCGAGCGCGTTAAACACGGCGAATCCCAACTCATCTTTCAATCAAATTGGTGCTGCGACTTCGAGTTCTGCCGCTGTGTCTGCGACAACTCTTGCGAACGCCGCGCCCGGCGCGTACAAAGTGGAAATAAGCCAGCTCGCGCAGGGGCAGAGGAATCAGGGAACGGCGCTTGACGCCAATGCCTCTGCCGCCATCGCCGCGCCGGGCGGCTATGGCCAGATCGAGATAAGCGCAAATGGGAAAAACGAACTCGTCACTTATCAACTGAACGGAACTGAAACGAATTACCAAGCGCTGAACAAAATGGCGGCGGCGATAAACGCAAGAGGAACCGGCGTTAGCGCGATGGTAACGACATCCGTAAACGGAGGAGTCACAGAAGCCCGGCTTAACTTGACGGGCGCGACGGGAGCGGACAATGGCTTTACCGTGAGAAGCACGGTCGGCAACGGGGCGGAGGCAGCGGGAGTGAATGCCGCGACGAACCCTGCCGCCGTCGCTCAGACCGCAAAAAACGCCCAGTTCACCGTCAACGGCGTTGCGTTCGAGTCGGCATCGAACACGCCTGTGCTCGGCAACGTTGGAATACAGTTGAATCTTAAGCAGACGAATGTGGGCGCTCCTGCTGATATTAACGTGACTGGCGGAGGCGCAAACGCAACACAGGATATTATTAAGTTTGTGAACCAGTATAATGAAACGCTGGGAAAACTGCAAAGCAATACGTCTGCATACGCGAAAGAGAGCTCTGCAAATCTGCAGAGTTTATCTGCCCGGAATGCTGAAGCCCTTTCAGCGGTTGGGGTGCAAGTCGGGTCCGGCGGGAAACTGAGCGTTAACGAGCAGCAATTGAAGGATGCGATGTCGGCAAATCCGGGCGCAGTGAGCAAAGCGTTCAACAGCGGCGGATTCGCCGCCGGAGTTCAGGCCGAGGCGGAGCGGGCGATGAACAAATCGATAGCCTCGCCTACAGACACTTTCAATGTGACTGGCGGAGCGTTTTCGGCAGGCCTGAATTACAACCTGATGATAGCTTCAAACATAGGCATGTTCCTGAATAAATTGTATTGAAACCGCGCGGAAGATACTATTTGATATCGATATCCCATAGATTTTGATGTTTTAATTGCCTGTTTGGGTTGAGTTCGAGCGCTTTTCGGAAAAGTTCGTCCGCCCGCCGCTCATCGCCGAGTTTCATATACATAATTCCCAGATGATTGTTAATGGCGCTGTTAAGCGGATCGAGAGCGAGAGCGGTCTCAAGATGTATTACGGCGTTTTGAATGTCGCCGAGGTGGTGGAAGCAAATGGCGAGTCCATGATGAGCCTCGGCCATCGGTCCGGCCAGTTCGATGGCGCGTCGAAGAGCGACAGAGGCTTCTTCATGGCGGCCGTGAATTTTGCCCAGCAGTATCCCGGAACGGCACAACGCCTCAGCGTGATTCAAGTCGAGTTCAAGCGCTTTCTTGTAGCACACCATCGCTTGTTCGTGGCGGCCGCCGCGTTCGAGAATTTTTCCGAAATTCACGAATACATCCGGGTCCTTAGGCCGGTAGGCCAAAAGCCTGCGAAATATGTCGGCGCTTTCGTTGAATAGGCTCATGCGGTAATTAAGAACGCCGAGATTGTATATCGCCAGTTCGTTGTTCGGGTCGAAATCGAGGATGCGTTCGAAGCATAATGCGGCGCGTGCATTCTCGCCGCATCGCGCGAGGTTCATAGCCTCCTCGAACAAATTGCCGATAGACATCATTCTGAGATAGTTCAACGCCTGTCGCTCCCGATCCGCGTCTATTTGCGCAGCCGCCTATAAATATATCCGAAAACCCGCGATTGCGAAAGCGGCGCCGAACAGGAATCAGCCATAATTTTGAGTTTGGATAAAATAAATCAGGAACTCAAGACGCAAATGGATGCGTTATTCCAGAAAGTCGCGATAGGAAACAGAAAGAGGATCAGGCGCGCGCCGAATGGATTCGATCAAAACAGCGGCGGACGCAGGCGTATCGAGCGAAAGAGAAACGTTTTTCCAGCGGCCCCAGACCTTCGGCCGGTAGGAAGCGGTTTTGAAGGATTCGCTTTGCGATAATATGAATTGAGCGGGGTCTTCGTCAAGTTTGTTGAACTCCTCGGCCAGCACAAATGCGTCAATAACGTCGGCCCGTTCGAAAATATCGCCTCCGAGCCAAGCCGGAATTCCATCAAAACATGTGTAGGCCACGCTTTGCTTGTTGTGAAAATCGAGCATTCCCTTCAACAGTTCCGGATCTGCAAAAACGTGGCATGCGTTGATTCTAATGGCGGTTTTCATCCTTCTGCTGGAAGCTGCGCGAACGAATTGCACTAAGCGTCCGGGTTCTGCTGTGCGAAACAGGAACAGGCCGTTCATGGCGGAAAAGCTTCCGTACTGCACATGGTGAGATTCGTGGCCGGTAAGAAAAATCATGTCATTGCTCGGCACGATTTTTTTGAGACGTTCGATTAATATATCAAGCGGGCATTTATTATCTCTTACAGGCGTCAGAAAAATCGAACTGTCTATTTCAAAGGGTAGTTCGATGATTATTGCCAGTTCCGGATCGGGCATCTTGTTAAAAATCTCCTTAAATACATCAGTCAGTAGTCTACAATAAACCAAAATATGCCGGGTTTGTCAAATCCGACGACAAATGAAGTGAGCTATTTGGGGAAGGTTAAGTTTTCATCATGTTGAAGAATACGGAGAAATCTCCGTGTTCCGTGTTCAGGGGCATGGTGAGAAATTGGTGCTCGCGGGAAAACTGAACAGGCTTGTGATAAAGAATATTGAAAGTGACATTTGTCGCATAACCTTTTTTGACAAGATGGGAGTGGGCGAGTTCGGCGATGCGAAGCGAAAACTCGACAAGAGAGTTCTTGGCCATCTCATCCATTTCGATGATCGGAACGCCGAGCAGAAAAGTAGAAACGAGTTTTTTCGCGAAAACTTCGTTAAGCGAAAGAACGATTAGCCCCTTTATCGAGCCGTCGACGCGAAGAAATATCAGCGTTTCTCCATCGAGACGGTTTGCGTTGACAAGGGAAAGAACGCCTTTAGTGACTGTAGTCTGGCCCATCGACATGGATTTGAGCGTGTTGTGAAGCGCTGAAAGGAACGGATTCACAAAATTTGCTTCGACATCCCGAAGCACAGAAGTCAAATTGTTAACCGTATCGTTCGGGCCTTTGCCGCTTTCTTTCATACCCATAGATTATATCAACACGCTATCCGGTTTCAAACAATTATTTATTATTGATGATATTAAAGGGTTTTCCCTATGAAAGAGAAAAGGCGAATTTTGCTTCCGGAGCCGATTTTGAATATTTCAGGAGAAAAAAGAGAGAATTGTAAAAAAAAGGCGGCTCGTAAAAGCCGCCTTTTCGATCATTATTCAACTTGTGACTCTAAGGCGCAAAATAAAATTATTTGCGCAATCGTTTTTAACTAATATTATGTATTTTTGATAGCGTCCGCGATACGGTCTACCGTTTCCGGAATCAGGTTTTCCTCGACGCTGCAGAAAGCGATACGAATGCCGTTCACATTAACGTCCGGTTCGGTGAGCGGAATAACGCCGAGTTTGTGCTTTGTAAGCAGAGCGTCGGCTAACGCGTCCGCAGGCGTCTCAAGATTCAGAAAACCAAAGAACCCGGAGTTGAAGGGGTCAGTCTTCGCTCCGGAAAGGTCCGCGGAGTCGAGCGCTTTTTTAAGAGCGAGCCAGCGCGCGCCGAGGATGCCGGCGATTGTCGCGCGTTCAGAGTCGCAATTTTCCATGTCTTCGGTGAGAGCGGCGGCGACAGCCTGCTGGACGGCCATGTTCGAGTTCGAAATCGTGCCGCGTATATAGGCGCCGATCTTATTGTCGATTTCCGCTTGCAGCAAATTCTTTTCGCCCCAAT
>JBAYJY010000273.1:0-4492 GCA_041664945.1 bacterium | reverse complement strand
GTCCTTGTGCAGGTCCGCGCCTACGTAAGTCTTGATTTGCTTGCTCTTCATGGGCTGTGCCTCCTTTTATGAGATTGAGTCACTCATATTTTACAGGCACAGCCTTTTTCATAGTATCAAAACTCTTTCTTTTGTGCATGAAGAGACAACGTGAAGTTGGATTTCTTCTTTGAAAACTGTTGTTCTCAGCAATAAAGAAGGAGAATTTTGAACGAAAAACCCGGCACATGCACAAAGGAAATAGCTTTGTGCATGGCACCCGATTGTGTTAGCTGTTAAAGATGGAAAACAACCATCTGTAAATCGGTGTTAATCAGGAATACATTCGTTTGAAAAAGCGGGACGCAAAGCGTCCTCATCCGCGTTCACACGCGAAGCATGGGAACGCGAGACAGTTGCCGTAAAGAGAGCGATATGCTTAAAATCACAAGCTGCGCATTAACAACAAATTTTCTGATAAAATTGTCCACTTTCGTAGAAATTTAGTATAGAATAAACAACAGTAGGTTTCAAAAATTTGATTTTGCATCGAAAAACAATATCAATTATGGGGGGCTAAACATGGCAAAAGTGCCTAAAACCACGGAAGAACGCTTAAAAAAAGAATCAAAGAAATATCAAAAAATACTACAAGCCGCCGCGACCCGGGATATTAACGAGTCAGACACAGTACTTATTATCAGAGATATGCTTTCGGAACTGTTTGGATATGACAAATATACAGACATCACAGCGGAGTATGCGATAAGAGGAACTTATTGCGATTTGGTAGTTATTGTCGACGGCAAAAAACATTTTGTAATAGAAATCAAAGCAATAGGACTGGCATTAAAAGAAGGACATATGAGACAAGCCATTAATTATGCAACAAACGAAGGTTTAGAATGGGCGGTTTTGACAAACGGCGCTATTTGGCAAATTTACAAAATCACATTTCAGAAACCAATCGACTATGAACTTGTTTTCACGCTCGATTTTCTTAACATTGACCCAAAAGATATGCGCGCCTTAGAAATGTTGTATTTGCTTAGCAAAGAAGGCATAACAAAATCCGCTATTGAAGAATATCACATTCAAAACCAAGCGATGAATCGCTTTGCCATCGCGGTATTACTGCTTAACGATGCTGTGATTTCATCAATAAGGCGCGAACTGAAGCGAATTCACAAGGATGTTAAAATTGATCCAGAACGAATATCTGAAATCATTCAAACCGACATTATTAAAAGAGATATTGTTGAACATGAGAGATTTTTAGCGGAAACTAAGAAGTTCAAAAAAAACGCGCAGAAGTCGGAAAAATGCAAAACGAATGGCGTTCAAACCGTTTGTGTTGAGCAAAAGATAGAACTAACAGAAAATGCGCAAAATGAAAATGTGAAACCTTCGGCTCCAGTAATTCCTGAAAAGTAAGTGCGCAATATAGATGGCGCGAAGCCGCTGTGACGTCGAGTTAGTCTTTCATAGGCCGAAGCATTACAAAGCGGTGTCGAGTCCACATGTGACGGAAAGCGATTATTTGTCCGGCATGAAGCCGGCCAGAGATTCGCCCTTCAGGACGCGGTCGAACATTTCCAGAATATCTTTTTTTGCGGGCGTTGAAAATGCGGGCGGAATTCCATGGCTCTGGTTTTCGAAAATAATCGCTCTTGAAAAAATGCCTCTTGATTCAAGAGAGGCTTTGACAGCCATGGCGTCTTCAGGGAAAGAGACGGGGTCCTGATCGCCGAGGCACATTATCACCGGCACGGAAATCCTGTCCGCGAACAGCGCCGGCGACCTCCTGATCAGCTCCTTGCGGTTCGCCGCCACCTTCGACATATCCCTTTCGTTCAGACCTAAAATTGACTTCAGTTTTATCAAGCCGTCATCGGAAACCAGAATCTTCAGCATAACTTCCGTTTTGGAAGGCTGCTTGATCCAATTGCGGACCAACTGCTGAATCGGCGCGCCGGTGATATTCAGGGGCGCGGCCATAGTCGCCGCCGCTTTGATGCGGTTAGTGTGTCCGAGCGCGGAAAGCGTGAGCCCGCCGCCGTGGCTGACGCCGTACATCACCATCTTGTCTGGATCTGCGGCGGGGTCATTCGCGGCGCACTCAATCATGTTGAGAACGTCGTGGACTTCGTCGCCCAGCACGTCCACCGGGCCATCCGATTTCCCCGCGAGGCCGATCTCGCTCCGGTATGTCGCCATCGCCACAATATAACCTTGACTGATGAAATCCTCCGCGTCGGCGATTTCCATGCCGGTGATTCCGCCGAACCCGAAATGGTTGTAAACCAACACGCGGAACGGCCCTTTCCCGGCTGGCTTCCCGTAGAGCCCCGTCTGCTTGTACCCGTCTGAAGTGTAAGTGACATAATTAATCGCGCCGTTTTTCAATTCTTTGAAAGTTTCGCCTACGGCAAAATCCTTGCAGGCCGGTTTATACCTCGTGGCGTCCCAAATCTGTTGCAATTCTTCCTGAGTCGGAGCGGCGAAAACTTCTTTGAAATATTCTCCGTTGGCCGCCCGCAGCGTCGCCGGAAAACAAACCGCCGCCGCCATGCAAAATGATAGAACCGCGATGAGAAACCTTTGCCTGATATTCATTTTCGAAAATCCCTTCAATGCAATAAATTCGAGTTCACCAATTTGAATTCACCCATTCATACAAGCCGAACAGGTCTTTTATTATAATCTCTTTGCCCGACGATGTTGCCAGTTTTCCGGAGTACAGTCCCAGCGACGGGCGGCCGATGCTGTAGCCCGAACCGAGTTTTGTGTCCATGTATCGAACTTTCAGCGGCTTGAAGGTTAGGTCCACAAGACCTTCCTTGTCCCGCACGAGCCATGGGTTCATCAGGTCGGCATCCTGAGGCACAACGCAGTCGACGGCGTTGATTTTCGTGATTTTCCCGTCGTAGAAGACAGCGTTCTCCGTTCTGTTGTCAGGACTGTTCCCGTATCCGAGGTTGAAGCCGATGAGTTTGCCGTCGTCCGCGCGGCCGGAACCCGTCGCCCAGTGCCAGAACATTTTTTTAGGATAGAAGCCTCTGCCGAAATCCAGCGCCCCGAAGGAACTCCCGCCGCTCATTTTCGATGTTTCGCCGCCGAAGGTCACGCTGCCCTCGGTCGGCATGGAGTTTATTTTGTGGCCATAGAAGCAGCGCCGGTCGTTGACCAACTGGCTGCCGGAAATGGAATCATAATCATTCGGGAAAAGCATGTCCGCTTCAACCTTGAAAGTCGTCCGGAGATTCTTGTCGCCGTTAAGATTCAGGTCCGCGGAACTTTTATCCACCATCGAAAAGCCGTCGAATGCGACAGAGAGCCGGTGTCGATCGCCGTCGACTTCGAAGACCGCTTTTGCCTGATCGGAATCGAAAACCGACCGGCCGCCGGAGCTGTTGCGCATCATGGGTATTTCCGGCTTGGCAGGCAGAAAGCGGGTGTCTTCATAAAACGTGTTTGTTTTGCGGATGTATATGTTCGCGTTGAAGAAGGCCGCGTAGGGGATCCACGCGATAAGGAACTGCATTGAGTATTCCGGCGTGTAAAGGTGGTACATGTCCCACTTCTTCATCGCTTTTTTCATTTCCAGTTTCGAAGGCAGGAATTTCGCGTCCTCGAAGTTCAGGTCGAGGATGGGCCTGCGGGTCCAGCCGCACCGGCATGTGCCGTCCGGCAGGATGATCGGGCCCGGCTCGGTGATCTCGGTAAGGTTCGGGCAATAGTATGTGTATGATTTGTCCAGCGACGGCTGCTCGGCAAATGCACGGTCGAACATGCCAGCCGCCCACGGCGCCCCAAACGCCGCAACACCCGCGCATAACCTGATGAAATCTCTCCGATCCATTTTAGGCTCCTTTTAAGGGAAACTTTTGCCGGATTAAGGGAAACTTTTGAAAAAGTTTCCCTTAAGATCCTTTCAAAACTTCTTAACGCTCCGCGCGCCTTCGCGCGCTCCGCTCGGGTTTATAAAATGTAACTTCGAACAATTTAATTAACCCGTTACTGAAGCTTTTTGGAAAGTATGAAAACCTTTTTCTCGAAAAAGGTTTTCATGCTCTTTATACCCTTTTCAAAACCTTTTTGCCGGCCAGCCGGCTTCTTATTCGGGCCTCAGTAGTCTATCAATGGGTCATATTCTCATTCGACCCCTTACTGAAGCTTTTTGCCGGTTTAACACCGATTTACAGATAGTTGTTTTTCTGCCTTTAACAGCCAACACAATCGGGTGCCATGCACAAAGCTATTTCCTTTGTGCATGTGCCTGGGCTTTATCGTTCTCAAATTCCCTCTTTTCCTGCTGAGGACAACAGCTTACAAATAAGAAATCCAACAACGAGTTGTCTCTTCATGCACAAAAGAAAGAGTTTTGTGCATGGCACCCATCAGTAATCACATTTCAGAGATTAAAGGATTCGCTCCGTCAATCATCTGAGTTTCAGGCATAATCATGAAATCCTTTGCCGGCCAGCCGGCTTTTTATTCGGGCCTCATTGAT
>JBAYJY010000272.1:0-4558 GCA_041664945.1 bacterium | reverse complement strand
TTCGTGACGCCGGCTTGAGCGAGGCTTGTGATGGGCAGCGTGACAGTCGGTCCGTAGGCGCCGTCTGTCAGGTTGGCTATGTAAATACCGGTTCTCGCTGGCGTTGTCCAGCCGTCCCATACGGTGAATACGATTTTAGAACAGTCCTTTGACCATGAGGGTTGGAGAGTCCATGTGTCTCCGCCTCCGATTTGAGTTACTGTTGTGAATGTTGACAGAAGCTCGGTGTATATTCCGAGTATGTTAAGAATGCTGTCCATCATATATATTTCGACGCCATTTCCGGCCGGGCCGTCGCCGAACGAAACGAGCAGTTTGTTTGCATAGCCGTTTACGCATGAGGCGCTGCTCCAAGCGGTGTCCCACCACTGGTAACCGTTCGTTCCGTTGGAAACTTTCTTGTTTGCCGCGGCGAGGTCAGCGAGTGAGAGGTCTTTGTCCGAGCCGTCGGCGGCCACTGCGTATGCCTCAGGAGAGCCGTTGTATGCGGAAAATATGACATATTTGTCTTGCAATAAGAATATGGCGCTGTCCGTGAAGGAATATTTAGCGTCGGGCTGAACGTTCATAGTGTTGTTGGTAAGGCGGAGCGGAGCGGCCCATGCGGCGCCGGTCCAGTGTAATTTGTATAGATTCCATTTGTCGCCGGCGGCTTCGCGCATAGCGACGACGATATCTTCGCCGGCGTGGCTCCACACCGGGTTCATGACGGTGTCGCCCGCGGTTGGAGAGGCTTTGCCGTATTCCACGGTTCCGACAGGCACGGCGGCGTATGAATCTTTGCGCACAAGGATATAGGCCTTCTGGTCGCGGCCGCCCTGGCCGGAAAGGCCGGTGGCGGTGGCGGTCACCACAACGGCGGTGGCTTGTTCGGCGGCGGCGCTGTTTGCCTTCAATTTAATCCATGCCCAGCCGCCCACGAGGTTGCCGGTTTTGCAGATATTCGCTGTATAGTCGGCGAGCGCGCAGGAACCCTGCACGACGCCGGTCATATTTGTTGTATCGATAAAGGCGCCTGTTGTCCCGACGTTTGAGAGGGAGACCGTGACTTGTTTCGTGCTCATCGGCGGATTCGTGGCAAGGGCGTTCCATTCGTCGTAAAGTTGAATGAGAACGATTTCGTTATCTGAATTGTCAGGCGCGAGAATCCCGTCGATGTCGTCATCGCTTCCGAGCAGGCCGCCGTAACTCGTTGCGGCAGCGTCTTTCTCGGTCACGGCGAGGTATCCGCCGCCTGAGTAATTGTAGATAAAGGCCGTTGTCGGAGAGGAGATGTTGCCTGCGTTGTCTTCCGTTTTGATTCTTAGATAATAAGTGGAACCCACGACAAGCGCGGTGGAATTGGTGTAACTAAGGCCTAATTGAGAAGTTGCCGGATCGTCGCTCGAGTTTGTCGTGAAAGAGACGTAATAGCGCCTGACGCCTGAGTTGGAAGGGGCGGGCAGGTCGGAAGGAGCGGTCCATTCGAAGTAAGGGCCGGTCGGCTGAGTATAGGCATAAGTCTGGCCGCTTGTCAGCGTGACTGTTTTGGCAGCCGCGTCGTAACCGGCGACGGTCGGATTGTTCGGCGCCGTCCAGTCGGGCGAGAATGTCCGGGAAACGGTAGTAGTGACGTTGCCGACTGCGTCTGTCGCCCGCAAGTTTATCTGACATTTGTCCAAGCCCTGATCAACGCATGCGGAGGCGTTGATTGCGACAGTCATTGAAGGCGAGGCGTTGCAGGTCCGGGCAGTCCATCCTAATGTAGGAACCCCGTTGCTCACCACTGAATACTCGCACGTGACGGAACTGCTGCCGCAATTTGCGTCTGAATCTGTTGTATTTACCGGGATGTTGACGTTCCACCACGAACTCGCGGCCGGGCTGCTGAAAGCGACTACCGGCGCCGTTTTATCATAGGTATATGGCCCGAGAACCAGATCTCCGCCGATCAGGCCCCTGTCGGTTCTGCCGCCGTTGAAGCTCCGGACGATCATATACCAACTGCCTGTAGAGCCGGGCGTTATTGTGAAGCTTGTTCCGTTCTCCGTGCATGAACCGGTCGGGCACCAGCCGTCGGCGCTCACTCCCCATGTTGTTCCGCCCTGTAACGTGGCGTTGGCGTAAACGTTGGATGTCTGGAAGATATATTTATAGAATTGTGTCGCGCCTTCCTGAAACGCGCACACGCTTCCGCCGCATGTGTTTGAGAATGTAAATGGCCCGGCTGACGGCCCGTAACAGGCGGTTGTCGGCACACAGGCCGCCGAGTTTATTTCGCAAGCCACGCTTGGCGGCCTCGGGATGGACTGGCGGTATCCCTGAATGTCGGTGTTTACGTTGATTGTGTTGCCTGTCACCGTCTGGGAAATTGTTCCCGAAAGAAAATTCGCTCCTCCAGCGCTTGCTTCGCCGCCGCCGCCCGGCGCAACTGACCACTCCACTGACTGGGAAAAGGCTTGCATTGTGATAAATAGAATAGAGAGCAATACCGGAATTGATATTATCAACAGGCGGTTAGTTGTTTTGCTCATCTGTGTCCTCTTTCGTTCTTGTTTCTCTCAATTGTCTAATCTGTATATTGATCTTTTCCCAACAGTATTTTACACAATTTTACTGCCAACTTCAATTCGTGGTTGTTTCTTATTACTCCAAAGCTGATTTTTGACGCAGAATCTTGATGATTCTTCTGTAAATAATAATTCTACATCAGAATCGGCCCACCGGATTTTGATCGAAAGAACACAGTGTTCACGCCCCAACTGCAATTGTTTGCGCCCCAAACTGCAAAAAAACTCATGTTTTAGAGGCGTGCGCGGCAGTTCTGATAAGCTTGTTTCGGAGGTCGTGCCGGCGGGGCTGCGTCGCTATAAGATTTTTCCGGCGGTTCAGGCTTTGTCGGCCTTTATTCCGAATAGTCTGAGCAAGTGGGATATAAAGTAGAAAAATATTTTCTTGGGATCGGCAATTTCGAAAATGTTTCGGATTCTGCTTGGCCTGAGGTAGTAACGGTAATAGGCGCTTCTCTGAAGTTTTTCGAGTTTTTTCCGGTTGAGATTTTTTGTTTCGAGCGCGCAGCCGAGCTGTTTGCCGTAGAGCCGCCAGTCTTTCGTGAGCAGCACAAGCCCGTCTGTTCCGCTTTCAGCCATTTCCATGATTTTGGTGCCCGGATATGGCACGAGGATTGAAAAAGTCGCGAAATCGCTGTTCACCTTCAGGGCGCCGCGAATGTTGTTTTTAATGGATTGCTCGGTGTCCGCCGGAAGGCCGAGAATGTAGGCCGCCTGAGTGCGAAGGCCGTGTTTCGCGCACATTTTGATCGCCGTGTAGATGTTGGCGGCGCGCGCGTTCTTTTTCAGATATCTGAGGACGGAGTCGTCGGTGCTGTCGGCGCCGAAGCTCAGGCAGTAGCAGTTCGACTTTTTCATCAGGGCGATCAGTTCGTCGTCGACCATGTCCGGGCGCGTGTCCGCCACCCACGAAATCTGTTTGTGAATGTTTTTCCGGATCATGGTTTCGCAAAGTTCCATGACGGTGTCGCGGTCGATGGAAAACGTCTCGTCGGTGAAAAGAATCTGTTTCGCGCCGAAATCCCTGATGTCTTTTTCTATCTCCTCAATCACCCTCGGGATGGACCTTTTTCTGATTTTGTTGCCCATGATCTTCGAGCAGAAAATGCAGTTGAAGGGGCAGCCCCTGTTTATCGAAACGCACAGTTCGCGAATGCCGAGCGATTTGAGCCGGAAGCTGGCGCAATAGGCGTCGAATTTGAAGGGCGTCCAGTCCGGGAACTCGAGGGCGTCCAGATTTTCGATGTAAGGGCGCGGGCCACCGGTCAGGATCTCGCCGTCCGCGAGCGAGTAGAGGCCTTTGATGCCGGCGGCCGAACTCCCATCCCGCGCCGCCCGCAACAGCTCGAGCATGGTTTCCTCGCCTTCGCCCGAAATCGTGTGGTCGAAGCAGGGGAATTCCCGCAAAGTGTCTTCCGCGTTGCGGCTCACGTGCGGGCCGCCGACAACCGACAGCGCCTTGCTCCCGCCTTTCCTGAGGTCTTCGGTGAGCTGCGCCGCGTCGCTTATCTGAGTCGTCAGACATGAAAACGCCAGAATATCAGGGTTGAAATCCGCGATCCGCGCGATCGTCTGCTCTTCAGTCAGCTTCTCCGCGAATGCGTCAATCAGGCCTATCTCCGGGAACTCTTTGCGGATGTTTCCCATTATGGAAGCGATCCCAACGGACGGCACAACCTGAGTCGCCGCGGTGTCTCTGTTCAACAGAGTCGTTGGCGGAGGAACTATGAAAAGCGTACGTAATTTCGAAATTGAAAATCCCATAATTCAAATATAGCATAGCGACGCGGCCGGTTCAACAACAGAGGGCGCAGGCGCGGCATGCGGGCGCGCAATTAATCACAGAGAATTCCTCGGACTTCAGTACGGGGTGATAGGGCCTTTCATTCGATACCTCGGACTTCAGTCTGGGGTAGTTCATTCACAGAAACTGATTCGAGGCCGGGGCTGTTTGAGCGAAAAGAGAGAGCGAATATGGCCGCCCGCGCCTGAATATAGGCGCCTATCCC
>JBAYJY010000271.1:0-4600 GCA_041664945.1 bacterium | reverse complement strand
TTTCGAACATTAGTCTCAGAATACAGACAGGTCACCGGCCATTCTCTTTTCGATCCTCAGCGCGACGCTGATAAAAAATTCAAACCCGAGGACTTTAACGAGGAAGACCGTGTCGTTCTGCTCGGCTTCGGCTTCGGCTACGAAGTCCGCCGCCTCATTGAAATAGAGTCAGAAAAAAACATTAGCATCATAGTCATCGAACCTTACGTATCTGTTTTCAAAAAAGCCCTCGAAACTGTCGACCTCACTGACATTATCGAGAAACGCAAAGTTGTTATATCGTTCTGCGTTGAACCGACGGAGCTCCAGTATGCGCTTCTCGCAAACGTATCCCACATGAATCTTCCTCGATTTAACGTCCGCGTGCTTCCGCATGCAACTCTGTATCCTGATATATTTCACATAGTCGGTCTCGCTCGGCGCGAGCTTATGACATTCATCACCTTCAACATGGTCACCGGAATACTCGCGGGCCCCATATTTCAGAACAATCTCATCATGAACTTCATCGTCGCCCTGAAGAATCCGGGTATTATTGAACTTCAAGACAAATTTAAAAATCTACCGATTTTCATAGTCGCGCCGGGTCCATCGCTTGACGCCAACGCAGACATGCTCAAACGCGTCAAAGGCAAGGCTCTAATCATTGCCTGCGACACTGCGACTCGCATTCTGCTACGCCACGGCATAGAGCCGGACGCAATAGCCACAATCGATTTTCAGCCGGCGAATTTCTTCAAGCTGCGCGGAATCGACACTTCGTTCGCCTATCTTTTTCCGGCGCTCGAAGTCACGCCACACCTTCCGCTCAACCACAACGGCCGCATGTTCAACTATTATCACAGCCAGCTTTCTTCGAAGGTTTTCGATCCCATCCTCGGCGAAAAAGGCCTGATTTCCACCGGCGGCTCGGTGCTTACCGACGCCTTCAATATCGCCCTCTCCCTCGGCGGCGACCCGATTATTCTCGTCGGCGTCGACCTCGGATTCCCCGGCATGAAATGGTATTCCGAGGGAAGTTTTGACAACGGCAAATTCACCCGAAATCTTAATGATAAAAAGGTTGAAATCATTGAGGTCGAGGACATCCACGGAAATCCGATGCCGACCTACCGCAGCTTCTACGAATTTATCAAGTGGTTCAGAAAGCGGATCGAGATGACTGACGCTAAGGTGATCGACGCGACCGAAGGCGGCGCTAAAATCGAAGGCGCTGAAATCATGAGCCTCTCGGATGCGATCGATAAATATGTTACGGATGACAGCGATCCGAGAAAGATTCTCAGCGACGCCTACGAATCTTTCTCGCCGCCGCCTATTAATACGGCTCTCGAGAAAATCGACGAGTTCATAAAAGACTACGGCGAAATCATGGGCGAGATGAGAAAGTCCGCAAAGAGTTGCAAACGGGCTCTCGAAATCCTCGAACGCTCGAAGGTGATAGAAGGCAACAAGGAGCTCATCCGTCTTCTGATGCGAGTCAAGGACTCGAAACAATACCTTAAAAATGAGAAAATCGATAGCAGGCTCGGATTTCTGACGCCTATGATGGAAAAGCTGATGGCCGAGATTTTCTATCACACTCAGGACGAATCGCTCCCGAAACGCGATCAATATGCCAAGCTTGTCTCCTTGGATATGGATTTTTACGAAAAGGTTATTAAAGGCGCCGAGAACATGAAGCTGCACATGGAAAGCATTCGCGACGAAATTCTGCTGGAGGAAGACCATGAAGAATATGTTTGAAGGAAAAATAATACTCGTTACTGGCGGAACAGGCACTGTCGGCCGCGCTATCGTTGAAAAACTGCTCGGATACGATCCCGCCACGGTGCGTATTTTCAGCCGCGACGAATCCAAGCAATACGATTTTCAGAAAGACCATTTCGGAGAGCGCCGTCTTAGATTCTTCATCGGCGATGTCCGCGACAAGGAACGCCTCATCCACGCCATGGAAAATGTCGACTTCGTCTTCCACACAGCGGCTATGAAACATGTTTACGCCTGTGAGTACAACCCTTTCGAGGCTCTGAAAACCAACCTGCTCGGCGCGAAAAACGTCATCGAGTCCTCTCTTGAGGCCGGCGTTCACAAAGTCATGTTCACGAGTTCCGACAAGGCTACCAACCCCTGCAACACCATGGGCGTTTCGAAACTATTCGGCGAACGCCTCGTCACCGCCGCGAATTACTATAAAGGCAAACACAAAACCATTCTTTCGTCGGTGCGTTTCGGCAACATACTCGGATCTCGCGGCTCTGTCCTCAACGTCTTCAAAAGACAGATCGAAGCCGGCGGCCCCATCACTATCACAGACCCGGAGATGACCCGCTTCGTCATCACTAAACCTCAGGCTCTTGAATTCGTTTTCAACGCCACGCGCCTCGCGAAGGGCGGCGAAATATTTATTCCAAAAATGCCGGTTGCGCGCGTTCAGGATATCGTCGACGCCATGCTCGAACTCTACGCCGCGCCGGAAAAACGTGCCGATATCAAGACAAAACTTATCGGCCAACAGGCCGGCGAAAAAGTATATGAGGAACTGATGACCGACGAGGAAGTCACTCGCGCAGTGGAAACCGACGACATGTTTATTCTCAAACCGCAAATCCCAGACCTGTTCGAGAACGAATACCACTACAGCGGAGAACGCATCCCGCAGGTTCAGTCATACATTTCTCACAACACTACCCTCATGACTATAAGTGAGCTAAAAGAACTCTTTGCCGGGATTGTCATCTGAGGCTTTGCCACTCGGACTGTCAACTTACAGTATATTATTCTGTTTTACACTGTAAAACATCTTTTCTCTTATTTTGAGCGAATTTTACCCTTATTCCACATCGGGAATTGTCCAGATATAATATATATCTACTATAATTACGCTTTTTTGATATGGAAACGCCATTCTGTCGCCTCATTAGCCGAGTTGGCATATTAATTGATATATTAATCATTCGAAGTGAATAAACTATTTGGTGAGGGATGAAATGGATACGGCTTCAGTAATTATTGCTATTGATCCAAAGAACAGCGGCTCTTTCAAATACCCTTATAGGGAAGATATCTATATGAAAAATGACGTAAATGCCCCCAAGATTCTGATAGCTGACGACACAAAAGAAGTTCGCGCCGCAATGAGAAAACTCCTCGAACGCGAAGGCTATATCGTTGTAGGAGAAGCGGAGGACGGAGACGAGGCCGTTACCATGGCCGCCGAACTTAAGCCCGACCTCATTATCATTGATAATGTGATGCATAAAATGCACGGCGTTGAGGCTATAAAATTGATTAAGTCGAAAAACCCCTATATAGAAATAATTATGGTAACAGGAGTTCCTTCGCCTTCTCTAATCGCGGATTGTATCAAAGCCGGGGCGACTAACTTTCTTTCGAAACCAATAGATCGAAACCATTTTCTGCATATCGTTAAAAACATCTGCACTTGAACAGCAAGCGCATTCTTTCTGCCATTCCTTCAAATAACCCTTACGCTTTTTGATGCCGCCCGTATATATTCCGTCCGGCAATCATGGTTCGGCCGTAAAAATTTAATGTAACCGGGAAGCAAGACAAGAAACGCATTTGGCGAGCGATACCATCAGAACATCCACAATAAAGTCAAATAATCCATAGACTGTCTATCAGCGAATTCCGGATTGCATTTATATTTATTCTTCCGATATCTCTCGCGAATCTTTAATATAATCGACGATCAATTTAAGATCAGCGCCGGTGGGGAATACTTCTGTGACGCCGAGCGCTTTCAGTGCCGGTATGTCGCGCTCCGGGATTGTGCCGCCGACTATAACCTTGATATCCTCTGCATCTTTCTCAACGAGCAGTTTTACAACTTTTTCGGAAAGCTTTATGTGCGCGCCGGACAAAACGCTCAACCCGATAAAATCAACATCCTCCTGAATCGCTGCGTCGACAATCTGCGCCGGCGTCTTTCTCAATCCAAGATATATCACCTGAAATCCGGCGTCGCGCAGCGACCGCGCGACTACTTTAGCCCCGCGATCGTGCCCGTCCAGCCCCGGTTTCGCAACCAATATCCTTATCGGGTCGCCCGCCATTTCAAACGCCTCCGCTGTTATCTTATCCTTGTTTTCCTGTCTTTATCTTTCCAATCGATACTCGCCGCTATCCCAATGTTATCGGTTCGTTAAACTCTCCGAACACTTCCTTCAGCGTTCCCGTGATCTCGCCTATTGTCGCGTACTCCTTCACCGCGTCTATCACGAACGGAACGAGATTGTCGCCGCTGCGAGCTGCGGCCTTCAGCGCCGCCAGCTTATCGATTGTCTTCCGGCTGTCCCGCTTTGCTTTCGTACCGGCGAGCCGCTTCTGCTGGCGTTCAAGCTGCGCCGGGTCAGACTCGTGCAACTTAATATCGCGAGCGCCTTCATCCGTCTTGTATTTGTTCCGGCCGACGATCACACGCTCGCCGCTCTGCGACTCGCGCTCGTATTCGTAAGCCCGGTCAGCGATCATCTTTTGTATCCGCCCCTCCTCTATCGCCTTCACCATCCCGCCCCCGGCCATGCCCCCCTCAATGATATCGTAGGCCGCCTTCTCGATCTGATTCGTCAGATTG
>JBAYJY010000270.1:0-4672 GCA_041664945.1 bacterium | reverse complement strand
GAGCGTTTCCAGCAACTGTCGTTCAACCATCCGTATGCCGTTCAGAATCTCTTTGGCAGTCTCGTTGTCAGCGGATACTTTAAGTCCGCGTTGCAGATTGTCAACAACGGGCAGAAGCTTCTCCGCCAACTGGCCGCTCGCATACTTTATTGTGTCTGATTTCTCTTTTATTGTTCGTTTCTTATAGTTCTCAAACTCGGCTTGCAGACGCTGAAGATGGTCCAGATACTCGTTGTTCTTTTTTGCCAACCGGTCAATGTCACTATCTGTTTTTGCTTCCGCTTGCGCGCCTTTCAAAGGCTGCTCCGCCGAATCCTTGCTTGCGGCCGTTTCCTCGTTCTGATCTTCGGCGGAATGATTGCCGTTGTTTTCAGGACTCTTTTTTTCTTCGTCGGAATTGATATGAATTTTCATAGATGCCACTCCAAACATTTACGTAAATCGCGCTGACGCGAAATCGTTTTATAAGTTATTAAGCGGATCGGGATCAGTCTCGCCGCCTAATCTGTTAAGGCCGCATCCGCTCCCGGCGCCGCCATTTATGCAGGAGAACGCCGGGAGCGTCAGTGGCTGATTACTGACTCTTTATTTATCGTCTATGTCGTGATACTCCGCGTCGACAACGTCGTCCGGACCGCTCGCGCCGCCTTGCTGCTGCCCGCCGCCGGCGGGGCCTTCCTGCGCCTGCGCATTGGTTGAAGAAGCAGTGGCCTGCTCGTACATCAATTGCGCGAGTTTGTGACTGGCGTTCATCAATTCCGTGGACGCCGCCTTGATAGCCTCGGTATCCGAGCCTTCGAGCGCCTTCTTTGTTCTCTCGATGGCTTTATCGATGTTTGCCCGTTCTTCAGCAGGCAGTTTGTCTCCGTGTTCGCTGAGCGTTTTTTCAGTCGAGTAAACGAGTTGATCGGCGTTATTGCGGGCGTCCGCTTCCTCGCGCCTCTTGTGGTCGTCTGCGGCGTTGGATTCGGCTTCCTTCACCATGCGCTCCACCTCGTCCTTTGTCAGGTTCGATGTGGCGGTGATAGTGATCTGTTGAATCTTGCCCGTGGCAATGTCTTTCGCCGAAACGTTTACAATGCCGTTGGCGTCGATGTCGAAAGTGACTTCGATTTTGGGAATGCCGCGCGGGGCCGGCGGAAGTCCGACAAGCTGGAACTTGCCGAGAGTTTTGTTGTAAGCCGCCATTTCGCGCTCGCCTTGCAGAACATGAATTTCAACGCTCGTCTGGTTGTCAGCCGCGGTTGAGAAAGTCTCGCTTTTCTTCGTCGGAATAGTGGTGTTGCGTTCAATCAGTTTAGTGAAAACGCCGCCGAGAGTCTCAATGCCGAGCGAAAGCGGAGTAACGTCAAGGAGCAGAACGTCCTTGACTTCGCCGCCGAGCACTCCAGCCTGAATCGCGGCGCCGAGCGCGACGACTTCGTCCGGGTTGATGCTCTTGTTCGGATCTTTGCCGACGACGCTGCGCACGAGTTCCTGGACCGCCGGGATGCGCGTGGAGCCTCCGACGAGCAGAACCTGATCAATCTCCGACGGCTTTAAGCCGGAGTCGCTGAGAGCCTGCTTAGTCGGGCCAAGCGTCTTTTCAACGAGGTCGGCGGTCATCTTGTTGAAATCAGCGCGGGACAGTCTCATGTCGAGATGTTTCGGGCCGCTCGAATCAGCGGTGATGAAGGGCAGGTTGATAGTGGTTTCGGTTCGGCCTGAGAGTTCGATCTTCGCCTTTTCTGCAGCCTCGCGCAAGCGCTGCACTGCCATCTTGTCGGCAGCTAAATCGATGCCCTGATCTTTTTTAAACTCTTTAACCATCCATTCGACAATGCGCTGGTCGAAATCGTCGCCGCCGAGGAAATTGTTTCCGGCTGTCGCTTTTACTTCGATTACGCCTTCTCCAATGTCGAGTACGGAGACGTCAAAAGTTCCGCCGCCGAGGTCAAACACCAGAACGGTCTGGTCTTTATCCTTGTCTATGCCGTAAGCGAGAGCGGCGGCTGTGGGTTCATTGATGATGCGCAGAACTTCAAGGCCGGCAATTCTGCCGGCGTCCTTTGTCGCCTGCCTCTGGCTGTCTTCAAAATAAGCGGGAACGGTGATGACCGCCTGCGTGACTTTTTGGCCGAGGTAGTTTTCAGCTTCCTGCTTCATTTTCTGCAGGATCATGGCTGAAACCTCCTGAGGCGACCGTTTCTTGCCGCCCAATGTCACATTGTGGTCACGGCCCATGTACCGTTTAATAGACATCACTGTGTTATCCGGGTTTGTGACAGCCTGCCGTTTAGCGGACTGCCCAACGAGCTGCTCTCCTTCTCTCGTGAACGAAACCACTGAAGGAGTAGTGCGGCCGCCTTCCGCGTTTGGGATGATAGCCGCTTCGCCGCCCTCGATAACCGCGACGCATGAATTTGTTGTTCCTAAATCGATACCAATAATCTTACCCATGAAATTCACCTCCGGGTGAATGAATTGCAGAGCGCGACAACTCCACGTCTCTTTTGAATTAATTATAATAATTAAGCGCAATGCTGTCAAGTAATCTTTAAAATAACATTAACGCGCCCCTCGACCGACTATTCTTTGGTTCATGTATCATAATGATTAATTACTCATCTAAATATAGACATTCATATACATTTC
Organism: bacterium; assembly: GCA_041664945.1. Taxonomy (GTDB): domain Bacteria; phylum UBP15; class UBA6099; order UBA6099; family UBA6099; genus JBAYJY01. Next base: position 2,038 of record JBAYJY010000270.1, on the reverse strand, counting down.
TTATTTTCATTAAATTATCAGGCGAACTCGCTTGTTTCCTTATCATCGTTATTTCTAATTCAATTGAGTTGCAGACTCTCATTGCGGCGCATGGAATCGCGTGTTATAATAATCACCGTCTACTTAACAGATCGATATAACTGGTCTGTTATGAGAGTCAAATTAGCCTTAAAGGAAGTTGCTGATGCCAGTATTTTCATCTATCGAAGAAGTTGTTAAAGATATCAAAGACGGCAAATTCGTGATAGTTGTCGACGACGACGACCGCGAGAATGAGGGCGATCTGATAATCGCCGCTGAAAAGTGTACGCCGGAACATATCAATTTTCTGTGCAAGTATGCCCGCGGCCTCATCTGTATGCCGATAACCACTGAGAGATGCGTGGAACTTGAACTGCCGCTGATGGTGACTGAGAACACTGAAAAGCACAAGACGGCGTTCACAGTTTCTGTTGACGCGAAGAATGGAACAACAACCGGAATATCCGCCCACGACCGCGCGGTGACGGTGCAGACTCTTATAGATAAAAAGACGCGGCCGCAGGATCTTTCGAGGCCGGGCCACATATTTCCGCTGATAGCGCGCGAAGGCGGCGTTCTTACGCGCGCCGGCCATACTGAAACAGCGGTGGATCTCGCGCAGTTAGCAGGCCTCTATCCCGGCGCGGTGATTTGCGAAATAATGAACGACGACGGCACGATGGCGCGTCTGCCGGAACTTGAAGTATTCGCGAAAGAACACAATCTGAAAATGTTGCAGATAAAGGACCTTATTCATTACAGGTTCCGGACCGAGCGGCTGGTTCGCCGGCACAGCGCGGCGTCGCTTCCGACGAAATTCGGCGATTTCAAAGTTATCGCGTATGAGAGCGAGGTTGACGAAAAACATCACGTTGCGCTCGTTATGGGCGAGTTCACTCCGGACGAACCGGTCATGGTGCGCGTACATTCGGAGTGTCTGACAGGCGATGTGTTTCATTCACTGCGCTGCGACTGCGGCGCGCAGCTTCACGCCGCCATGAAAATGATCGCAGAGAACGGAAGCGGGGTTGTCTTGTATATGCGGCAGGAAGGCCGCGGCATCGGGCTGAACAACAAAATCAAGGCTTACGAGCTTCAGGATCTCGGCAGCGACACCGTCGAAGCGAACGAAAAGCTCGGTTTTCCGGCTGACCTGCGCGACTATGGGACAGGCGCTCAGATTCTTGCCGATCTCAACATTCGCAAAATCGATCTTCTCACGAACAATCCGAAAAAAGTCGTCGGACTTGAAGGCTACGGCATGGAGATCGTGAATCGTCTTCCGATCCAGATCGAGCCGACCGATGAGAATAGGCGCTATTTGACAACTAAGAAGGAAAAGATGGGACATCTGCTGGAGATATAATTATCCTGAACAAACAGGAGGTCGCAATGGCGAATATTTTAGAAGGAAAATTGATGGCTGCCGGTCTGAAATTCGGGATCGTGGTAAGCCGTTTCAACGAATTCATGACAGGCAAGCTGCTTGAGGGCGCGATGGATTCGCTCACGCGTCATGGCGCAAGCGCAGGGGATGTGGACGTTGCTTGGGTTCCCGGCGCGATGGAGATTCCAATCGTCGCCAAGAGGATGGCCGTGAGCAAGAAGTACGATGCGATCATCTGCCTCGCGGTTGTGATAAGGGGCGGAACGCCGCACTTTGAGCATGTTTGCAACGCGCTCACGCGAGGAGTCGGCACGATTGCGCTCGAAACGGGAGTTCCGACGATTTACGGAGCGGTGACGACCGACTCAATCGATCAGGCGATCGAGCGCGCCGGCACGAAGGCTGGCAACAAGGGCTTCGACGCCGCGAACACCGCCATTGAGATGGCGAACCTGCTTCGTCAACTCTGATTTAAGCGTGGAGGAGTTGTCCGCGCGCGATTTTTGTGAGTAATAATAAGACCGCTCGCAAGGCGGTTTTATTTTGTGGATTTTCATTATCTCTATATAGCGCATTGCTCGGCTTTCCGTTAAAATGCTGCGTGGCCGGATGGCCTGAGACCACACGGCG
>JBAYJY010000269.1:0-4720 GCA_041664945.1 bacterium | reverse complement strand
GGCAAATTATACTTCGTGGTCAATATCGCGGTCGTGTACGCGCCGATGCCGTAAAAACCGGCGTGGCCGAGCGATATCTGGCCGGCGTGGCAGACCAGCAGGCTCAGGCCGACCGCGACTATCGTATTTATCGCGATGAAAATCAGAACGCTGAGATAATATTTATTCGTAAGGAGATTCGGCGTAACGGCCACAATAGCGATAAGGACAAGGAGCAGGCTGTAATCGGATTTAAGGAACGATTTCATCATTGTTTTATGATCGGGACTGGCCCATCATCATCTCTTTCAAAGGCAGCAGCCCCTGCGGCCGCAGGAATAACACCATCAGCAAAATCATAAAAGCGATGGCGTCCTTGTACTGCGAGGAAATCAGGCCGGAGCCGAGCGATTCGAGCACGCCGAGCATCAGGCCGCCGACGATCGCGCCGCCGCTGCTTCCGAGACCGCCGAGAATGCAGGCGCAGAATCCCTTCAGGCCCAGCATCATTCCCATGTCGTAGCGCGCAAGGGTTATAGGCGCGATTATTATGCCCGCCGTCGCGCCGAGCATGCCGCTCATCACAAACGACAACATCAGCATGCTTTCAACATTGATTCCCATAAGTCGCGCCGCTGTCTTGTTCACCGCGCACGCCAGCATCGCCTTTCCCGTCAGCGTGAACTTGTAATAAAAAATCAGCGCGACGACGACAACCAGCGTAATTCCGATAACCCAGAAACTCTGCGGAAGAATCGTGGCGCCGTAAATATCGATCGGCTTGTCGCCGCTGAAATGAGCGAGTGGAAAAGCGTCTTTTCCCCAAAACAGCATAGCGGCGCCTCGCATCAGTATGGAAGCGGCGATGGTAACGATGATTACGCTTATGGGGTCCGCGTTGCGCAGCGGGTGAATGGCGAGCCGTTCGAAAACAAGAGCGAGTAATCCTGTGGCGGCCACCGCGACAAGGAACGCGGGGAAAATCCCCATGTTCAAGCCGTCCGCTTTCGTCAGCGTCACCATCATCATGCTGCCGAACATAACGAACTCACCCTGCGCCAGATTGATGATGTTCGTGCCATTGTAAATGATGGTGAATCCGAGCGCGATAAGCGCGTAGCTGCCGCCCATCACGAGGCCGCTTAGAAGATATTGAATAATTTGGCTTGTTAGCGTCATAATAAAAAAGCAGGGGGGCGCTGAGGCCCCCCTGTCTCGTTTCGCTTCCTTATTTCATCAGCTTCCAATCGCCGTTTACAACATTAACCATGACGAAAGCCTCCGGGCTGAGGCCGTTGTGGTTAGTTGCTGAATAGGTGTAAATGCCGCCCGTGCCGACATAGCCCTTCGTGCTCTCGATCGCTGCGCGGAGTTTGGTCTTGTCCGCGCCGGATTTTTTGAGCGCTCCGAGAACGATATTCAGCGCGTCATACGCATGGCCGCCGAACGTGTCGACGTCCTTTTTGTATTTTGCCTGAAAAGATTTTTTGAACTTCAGGAGAACCTTCTTCTGCTTGTCCGAAGCGGGCAACTGGCTCGCCACGATCAGACGGCCGGCGGGCAGAACCACGCCGTTCGCGCCGTCGCCGGCGATTTCAAGGAACTTCGCGTTGGCGACGCCGTGGCTTTGGATCAGCGGTATCTTGATCCCAAGCTGCTTCGCGTTGCGCGCGATAACCGCCGGGCCGGGATTCGTGCCCCAGCAAATGATCGCCTGCGCGTCGGTTCCCTTGATGTGCGTAAGCTGTGCTGTCATATCCGTGTCTTCGCCGCCGAATGTTTCCTTCGCGACGATCTGGATTCCGCGCTGCGGCGCGAGATTTTCGATCTCGGCTCTTCCGCCCGCTCCGTACGCGTTGCTGTCATTGATAAAAGCGATCTTCTTGATTTTTTTGCTTTCCAGATAGTTTAGTATTTTTGATATCGCGAGCCGGTCGGTTTGCGGTGTGTTGAAGACCCACTTCTGAACCGGTTCGATGATTTTTACGCTGGCCGCGCATGAAACCAACGGCGTTTTGCTTTCTTCGAATGTCTTTACGATCGCGAGAGTGTTTCCGCTTGTGCTCGGCCCGATGACAGCCAGTACTTTGTCTTTTTGGACCAGCTTCTTAGCAGCCATGACCGCCCGGCCTTCCTCGCTGCCGTCGTCCTCGATGATGAGCTCGATCTTGTGGCCGTTTACTCCGCCTGTTTTGTTGATTTCTTCAATGAACATTTCGGCGGCTTCCTTTTCGGGCGTTCCGAGCGGCGCCGCACGTCCCGTCACTGAGAATATCGCGCCTATTTTGTACGGCTCTTTTTTGGCGGCGGCATGCGTGACTATCGCCGCTGAAACCATAATCGCCGCTATTACTGCGAGGGAACATATCAGACTAATTCTCTTCTTCATTCTCTTAATACCTTTCCTTTTTTAGTCCGCGCCCGCGGGGTTGGGCGTCGTTTTTTTTCAGCTTAGTAAAACCAAAATCATCGATTACATGGAGGATACCTGCGCCTCCGATAAAACCTTGACACCCCCCTTCTCAAATAATTTTTTTATGCCTTCGATATCTTCAACGCGCAGTATGACTATCGCGTTATCGCCCGACTTCTCGACGAACGCATAGAGATATTCGACGTTGATGTCGTTCTCGCGCGGAATTGAGAGCAGTTTCGCGAGGCCGCCCGGAACATCCGGCACTTCCGCCGCTATCACCGGCGTCGCGCTCGCCGTGAATCCTTTTTCCTTCAAAAGCTTCAGCGCCTTGTCCGTGTCGCTGACGATACAGCGCAAAATCCCGAAATCGGACGTGTCAGCCACCGATAGCGCGCGGATGTTAACCCCTGCCTGGCCGATCGCTTCCGTCGCCTCCGACAACCTTCCGAACTTATTCTCCAAAAACACCGATATCTGTCTCACCATGGCTGTTTCTCCTTCCGTTTTTGTTTCGGATCCTTCTTATTCCTTATCGTAAACCGTGCGCCTGTCTATAATTCGCACCGCTTTGCCTTCAGAACGCTGAATTGATTTCGGCTCGACCAGCTTCATCTTGACGCCGATCAGCAACGAGCTTTCCATGTCTCTCGCGATCTTCTTCTCAAGCTTTTCGAGATTCTTTATCTCGTCTGAAAAAACATTCTCGGACACCTCGACCCAAATTTCAAGCGTGTCCATCGCGCCCTTGCGGTCAACCAGTATCTGGTAGTGCGGTTCGACTCCGGGAATCTGAACGAGCAAGGCCTCGATCTGGCTGGGATAAACGTTGACTCCTCGCACGATGAGCATGTCGTCCGTCCGGCCGGTCAAGCGGGCCATCCGCACGTGCGTGCGCCCGCAGGCGCATTCGCCGGGCATCAGCCTCGATATGTCGCGCGTCCGGTATCGAATGACCGGGAACGCTTCTTTCGTCAGCGTCGTGAAAACCAGCTCGCCCGTCTCTCCGTAAGGCAGCGGCTCCTCTGTCACCGGGTCGATTATCTCCGGATAAAAATAATCGTCGAAAATGTGCAGCCCCGTCTTTTCGAGACAGTCGGACGACACGCCCGGCCCGATCACTTCCGTCAGCCCGTAGATGTCTATCGCGTCGATCGTCAGATTCTTCTCGATCTGTTCGCGCAACTCGCGCGTCCAGGGCTCCGCTCCGAGAAAGGCGCAGTTCAGCTTCAGCTTGCCCTCCAAGCCTTCCTCCCGGATCGCCTCCGACAGAAACAGGCAGTAGGACGGCGTCGAGCACAGTTTCGTCGTCCCGAAGTCCTGCATGACCAGCAACTGGCGCTTCGTGTTGCCGCCGGAGATCGGAACCACCGCCGCGCCGATATTCTCCGCGCCGTAGTGCATGCCGAGCCCTCCGGTGAACAGACCGTAGCCATATGCGTTCTGCACGACATCGTCCGCCGTCGTGTTCCCGCACACAAGCGTTCGCGCCGTCGTCTCCGCCCACATCTTTATGTCGTTTCTCGTATAGCCGGCGACCTTCGGCTTTCCCGTTGTGCCGGACGACGAGTGGATTCGCACAACTTCCTTCATCGGCACGGCAAACATTCCGAACGGATAATTCGCCGCCAAATCGTTCTTCGTCGTAAACGGCAGTTTCGAAATGTCTTTCATGCTTTGTATGTCGGACGGCTTCACGCCGGCTTTGTCGAACGATTCCTTATAAAAGGGGACTTTGTCGTATACTCTCGCAACCAATTTCTGCAACCGCTCAAGTTGCAACGCTTCCTTCTTCGAGTCTGTCATGCATTCATCTTGCTTATTCCAGATAAGCTGTTTACGGGCCATGCCGTCGGCCTCCTTCTCAGAATTTTTCCCGGAATTGAAAACCGCGCTCGAAAGCCTGCAGGTTGATGTCCAGCATCTTCGGCGCGAGGGTTTGCCTGAATGTTTTTATCCAAATTTCTTTTTCGATCGGCAGATAGCCGGCCACAACTCCGGTCAGTATCGAGTTCACGACGCGCTCGTTGCCGAGCTCCACGGCGATCTTCTCCGCCGGCACGAGGCTGATCTTCGACGTCTTCTGCCGTATGCGGTCGAGGATGTCCTCCGGGTATGCCTGCTTGCCCGCGGCGACCGACGGCGGGTCTATCCGCTGGTCGCTTATCAGCGCCGCCGTTTTCCCCGACACGAAATTCATGTAGCGCAGCGTTTCCAGCTTTTCGAACGAAAGAACATATTCGGCGGCCTCGTCCGGAATCAGCGGCGAATAAACTTTCTCGCCCGCCCGGATGTGGCTCGACACCGCTCCGCCGCGCTGCGCCATCC
>JBAYJY010000268.1:0-4763 GCA_041664945.1 bacterium | reverse complement strand
CGGAATCAGCGCAGATGTTTCGCAAACCCCGCTGTTGCATTCGCTTCCGGAAGAGCAAGGACAGTTGTTCTTATTGCCTGATGAGGATCCGACACAATAGCCATCGCTTTGCCCGTTATAAGCATAAGTTTCGAATTGATTCGCCGACGGGTCCACAGCATTCTTGACGCCTATCGTTGAGGCGGCGGAGTCAAGCACATATAATAGATTTCGCGACGACGATGTATCGACCTTCACCTTAAACGGATGAGGCGTCCCTGCATCAAGCGTGAGGAAAGCGATGGGCGCATCGGTGTTTGGGCTAATGAGGGCTGTTCTTCCCGCATTGGATTCAGAAGTGAAGCCGGTAATATAAATAACGTCCTTGGAATAATCGCTCGCCGGCTTGGAAGGATCGTGATAATAAACGATATCTCTTGAGTTGGACACGTAAACGCCGCCGATATCGACATTTATTTCCTTCACAACCTTCATTTCTGCAATTGAAATCACGGAGGCCCAACTGCCGTCGCGTTTCAAGTATGACGTCTGAGATTTTGTGCACTGATTCTGATCGTCATGAGTCACATACAGTTTTGTAAAGTCGCTGTTGAACGTGAGGTTTCGCGGGCTGCACAGCACTGGAATTGTCTTCTGAACTACCATTGTAGCGACGTCCAGCACTTCGACCGTGTTCGCGACATTGTTCACGAAATACAAGCGTGTAGCAGTCTGGTCGAGAGCCATTCCCCATGGCACTTTGAAAGCGCCAATGTCAAAATCGCCGGTGTCCCTTGGCGTGGGCGCGGAGCCGCAGGACGCAATTGTCAGAATAATCGCCGGCGCCGCAAGGAGTCCCGCAAATAAACGTATTTTATTAGACAATCCTTTAAACCTTGCTTTCAAGAGCGCACCTCTCGGCCAATCCGCTTAAAAATTTGTTGACAGGCGAAATGATAATGTTTCAGAATCAATCACCGGATACTTGCCTGTATCGTCGCTTGCCGGCATCCTGTCGTACTTCTTGTTGAAGCTCAACGAAATATCCGTCGAACTTGTAAGTTTATAATTAATTCTATTGTCGAGCGTGTAATATTTTCCCTGAGCTATAAGGTCTCTGATAAGAGGCTCAACCGCCGTGACATTCGGATAATAGAAAACGATCTTTGTTCCATTTATTCCGAAATTCGTTTCGAATGTGCCTTTTTTGGAAGCTCTCCAGAAAAGTTTGTAGCTCTGCTTGTCGAAATTCACATCAAGAGCAAACGGATTGTCGTCGAGGTTGTCAGGCGTGCAAACGGCGGATCCGTTGCCGACTTCGTAGTCAATTGTTTCGCCTTTGTCATTTTTGATCGGTGTAATTTCACCATCAAGACAGGTCGGAGGTAGAACCGCTTTGACCTTTGTTGTGCCAAGTTCAAAATTAATATTATCTGTTATGTTATATTTCAGACTGTTGTTCCAAACGTTTATTCTGAGCGTCTCTGTTCTATTGTTGATCCTGGCGAGGATCTTGGGCAACAGATCGAGAACCGTGCCTTTGCTCTTGTTGTTCGACATGCCGACCGCCAAGGCTCCGGGGTCAAAATACATCGGTTTTATTTCGTTCATAACCACATAATATGTCGTGTATGAATATTTCTTCTCCTGCAACTGGTCTATCGTAAAATTTGCGACATATGCTTCGAGGCTTTGAATCGAGATCGGTAGCACGGACATATCGAGTCCAGCAGAACTGAGATCGAATCCCGGAAGGCCGAAATATTTCGTAACGAACTCCGGCCCGAGCCGAACATAACCAAGCGGAAATATCTTAATCGGCCCTTTGTTAAAGTCGAAGAGCAGAATGAAAGCGTCATCCTGATCGTTTCGTTCCTTTACCTGCATCCAACATGCTTTATTTCCGGAAGCGTATACCGAGTTGTTCATGTCGGTTGTGTCGCACTTCTTCGCTTCGTACTCGTCTTTTTTTCTCTGGACAATACTCGCGCAATTGGCGCTCGACGGGTCGATGCCGGCGTCGATGCAGTAAGATTGTTTAAGATCAGAATCGCTCGGCACGGAATCCGGGAAAAGATATTCCTCTGATTTTACCGCTCGATAGCCGGGTTTGAAGTAGGTGCTGTGCGCGTATTCCGCGGTGACGAACAAATTTTTCATGAACGGCAGCGGATACCTAACAAACGCGCTTGTGACGCTATTCTTTTCCGGCGGCCCGCAGAAAAATTTCTGATAACTTAAATCCGTGTTCGGGTCTTTATACGCGAACGGGTCTGTCGAGAGATTCAAATCAACCCAGTAACCGAGACGGCAGCCGGGATAGTTTGTGTTTTGGTTGTCCTGCATCCAGATTTTCGAAAGATAACCCATGGACTTCGCTTCGCCGAAAACAGATGAGTTGAGGCTGATTCCGTACAGATAGCGGTCATACTGCGTGTTATCGTAATAAATATCCACATCGCCGGGCAGAAAAAACGGCTTCACGGGATGGATGGCGACTCTCGAACCAAAAACATTCACCGTATATTTATTCAAACCGATGCCCATATTTATGCCTTGGATTTTTCGGCCGAATACTGTCAGCGGCGAAAACATGACGCCGGTGTCTCCGACTGCGAGCGTGCGCAATTTGAAGTTCTTTGGATGCTTCGGATCAACCGTGAGATTATTATATTGAACCGTAAGGTCATTGATCATGAAAGCCGACTTCTCTCCCGATATCAAGCCCTTAAACCCGCCCCGTCCTCCCATTTGCGAATACGCGCCCATTGAGGTTGTAAGCGTGAGGTCTTCGCTGGAAACTGGTTTGCTCGTGAACTTCAGGGCAAAGCTGTCGTTCATAGATGTTGTCTGTGTGCCGCTGCTTCCGTCGCCTGTCACGGGGCCGCCGGTCTCCCATGAGAACTGATTCGAACCGCCTATCTTCAGTTTATCGAATTCCTGCTTGAGATTATCAATATCCCGTTTGTTTTTCAGCGAAGTGCGTTCTACATCCTTAATGTTTTTCGAAATCGAAGTGTTAAGGTCTTTTATTTCTTTTTTAAAGGTATTGACCAATTTTTCGATTGTGTCGATATCTTTTTGGGAAAGATCAACCGCTTTCTCTACTTTTTCGATCCGTTCCTCTAACCGAGGGGCGGCTGGTTCCGCCGGCGGGGCGACAGGCTTTTCCGCAACCGGTTGCGGCGGCTTTGCTTTCGGAACGCCGGAACCCGGAATGGTGTCGATCGGCGGCAGGTTCGCCGGCGCCTGCGCTTCTTCCCCGGCGTTCATCATCTTAGTCGTCCGGGTGAGCGTCACCTTCATGCCGTTCTCGCTGGTGACCGTAATGTCTTTAGCTTTAGGCGTCGCGGGAATCAACGGAGCTATTTTAATAACCGGCGCAGGAATCTCCTGCGTAATTTCCGGCGCCGGCTCACGCGGCGGCGATGCCTGTTTCACGGGTTCAGCCGGCAATTCAATCATTATTTTTCTAATTTCAGTGACCTTGCCGGTTTTCGTCCATTCGAGATAATTGTCTAATATTTTTGTGACTATGGCAGCCATTTCGTAACGGGTTAAAACTTGGCCGTCTTTGTATTTTCCGCCTTCGTACCCGTCAAGCAAGCCAATCGAAGCAAGTTCATCAATGGCTTTATAAGCCCAGTGGTCTTTCGGAACTTCCTCAAGCGGCGAAGCGCTTCCATTCTGAAAATCATCAAGAAGCTCGAAGAAATTCCGGTCTTCCCGCGTATTTGCAACGCTATAATCAACGTTGCCTTCCGCATAGGATAAGGATGCGAAAAAGAAGGCCGTAACAAATATGGTTGCGGTGATTATTGCCTTCGAAAATCTGCGCGCGCCTATTGTTTTCATATATACAATCTGTTTCTCTTCATTATTAAATATAAAAACCCTCTTCGGGCAAACGAAATTTTATCTGAATAACACAGTGTTTTCAACAAAATATTAATTTATTTTTTGTTGAAATCAACTTGCATCTCTGCTAAACTGTGCTTTCTTGTGCGATTGTGCGTCGGAACATCGGCGGCAGGAAATATGATGAGGTGAACGAAAGATGTCTGCGATAATCAAGATGGGCGGAAAGCAGATGACGGTTAAGGAAGGCGACCGCATCAAAGTTGAATTAATGCCGAATCAAGTAGGCGAAAGCGTAAAGATCGAATCCGTTCTGGCGGTCATAAGGAACGGCGACTCGATATTCGGAAAACCGTTTGTGGAAGGCGCGAGCATTGAAGCGAAAGTCATCGGGCACGGCCGCCACAAGAAAGTCATCGCATTCAGATACGAACCGAAAAAACGCATCAGAATCACAAGAGGACATCGTCAGCATTACACCGAGTTGGAAATTGATAAAATCATAACCGCGTAAAATATTGCGAATTCCCGCTGTATTTGTTGCCTGAAAATGCGGGAATCAGGTTATTAAAGCGAGGGGTTAGTCATGGCTCATAAAAAAGGACAAGGAAGTTCATCAAACGGACGCGATAGCCAGCCGAAAATGCTTGGCGTAAAACGCTTCGGCGGGCAAACTGTGACGCCTGGGGCGATCATCATTCGACAACGGGGAACAAAAATCATTCCCGGCAAGAATGTAGGTCTCGGCAGAGATTTCACCATTTATTCGCTGATTCAAGGCGTTGTTCTGTTCGAACGGCACGGCAAGAACAGAAAAAAGGTTAGCGTCGTTTCTGTCTGACAAACGCGTTTAAGAATATAAACGACCCGGGGAGAGCCCTGCTCTTTCCGGGTTTTCTCTTTTAAAGTTTTCTCATATTCTCCGG
>JBAYJY010000267.1:0-4771 GCA_041664945.1 bacterium | reverse complement strand
TCGACCTCGCGGGGATTCCAGTCCGCTCGTCGGAGAGGGACGACTCCCACCCGCTCGTCATCGCGGGAGGGCCGTGCGCCTTCAACCCGGAGCCGCTGGCGGAGTACATCGACGCGTTCGTGATAGGCGAAGGCGAGGAAGCCGTGCGCGAGATCGCCGCGGCCGTCCGCGCGGCAAAACAGAATAATATCGGCAAACAGCAACTTATACGCTCGCTCTCCAAAATCGAGGGCGTTTACGCGCCGTCGCTTTATGCGACGGAAACCGCGCCCGACGGAACGGTCTCTGTCGCCCCCGGCGGCGACGCCCCCTACCCCGTCTGCCGGAGATATGTTAAGAATCTCGACAAGTCGTTCTTTCCGGACAGGTTCGTCGTCCCGTACGTCGAGGCGATTCACGACCGGATACAGACCGAAGTCTTTCGCGGCTGCGCGCAGGGCTGCCGCTACTGTCAGGCGGGCATGATTTACAGGCCGATGCGGACGCGGTCCGCGGACCTGCTCGTCGGCAAGGCGCGCGCGCTCTACGGCTCGATGGGCTGCGAGGAAGTCTCGCTGCTTTCGCTCAACGCTTCGGACTATCCGGAGATGGGCGCTCTGCTCGACGGGCTGAACGAGTTCTGTTACCCGGCCCGCGTGTCGGTTTCGCTGCCTTCCTCGCGCATAGACACGTTCAGCGAGGAGGTGGGGGAGAAGCTGCGCCGCGTGCGCGGAACCGGCCTCACGCTCGCGCCGGAAGCCGGAACGCAACGGTTGCGCAATGTCATCAACAAGCGGATAACAGAAGAAGAGATAATGCGCGCGCTGGACGCCGCGCTCGCCGCCGGCTGGAAAAAGATCAAGCTCTATTTCATGATCGGGCTGCCCGCGGAAACGATGGAAGACGTCGAGGGAATCGCCGAACTGCTGCATCGTATGTGCGACCGGGTGCGGCAGGTGAAAGGCAAATCGGCGGCAAAAACGGACTTCAAGGCGAGCGTGGCGAACTTCGTGCCGAAGCCGCACACACCTTTTCAGTGGGAACCGATGGACACGACGGAGAACCTGCTCGAAAAACAGCGGCTGCTGCGTCGGCTGATCGACCCGCGACGCGTGAAATTAGACCGCCACAGCGTCGAGACGAGCCTTCTCGAAGGCGTCATGGCGCGCGGCGACCGGCGCGTCGGGCGCGTGATCGAGGCCGCGTGGAAACTCGGCTGCCGCTTCGACGGATGGGGCGATATGTTCCGCTTCGATCTCTGGATGCAGGCGTTTGCCGAAGCGGGAATCAATCCCGAGGATTACGCGTATAAAAAATACAGGCCGATGTCGCGGCTGCCGTGGAGCCACGTAAGTTGCGGCGTGACTGAAAAATATCTGTTCATCGAACACGAGAAAGCGTTCGGCAGCGAGGAAACAACAGACGGCTGCGTGAAAGGCCCCTGCACCGGCTGCGGAATCGGCTGCGGAAAACCGTAGGGGCGCTGCATGCCGCCGTAGGGGCACAGCATGCTGTGCCCAAAAGAAGTAGACAGTAGACGGTAGAGAGTAGACAGGAAAAGACAAAAGCAATTAGCATTCAGCCGTAGGGGCGGGTTTCAAACCCGCCCTTCCATAGGAAAGAATAGAAAACGGGGACCGGCAGCCGGGAATTGGGAACATGTTTTCCCGAAACCCGAAACCCAAAACCCGAGACCCGAATTTATGACACCGGAACGAACGACTTACGAACTGATTTTCAGGCGCTGTTACGAGACGCGTTTCATTTCGCATCTCGACATCCTTCGCGCGCTCTCGCGCGCCGTGCGCCGCGCCGGTCTCCCCATCTATTTCACTGAAGGCTTCAATCCGAAACCGAAACTGTCATACCTCTCCGCGCCGCTCGCCGTCGGACACACAAGCGAATGCGAAAGGCTCCGGATTCAACTCGTCGATGATATCTCGCCGGCGGATGTCGAACAGCGTTTCTTCGAGCAGTTGCCGCCCGGAATAGCGCCTGTCAGCCTCAATCTCCTCCCCGTAGCGCTCGACGGTTCCCTGCCGGCCTTGACCGCTCAATTTCTCGACTATTATGTTTTCATCAGGAAAGACGATTCCACGGAGAACGCGGACATGCCGGCCCTTCTTTCATTCTCGGATAAACCGGAATTCGCCGACTTCAAAATCCGCGAACTGGCCGCCGAAGAGATCGCCGCCGCCGACATGTTCATCGCCGCGCCGCCCGACGGGTTGACGATGTCCGACTTCGTCGGCCGATACTTCAGCGCCTCCTATTCCGTGCGCTTCCCCGCCGGCGCAAACTACCGCCGACCCGAAAAACTCCTCGACCAGCTCGCCGTCCCCGGCATAATCAAAATGTTCTTCCATCGAAAAAGAGAAGTGTAAAAGAGAAGGCCGCGAAGCATGAGAGCGAGAAACTCTTAATAGCCTTTTAACGTATTAAATTCCATTATATTTTTATGTGTATCTTCTTCATTAATATTTTTTTCATCCAATGAAAATATTCTCGTTTGATTTTTTGTGAATCTGAATATTCCGATATTCACTTCATTTACAAATCTAAATACAATTGCATTAACGCTTTTCAATCTCGGGTTCTTTACACACATATCTTTTATCCCATCCATAACTCCTTCCAATTTTTCAGGTTCCTTGCTTGTCACTATGGTGATGACAAATGAATTTTCATTCGAAGCGTAAGAGTGGTTGAAAGTAACTCCGGATATTGTTATGTCGTATTTCTTTTGAGCTTTCGAGCGGATTTCCATCATCTCATTAAGACTTGGCCCTTCTTTAAATACATTGCGTGATGGAATAAAAACAAGACAAAACAGACCGCCTATAACAACAAAAGCGGTTAATAATGTTTTTACAATCGCTTTTTTTGTTTTATTGTTATCGACATCGAGCGCAATCGCCTTATCAATGCTTTCTCTTATTGCCTCATTCCCGAATTTACTGCGGACAACATAGGTGCCTGCAAGAATGTCGTGCAGGCCTCTCTTTTGCGGATGAAATACCACTAAGCCGTATGCGAGTATATAGATCAGGATGGGAATTAAAAACAAAAACAATGATATTCCAACTACATATTGATTGCCTGATATGCTGATTATGATATTTAATGCCTGCACGAGAAAAAAAGCGTTAAATATCAAAAAACGAAGCAATGCATGATTGTATTTTAATATGCCTCCGTCCTTCGTTACGACTCTGATATTCAACGCGAGTTTTCCGACCGTCCGCCCCTTTCCCAATTCGCCCCAACAAAGTGTATAGTAAGTTCCAGAAATCACTGCTCCTATAACAAATCCCCAATACCCCATTTTAGCTATTATTTCAAAGTACAAATATAGCAACAATGCGCCGAATAAGGCCAGTACAATTACATCTATGATTAATGCTGCCACTCTTCTCCAAAAACCCGCATATATTACAAAAGGCTTATCTTCTTTCGCTTCTACTGGAAGAGGGGATAGTATTTCAGAGTTCGATGTGTTTTCTTCCATTTATTCCTCGTTTCGTAGATACAAATTTTTTGCTTGTGTTTCAACAAAATAACAGGCCTCTGACTCTTTTTGACTTTTCAATTCAATTTCGAGCTTCGCGAACTATTGGCCGATTATATCACGTTTTTTGACTTTTAGGGAATCAGCAACATTTATTTTGTCGCGCTTTGTTTCCATTCCGTGGTGGGTGAAATTACTCTGTGTGAGTGAAGCCCTGACGATGCATGTACACTTTCGGGTGCCACCCACAACCTGTTGTGGGTGTTATGTGTGGAAACAAAATATCATTATTTCTGTTGAGTATTGTGCCCTATAGCTCACCCACAACGAGGTTGTGGGTGGCGCCCGAAAGAAAGTTTCTTAAGAAGCCCGGCGGCTACGAAATATTGTTTTTCAAAGAATATGTTTCTAAAACACCGTTTTCCAAATTCGTGAAATGACAAAGCGGAGTCGAGCCGCGGCGCCCCTACGCTTTTTTTTCGGCGTTTTTGAAAAGCAGCATGAGGGTCATGGATACGAGAAGCGAGGCGGCGAGGATGATGTAGCAGATTTTGAAGCTGTGGAGACTCGAGCCGGTGGCGTCGAGTATTTTCGCCTGAAGGAGCGGCGAAAGCGAACTGATGCCGATGCCGGCGGCCATGAAGATTCCGAATACGCTGCCGCGAATGTGGCTCGGCGTCCGGTCGGCGATGAGCGCGTCGATGATCGGCACGGTCGCTGTGTATGCGAATCCGTAGAGGGCGACGAGCAGAACGAGCGGCCGCTGTCCGGCGAACGGGATGGCGACCATGAAGAGGGCCGCGAAGAAGAGGAGCGCCGACATCAGGCGGCGGCGTCCGATGCGGTCCGAGAGCCAGCCGCCGAGCGGCTGGGCGATGAAGCCGCCGAACGACTGCATTCCGCTGATGAAGCCTGCCGTCTGCGCGGGATATTTGTAGATCGTTTCGGTGAATATCGAGATTACATAGTAGCCGCCCCACCCCGCGAACTCGCGAAAGGTGAATATGGCCGCGGCCGCGACGAGGAAGAAGATGAGTCCGCGGTTCCAGCCGCCGGCGCCGCCGTTCGCCTTGAATTGCTTGTCGGCAATTATCTCTCTGCGCGGCTCGACGGCGAAGAAGTAGAACGCCAGGCCGGTGAGGATGGTGATGGCGGAGAAGACAAAGAACGTGACGCGCCAGCCGGCCGCCTCGCAAATCGCGCCGCCGAGAAAGGGGCCGACGACAAGGCCGACGGTTGCGCCGATGCCGCTGATGCCGAGCGCGCGCCCTTTCGCCTCGCTGT
>JBAYJY010000266.1:0-4877 GCA_041664945.1 bacterium | reverse complement strand
TGAAATCCGCCCTACGATTTTGTCCTCACCAAGCCATTCCGCTGCTCTTGAAAAGCCGCATCTTCGTGCGCGCGGCTTCCTTAAGATTTTCGATTCCCGGTTTGAGGAACTTGCGGACATCAATTGCGTCCGGGTTCTCTGCAAGAAAGGCGCGGACGCCGGCGGCGAAAGTTTTCTGAAGCTCGGTGCCGATGTTGATTTTGCGAATCCCGCGCCGTATTACTTCCTCGAACACTTCATTCGGCACGCCTGACGCGCCGTGCAGAACGAGCGGGCATTTGACGACCGCGGCGATGGCGGACACGCGGTCCAGATCGATTTTCGCTGTCTGCTTTCTCATGCCGTGCACCGTGCCGACGGCGACAGCGAGAGAATCCACCATGCTCGACTCCGCGAACTTCGCGGCCTCGTCGGGGTCGGTGAGGACTTCTTCGTCGCCGCTGTTCGCGACGCCGGCTTCCTTGCCGCCGACATGGCCGATCTCGCCTTCGACGCTCACGCCGACCGGCCTCGCGACCGCAACGACGCGTCTCATCTCCGCCGCGTTCTCCTCGAACGAAAGCGTCGAGCAATCGTACATAACCGACGTGAAACCGCCTACTATGCTTTTCACGACATTGTCGAACTTTCCTCCGTGATCGAGATGAACAGAGATCGGCACAGGGGCCTCGGCGGCCATCCGCAGCAGCGCATTGCAGAACAGCGGCCAGCCGCCGTGTTTTATCGCGCCTTCGGTCACGGCTACAATCGCAGGCGCCTTCTCCTCGACAGCAGCCTCGATCACGCCGCGTATCTGTTCTAAATTGTTCACATTGAACGCGCCGACGGCATAGCCGTGCGCGGCCGCATGTTCCATAAGTTCCCTGTTCGTCTTCAGTGACATCGTTGTCGCTCCTTAGTGAAAATGTTTTCCCGCGCGAACCGGCGAGCCCGGCCCCGCTCAACAATATTATCCGATATGCCTCATATCAACAATGGATGAGTGATTTTTCCCGTTCACGCGCGAAGCATGTGGCGAGAGAAAGCGCCCTTCGCGAAAAACCGCGATCCTGCGAATAAAGTTTACGCTGGAATATTATTGAACTTTTTCAGCGGCGTTTTTGGCGGCGTTTGGAGACTCAAGGCCGTAGCGCTGCAGCCATTCAGCGCCGGACTTGTCCTTGCAGGCGGTGAAAATAGTCTTGACGAAAACGGCCGCCGCCTCTTTGGCTTTTGGGTCCTTGTCGGATTTTTTTGAAGCTTCCAGGCAATCTTCCAAAGTTTTTTTCTCGGCAAGCGCTGTGTAGGCGGCGCCGGCCACTTTCTCAGATTCCGCGACAACTTTTCGGCAGAGCGATTCCATGTTATATTCCTCCGCGGCGGCCGGGGCGGCTGCTTTGGAGGCGGACTTCGCGGTATTCGCCTCAGTCGCTGCGGCGGCCGGAGCGGCCGGCGGACAACGCAATCGCCAAAACCATTAACTGCCATTTTCTCTTCTGCATATTGCCTCCTCGATTCAGTTTGTCAAAACTGTCGCTACCTTGATTGATTCGCAATTATATCATTATGGCAAGCCGCTTTCAAACATATACGGCGGGATCGCTGGATACAGGAGAAAGGGCAAAAGATTCTTTCATCCCGGAATCGGGTTAATCATTTGTAATTCGGCGTTTGGATGTTCGGTATTCTATTTAGATGTTCAATTTAGCGCCGCCGCCGGGCAGTCGAAGCGTTATTTAGCATACGGTTTTTCTTTGAGATTCTTGAACCAGTCGTCTGGGAATTCCTCTTTGAAGACCGATTCGTCGAGCGGGATGTTGAACCGGTAGTTTTTCATTGTTGTTTTCTGCAGGAAAATATAAGGCATGTTTTTGACAGTAGTTCTCCATATGGCCTTGTAGGGCAACATGTAGTTATTGACCGGTTTGTAGTAGACCTGTCCGGTAGAGCTGACTCTGTTGGTGTCATCCGCGATAAGGAAAATGAATTTAATGATGGAGAAAGTATTCGGATCGATATACCACGTCATATTGAAAAGATTCTTCGGGGCTCCCGGCTTGGGCACGAGTGTAACGCGGTAGCAGTTAATGCCGCGATACATTTGCGGCGTCGAGATATAGAGATTGAACCAGGAGACGACTTTGTCTTTCCATTTTTCGTCCATTGGAAGAGCGCCTGGCTGGTTCGGGCTGCCGATCCAGTAATTCTTAATCGGGTTTGAAAGTTCGCGGTAGCCGTGCTTGGCCGGCGCCTGATAGAAATAGCGGGAGACATAAGTGGCTCCGTTTTCGAAGTTAAGGTCCATCACGCCTTTTTTGCCGGGAGTGATGGATTCATTGGAAACCACTCTTGTTTCGTCATACGTCATGGTGCGGAACTTCTGTTTCATGAATCTGTTATGAATTTCAGAGATGATTTGTTCGGGAGTCATTGCCTTGGGAGAGGCGGAAGGGCGTGGGGCGGCGCGCTTGGCGGGCGCCGCCGGCGCCGGCGCGGCGAATAGCGCGCTGAAAACCAGAGCCGCGACGATAATGAATCGGTTTGATTTCATATTTACACGCTCCCTCGCCCAAGACGGCATATTCGAAGTTACAGCTTCTCGCAAACCGGCGGCCGGGCGTTCTCCGGGAAAATCCCGCAGATGAACGGTTTCGCCTGCGTGTATGGAACCGCCCCGCCGTTGAATTTCTTGTTGCAATTGAATACCGCGCTCGGGGACGCCATTGTGTCCCAGCGTTTCGCGAGTTCGGAGTCTTTTTTCAGATAGCCGGCCGCTTTGGAATTGACGCAACTGTCGGTCGCCGCGATGCTTACGCCCGCCTTCGCCGCGCAGGTTGTGTGGACCTTATTGAAGATTGTTTTTTGGTCGGGCTGTTTGCCGCCGTTTTGAGCGTTGGCGTATTCCCTGTTGATCTCGGATGCGTAGCAGCGCGCGTAAGAAAGCCATGTGGCGTTTCCGATCTCGCGCGCGATGCAAATCTGGAACATGTCCTCGTCAATCTCCGGCTGGCCGTGGAGAGAACTGATTTTTCCTTGAGCGTCGAAGTCCACTATGAAATGAGGTTCCCAGATGAGCAGTTGTCCGAACTCGGCGAGCATGGAGGGCAGAATCTGGTCCACATAGCGCAATCCGTATGGGCAGTGGCTCATGAGGAAAAAGTCGAGTCTGAGAGCGCCGCCGGCCGGCTCGCAGGATTGTTCGTTCGCCATGTCGGATATCATGCTGACACCCTGCTGGATCAAAGGTATCGAGGCCTCGATCTCCTCGATGCTCCAACCGGTGTCCATCATGCGGTCGATCGTCATCATGATCTTCTGCCGGTTTTCGCAGCTTGGAACGGATTTTTCGTCCATTACAAGGTTCATGTTGTGAACTGGACAGACGATCTTTGATGCAAGATAAGAGCGAAGTTCGGCGCGGTTTTTGAAGCGCGACTGGTTCTCAAGCGCCGCGATATCGTCGCCGCCGACCCGGCTGGCG
The DNA here is from genome assembly GCA_041664945.1 of bacterium. Lineage (GTDB taxonomy): Bacteria > UBP15 > UBA6099 > UBA6099 > UBA6099 > JBAYJY01. Next base: position 1,417 of record JBAYJY010000266.1, on the reverse strand, counting down.
ATTTTTCGCTGGCCGTCCCTGTCGGCCGGTTTCTTCGGGCAGCCGCTAAACATGACTGCAGCCGTTGCGCAGATCAAAAGCGCCGCGGCGATTTTCGCTGTTCTCATTTTCATTTTTCGCTCCTTTTGGAATCCGGGTTCTCGCGACGCAGGCGCAAAACCAGCATGAAAGCTTCTCTGATAATGTTTGCCGACATCTTCGATTCGCCGTATCGGCGGTCCAGAAACCGGATCGGTATTTCAACCGTCCGCAGACCCGCCTTAACTGCTCGATATGTCATCACTGTTAAGAAACCATAACCCTTGGCGTCCATATTTTCAAGATGCAGAAGAGGCGCCCGTTCGAGACGGATCAGCCTGTAGCCGGTTGTCATGTCGCGCACCGGGACGCCGAGCATGAACCGGGCAAACCCGTTCCCGCACCGGCTTAGCAATTGCCTGTGCAAGCCCCAGTTAAGCGTCCCGCCGCCCGGAACGTATCGCGAGCCTATCACGTAATCCGCTTCGCGCCCCCGGCGGATGAACTCAGGAAGAGCCACCGGGTCGTGCGAAAAATCAGCGTCCATATTGATGACGCTTACAAACCCGTTCTCAGCCGCCCATTTAATGCCGGCGGTTATCGCGCCGCCGAGGCCCTGCTTGCCCGGCCTGTGAATAACATGCAGCCGCGGCTCGCCCGCCGCCAGCGCGTCCACTACCTCGCCCGTTCCGTCCGGCGAATTGTCGTCCACCACAAGGACGCTGATGCCCGGCGCGTTTTCGAAAACCCTGCCGATCAGCAGACCGATGTTTTCTTTTTCGTTGTATGTGCATATAAGAGCGAGAACGCCTTCGCCGCTGACGGGCGAATTCTCTGAATCGCGCGAAAGAGCCGCCTCGCGTTCCGATTGTTTCATAATCCCGCGCAGTTGAAAATAGCCGCGGATAGTTTTCGCCATTCCTATCTTGCTCGGCCCCTGCTTGAGGTCGTAGCGGAGAGTGAACGGAATTTCCTCGATGCGGGCGCCGAGCGCGAGCGCGCGGATGAGAAGTTCAGCCTGCACGGAGCCGCTCTTCGACTGTATCAGGTGCGCGCCGTAAGCGCCGCAGGCGAGAGAGAGAATCGCGCGGCTGTAGGCCCGGTATCCGCATGAGATGTCCTTCACTCCGCGGATCGGGGCCAGCGCGTCCATGAAGCTTTTCGCGCCGCGGCTGAGCAGCTTTCGAAAGGCGTTCACGCCGCGTTCCTCGCCGCCGGCGACGAAACGGGAGCAGATAACAACGTCGGCGCCGCCCCGGATTCCGGCGGCTAATCCGGCAATATACGAGGGGTCGTGCGTGTTGTCAGCGTCCATCGTGACCATGATGTCGTCGGGGTCCGACGAGCGGGCGAGAAATGCGTCTATGCCGGTGCGCACTGCCGCGGCGAGGCCGCGGTT
>JBAYJY010000265.1:0-4899 GCA_041664945.1 bacterium | reverse complement strand
GATATATAGTACCCTCCGAGATAACAGCCTAAATCCGGCGAAATGTCGCCTCTCGCAGTCCCTGCCTTCAACGCCGCCATCGCAGCCGCCGGAATCATCACTGTCATTCCGATCAGCGCAAATAACATCCCGAAGCTCCTGATTCTCATCCTTTTTGCCTCCGCCTTCCTATTATTGTGCCGTAAATCTTCTTAATAATAACCTTTTTATCATATATTGCGACAAATCGTTTTTCGCAGTCATATCAGCGGCCGTTCAGTCTTTATCCACGCTGCTTTTATAGATTGCGCACGATGCCTCGGATTCCCAGATCATGACGCGAGTCACCCGCACCCGGCCGTCATTAAGCCGTTCGCGCATCTCGTCATACAGCCAGCGGGCTATGTTTTCAGCGCTCGGATTGATCGCGTCAAACGGCGGCGTATCATTGATATAAACATGGTCCAGTTTTCCGGCCGACTCCTCAAGTGCGCTTTTCAGCAACTTAAAGTCGATCACCATGCCGAGTTTGTCGAGTTCCTCGGCGGCCACATAAACGCGCGCGCGCCAGTTATGCCCGTGCAGAGACTCGCAACGGCCCTTATATTCGCGCAGGCGGTGCGCGCTTGAAAATGTCGTTTCCTTGTATATCTCGTACATTCATTCACCTTCTGTAACGTTTCAGTCGTTCAATCGTTATTTCTCAAGATATTCCTTGAACCATTTCAATGAATCCTTGGCGACTTTGCCCGGATCAACGACATGGCCCGACTCGGGATACCATTTTATCTCTTTGGGTTCCTTCGCGGCGGCGAACAGCTCATTCGTCGCTTCGTTCGGGACAATAACATCCTGGGCGCCGTTTATAAAAAGAATGGGTCTCGGCGCGATCAGGCCGACATAATGAATCGGGTCCACCGGGTCCAGAACGGCCGCGAAATCAGCGGTAGTCTGCCCGTGTTCCTTGGTGTAATTGCGGATATTTTCGAAAATCTCAAGCGTGCTTTTGTCTATAATCGTTTTCCAGTCGCCGCCGCCGACAACAAATACGGCGGTTTTGACGCGGCTGTCAACGCCTACAAACGAAACGCCGAGCAACGAACCCATGCTGAAGCCGATATATCCGATCTTCGCCGTGTCAATTCTGCTGTCCGATTCGAGGTAGTCGACAACGCGGCGCAAATCGATTATCGACTGCCTCAGAGCCTTGAAGTCGCTCTGCGCGTCGGTTGAAAAAATGTCCTTGCCCGCCTCTTTGCGTTCTCCGTGATATTCGAAATCAATCGCGATGATGGCGTAACCTTTTTTGATAAAAAAGCCGGTGGCGAAATCAGCGAAAGATTTGTCCATGCCGTAACCGTGCTGGAAAATCACGCACGGTAAGGGGCCCTGTTTTTTTGCGGGAATGTAGAGCAAGGCAGGAATGCGCTCGCCGTCCACGCTGTCGAAGGTCAGGTGATACTTAGTGAGATCCGACCGTTCCTTGTCTATTTTAATTTCCGCGTTAAGCGGCATTTTACTGTCGTAATCGAAAGTCTTTACGAGTTGCTGGATGTCGCCTTGCGCCGCCGGCGTCCTGACGGGAGCGGCATAAAGCAATGCCGCTACTATCAGCGGCAACGCAATCGCGGCGTACAATCGTTTCGAGTGACCGGCTAACATATTTCTCATTTCAGCCCCCTATATTTTCGTTACAGTTTCGTTTCACGCAGATCGATAACAAAATTTTTAATGATATCCACGGCTTCCTGCGGATCGTCAGTCATGTGAAAAAGATTCATGTCCCCGGGAGAGATATACTTGAAGCCGACCATGTCCTTCTTCAGCCAATCCACCAGCCCGCCCCAGTATTCAGATCCCATGAGCACGACGGGGAATCTGTGGATCTTATGCGTCTGAATCAGCGTCAGGCCTTCCATGAATTCGTCCATCGTTCCGAACCCGCCGGGCATGATGATCAATCCGTGCGCGTATTTCATGAACATGACTTTACGGACGAAAAAGTAGTGAAAATTCACAAGCGTTTTAACGAAGGGATTCGGTTTCTGTTCGTACGGCAGGAGAATATTGAGGCCGACTGAATCGCCGCCGGCTTCAGTCGCGCCGCGGTTTGCGGCCTCCATAATCCCCGGCCCGCCGCCGGTGACGATTCCATAGCCGTTTTTCGAAAGCAGTTTCGCCGTTTTAACCGTAAGCTTGTAGTATGGATCGTTCTTTTTCGTTCGCGCGGAACCGAAGATCGTAACGCACGGCCCGAGATTGTATAAGTGATCGAATCCTTCCACAAACTCCGCCATGATTCGGAAAATCCGCCATGGTTCGTCTACTATTGAATCTCTTAGTGGCGTCAAATAATCGTCCCCCTTTTTTCGTCTATGCATGCGGGCTTTGCCGCCGCCCGTCATTGATTGGTCCGTAACGGCCTTCAATGCCGCCAATACTAATATGGTTTCAAATTCCGAATTCTTTCACTTCATCTGTTCGCTTCCCAGACGAAATGAGCGAGTTCGGGGATAATGATTTTTTCCATGGCGAGAGCTACGGCGCCGCGCGAGCCGGGCACGGACATTACCGAGACGCCGCGCATGACGCCCGCCGTCGCGCGGCTCATCATCGCCGCCGCGCCGATCTCCGCGTAGCTCAAAGCGCGGAAAAGCTCGCCGAATCCCGGCAGCTTCTTGTCCAGCATTGATTCGATCGCTTCGAAAGTATTGTCCCGTTTGGATATTCCGGTGCCGCCGTTGATTATCACCGCCTGCGTCCCGGCCGGAAGGTTCGAAAGAATTTCCCGTATGACCGCCGGTTCATCTGGCGCGATCCTGAATCCTGTCACCGTGTGCGCCGCAGCAACCAGTTTCTCCATTATCAGCGCGCCGCTTGTGTCAGTTTCCTCGGTCCGCGTGTCGCTCACTGTAATTACATACACGCCGACCGGGCCGTAAGATTTCTCATGATGATCTTTGTGTCCCAGTTTGTTCACCCCGGCGGCTTTTCCGCCTTGTCTCCCGAATTATATCCCCAAATACAAATCCAATGATACAAACCAACGAATAATCACCGCGCATCAGGGAGCGGCAGTCCGGCCTCTTTGTTGTCCGGAAGCCTGCCGCCCTTTTTGTAGGCGTCGGCGGCCGCGCGGAAACTCTTCAGCGTCGATTCGATCCCGGTTTCAAGTTTTTTGTATTTCTGTTCGTTCATATCGAGCCAGTACGGCCGGTTCTCTTTCTGCCATGCAAGCTGGTATTCGCTCCAGATTTTCTTCGCGCCGCTCTGCAGCGGCGACAGCGAAGCGTCTATTGTCGCGAGCGCTTCGAGGACTTTCGCGCGGTCGGCGTCCTGATTCTCGTACGCTTTCTGATACAGCGATGCGCTCCTGAAATATTCGAGGCGCCTGTTTCCGAGTTCCTGCATGCGGCGCGCGGCAAATTTGAGAAAAACAAAATTGTCCTTGTTCGCGCTCGCGGACTTTTCTCCCTCGTCAAATCTCTTCTCAGCAATCTGAGCGTATTCGATGAGATTCTTCGCGTCCACTCGCGCCATCTTCTCGCCGGGGCGCCTCGTTGTCGGCGGCCAGCTCCAATAGTAGCCGTCGGACAGGTCGAAGAAATCGGTCAGCAGCGAAACCTTCTCGAATTGGGCGATCCCTTTCGAAACCGAGGAGTCCGGCGTCCCGTAGAAAGCCTGAGAGAAACTGTCGTCAAACCGTTTCTCGTCCTGATTCAGCGGGTTCCAGCTTACCTCGGCGCCCCAAGCGAGCGGATACCAGTTGTAACCGAAGAGATTTTCGCCGTCGTCGTCCCACGTCGTGTTCAAAACGCCCATCGCATTGTAGCGCTGGCCGTCTCGCGCGAAATGCCCTATGTTCTTGCGCGCTGTTGAAACGTTCGGGAACATCCTGCCCCAGCAGCTCGCGCCCGGGCAGACAATAAAGTCGTGACCTGTGGCTGCGATGGGTTTCAGCATATCGTCGAAATTGTCGCGCCCGTCGTACGCCCAGGGCAGGAAGATCAGATCGAGCGGCAGTTTTTCGAGAATGCCAGGATGCTTAAGCGCAATGTCCGCCCACATCATCACCCTCTTGTTCTGCCCGGCAAGCAGTTTGTGAACCTTCTGAATGTGATATGCGTAAACGCCTTCAATGCCAATTTTAGCGACCATTTTGCGGGACTGGCCTTCGCCAAGCCCCCACGTTTCGTCGCAGGAGATATTGAACAGATGCGAGGAGAACGGCGGCGCTATCTCCGAATACATCTCGCCGAGAAGTTCATACGTTTTGGGATTCGCCGGCGACAGCACGGACGGATTGAACGGGCTTTCGGCAAGAGGCGTATATTTCTGAATGTTGAGGATTTTTCCGAAATGGCCGAATGACTGCATCCCGCCAACCAGCTCGATGTGATACTTTTTGGCGTATGCGTCGATCTCGCGAATCTGATCCGCGGTGAGCGAGCCGCCTTTCGGCCCGATAAGCGGGTTCTTTTTGAACTCGAAAACATGTTCTAAGTAGAAATTGAATTTGTTGATTTTGAATTCGCTCAGGCGGCGCAAAGTCTGTTTGATCGTGTCCATCGTCGGGACGGGCCCGCGCGAAATATCGTCTGTGATGCCGCGAAAGGCGAAAGACGGCCAGTCATTGATCAGCAACTTAGGCAGTTGCCCGCCTCCGGCGCGTTCGCTCCGGACCATCTGGCGCAGAGTCTGAACGGCGTAAAATGTGCCGTCCGGGTCGGCGCCGGCGAGCAGTATTCCGTTTCCTCCGACGCTTAGCGCGTATCCTTCGGGAGTGATAACGTCGGCCGCGTAAACGCCCTGCGATTTTGCGAACGCAGCCGCCGCCGGGTCAGTCGCCAACCCGACTACGATCTTATCGTTAGTCGCCGCTTTATCAGATGTTTTCAGCTTGAAGCCGAGTTGCTTTTC
>JBAYJY010000264.1:0-4904 GCA_041664945.1 bacterium | reverse complement strand
CTAATCTCCCCACTTTACACTTTTTTACAATTCGAATATAATTCTCCTATCATATTGAAAGGAGGCGTTTTACAAAAAATTACTACTATTAAGAACGGCGTCGCTTTTTCATAAAGGAATCAGCAAGGAAGCTGAAAGCATTATCCGAACATGGAGGAGTCAATCATGGCGATCGTCAACACTGACTTCAACTCAAACTCAATTAGTTTTAACTCCCGGCGCTCAGCGCCCGGAACTGTCGTCGATTTCAAGCGCAGCCGCAGTTTTGCGGCCAAAGCGGCGGAGCGCGCTTCCACAGAATCCAACGCAGACGCCGCGAAATCATTCATTACAAACGCAGACATGGCGTCGGAAGTGGCGCTTTTTTCAAGATTACAGGTTATCTCACGCGCTGGCGGCTATTTCAATTTGCGTTCCAGCAAATCGGGAGCGTCGATTATAAATGTAAACTCTCCGCGCTTCGACCGGACTTTCTAATTCGCTTCTCTCTTATTTCCTTAATGCTGCGGCAGTGATTTGCGTTTGCCGGGATTATCCCTCTATAAATAAATCATGCTGTTTCCGGCATTGAGCATTATATCATTGCATTGAAATTTAACGCGTTATATCGATGCTGATAAGCAAACGTTATGAAAATAAAATAAGGGCGGCCTGAAGACCGCCCTTATGAATGATCAGTTATATCTAAACTGTAAAAAATACTTTTTAGGTTTATGCTAAAAATCAGTATTTTTGAAGCTAACAGTTTCCGATTACCAGCGTGATCCGCCGCCGCCACTGCGTCCGCCGCCGCCGCCACTGCGTCCGCCGCCGCCGCCGTATCCGCCGCCGCCGCCGCCGCTTCTGCGCGGTCCGCCGCCGCCGCCGCCGCTGCGCTCGGTTCTCGGTCTGGCTTCATTGACTGTGATCTGCCGGCCGCCGACTTCTTTCTCGTTCAGGGCCGTGATCGCCGCCTGCGCTTCTTCATCAGATCCCATTTCAACAAATCCGAAGCCTTTGCTGCGTCCGGAATCGCGATCCGTGATCACTTCCGCGCTTTGCACGGAACCGTACTGTGCGAATAACTGTTCCAAGTCCGCGCTCTTCGTGGCATAAGACAAATTACCTACATACAACTTCTTGCCCATTCCTGCTTTCTCCTTTTGCGTTGGCCGATTAGGCCTGTTTGTGACGTACCGGGAATGTCTTCCAGAAGCTTATGCCCCATTCGGTAGGTTGGTACATCTTAGCCACTCGACGCGGACCATTCTTTGCGTCACGACTTCGACCCGCCCTGTCCACCAACCATCATTAATATAACACCGCGACGCAATTAACACAAGCGAAACGAATTATTGGTTTATAGTATTGTTATGTTGATATATAATTCGATTATGCGTTGGAGGTCCGATGCTGGAAGCTATCAATCATTTCGGCGTGACAGTTAGCGAACAAGGCCGCAGCCGTAATTTCTACGCGCGCGCGCTTCGACTTCCATGGATGGCCGAAACAACCAACAGCGGCGCCCGCCTGGACAGAATGCACAGGCTCGACGGCGTGATAAACCGCATTACATGGTATCAAATAGGCGCTGGAGGCATGGAAACATTCCATCTCCCGCGCCACGCTTCGCCTCGCGATGACGCTGGAGACATAAACAGGCCAGGCTACCGCTATATCGCTTTTTTTGTGCGCGGCTTCGACAACTACATCGCGAGACTTCGCAAATCCGGCTTGAATGTCCAACTCGTCGAATCCAGAGGCAACCCATGCGCTCACGTCTCAGACCCGGACGGCATACACGTTTTGCTTTTCGACACAGGCCGCGATGCTCTCGCAGGACACGTTTCCGGTCTCAAGGAAATCGGACTTGTTGTTTCGCAAACCTGCGATTACGAAAAATTTTTCGAGACGCTCGGTCTCTGGCAGCTCGAGCGCGACTGTGATTTTCTCGATGAATTCTTCGGCGTCACGGCTTCCGCGCCGCTCTTCGGACGCGTGCGCCTGATATGTCTGCCGGAAAACTCTCCCGCCCCGTCGGCGCAAAAATCCGCTCATGCCTCCGCCCCGAACGCGCCTTTTTCGGAAGTTGGAATCAAACACGTCGCATACTGCGTTGAAAACGTCGATTCGTTTTACAAACACGGCCTTGATGCCGGAATCCCCTTCCTCTTTGAACCGCTCGACGTTCCAGGGGGCAGCAGGATCGCTTACTTTCTCGACCCGGAAGGCAACACGTTCGAAGCCATGCAGTTGAACCCGGCGATGCAGATGGCGGCGCGAGCGGCTGGCGCTCTTAAGCAAGCCAGTCTATCAATATCCGCAAACGCGCCCGGCAAACTTCGCCGGACGTAATCTCGCGCCTTTCCGCGGCTCAAATGCCCCGCTTCTTTCCGCGCCTTTGAAAATAACGCCGATTCGGATATAATTGAGTGCCTTTATCGGCAAAAGCGATCCGGTGATTCGGATTGCGCAACCATGGCAGATTCAGCTTGCGGTTCAACGGAGCGCGACAATGAGCAAAATCGGAATCATTTATTCGGATCGCTATCTCGATCATGAAACGGGAACGCACGTCGAGAATTCAAGTCGGCTGACGGCTATACGCGATGCGCTTCTCGAAGCGCCGTGGACGGACAGCCTCGAATGGATCGAGCCGCGCGCGGCGACTGTCGATGAAGTCGCCCTGATACACGACAAGCATTATATTTCCTATGTAAAACGCGCTTGCGAAAACACGCGCGGCATTTCATTTCTCAATCCTGACACGGCGGTTTCATACGAAAGTTATAACGTAGCGATGCTCGCCGCCGGCGGAGTCTGCGACGGAATCAAAAGCGCGATGAAGGGCGACATTGCCGGTTTCTTCGCGCTTGTCAGGCCGCCCGGGCACCATGCTGAAGCAGACGAATCTCTCGGTTTCTGCCTCTTCAACAACATAGCGATAGGCGCCCGTTACGCTCAGGACGCTCTCGACGCCGGACGCGTCTTTATTCTCGACTGGGATGTGCACCACGGCAACGGCACTCAACACTCGTTCCAGAGCGATCCGTCCGTTTTCTTCTGCTCCTTCCACCAGTACCCGCACTACCCGGGCACCGGCGGCAAGAACGAAATGGGCGTAGGCGACGGGCTGGGATATACCATAAATCTGCCGATGAGAGCTGGCAGCGGCAACGACGACTACACATTTCTCATGGAGGAATGCGTCTGCCCGGCGATTCAGCGCTATAACCCCGAATTGTTGCTTATCAGCGCTGGCTTCGACGCTCACAAGGGAGACCCGCTCGGCGCGATCAACCTCACAGAGGACGGCTACGCCGCCATTTTCGAGCTTGCCCGCTCGGCTTGCGGACCGGACTGCCGCGCCGGACTCGTTCTCGAAGGCGGCTACGAATTGTCCACTCTCGCTTCATCAGTCACGAAGGTGACCGGCGTCTTCGCCGGCGAGGAACAGGTTTCATTCATTTCCGACGTCAAATCTCCCACGAACCATGCCGTCGAGCTCGCCAGATTCATCAAGGAAAATCACCCGATCCTGAAAAACAGTTGATTCATTTTTCTTTTTTTCGGACATTAAGGAATAGATAATGCGAATTATTTTTTTGGGAACAAGCGGCGGGCTTCCGACTCCACGAAGGTCGCTTCCTTCCGTCGCAGTTCTGCGCGACGGCGAAATGATGCTGTTCGACTGCGGCGAGGGAACTCAGACTCAGATCATGCGCAAAGGGCTCGGCTTCGGCCGCCTTTCGAAAATTTTCATCTCACACCTTCACGGCGACCATCTCTCGGGGCTCATGGGACTGCTGATGTCGCTCACTCTTCTCGAACACGAGACGCCGCTCGACATTTACGGGCCTCCTCAACTCGCTCCGTTCTACGATTCGCTCGTAAGAGACATTAACCTGCGCACGAAGTTTCCGGTGACGATCAAAACGGCCGAGCCAGGCTGCGTCGTCCGGGAAGAAGACTACATAATTGAAGCGGCCCCTGTGCGGCACTCTTCCCCATGCCTCGCTTTCGCGCTGCAGGAAAAAATGAGGCCGGGACGCTTCGACCTCGATCACGCGCGCGAACTGGGCATCCCTGAAGGTCCCCTGTTCGGACGCCTTCAAAAGGGTGAGCAGATAACTCTCGACGACGGCCGCGTCATAGCGTCGCCGGACGTGCTCGGACCGGCCCGCAAGGGACGCCGCATCGTTTACGTCACCGACACCATGTGCCATCCGCCTATTATTCCGTTCTGCCGAGACGCCGACCTGCTCATTCATGAAGGCATGTTCACCAATGACATGGAGGACGAGGCGCGCCTGCGGAAACACTGCACCGCCGCTCAGGCAGCCTTCATAGCGCGCGAAGCGGGCGCGAAACGGCTCGTTCTGGTACACCTCAGCGCCCGCCACGGCGACACTAATCCGCTGCGAGATGAGGCCCGCGCCGTTTTCCCCGGCGCGCTGGTCGCCCACGACCTGATGGAAATCGAAATCCCTTACGAGGACTGACATACATGGATGACAAAAATATACGCTCTTCCGCCGAACGCGAAGACGATCTTATCGAAATGATGAAAACCCTGCTCGGCGATTCAGCGCGGCGCATTCCTCTCGGCATCGGCGACGACTGCGCTATTATCGGTCCAGGCCCGCGAAACACAGATCTTCTGATGACTACCGACCTGCTTGTCGAGCGCACTCACTTCCAACTCGACTGGACGGCTCCCTATCAGTTAGGCTGGAAATCGCTCGCGGTCAGCGTAAGCGACATTGCCGCGATGGGCGGCCGCCCCACTTCCGCCGTAATCTCCATCGGCTTGCGCGCGCGCAGCCGCGCCTACTTCATCAAATCTTTTTACGAGGGCATCCGCGCCGCCGCTGATAAATACAACGTATCTATCGCTGGCGGCGACACCGTCCGCTCCGAACTCG
>JBAYJY010000263.1:0-4938 GCA_041664945.1 bacterium | reverse complement strand
TTCAGATCGGCGATGACGGCTGCGGCATTCCGGCGGGCATGGTCAATAGGATTTTCGAGCCTTTCTTCACAACTAAGGAAAAAGGCAACGGCACAGGGCTCGGACTTTCGGTAACCATGGGCATCGTGAAGATGCACCACGGCCTGATTGAGGTTGAAAGCGAACCGGGAAAAGGCACGAACGTGAAGGTTTACCTGCCTGCCGCGAAAGAACGCCAACCCGAAGCTGAAGCGGAATCAAACGTCCATTCGCGCTTGGGATGCCGAGAGACAATTCTGATCGTCGACGACGAGCAAGACTTTACAGAGATGATATCGGATTTTCTGAGCGCCAAAGGCTACAATCCTATCTCCGCCAACAGCGGCAAAGATGCAGTCGCTATTTTTGAAAAGAATCCGTACGACATAAAACTTGTTCTTCTCGATATTATGATGCCCGGGATGGACGGCGGCGAAGTATTCACCGCCCTGCGGCGCATTCGCGATGACGTCAAAATTATCATCTGTTCGGGCTTCAGCATCGAGGGAAAAGCAAGGGAAATCATGAAGCAGGGAGCCTGCGAGTTCGTACAGAAGCCGTGCGACATCCATAGCTTATTGGAAACCATTTCTAAAGTTTTGCTGAAATAGGGATAAAAGAACAATTACGCGCATAATAACCATCATTGCGCCGTTAAGGCGCATAACGCGTAATTCATATAGCCGTAACGGCTACTAAAATAAGCCGCAAAAGCTATAAAAGAATGCTTTTCCGCCGATGGTCCCGCCCTCTTGATTGCCGTATTATTTAAATGTAATGAAGGGAGGACGAAAGATATGTTCGACGAAGAATATGAAACAGAAATATTGCAATATATAGATTATCCCGGCGAAACCAAGGAACTGATGGTTAAAGAAGACGCGCGTGTCTGCAGGATACTAAAACGCATTTGCGATTCCATGGAAGCGCTGGAACAATCAAACAAGCTGCTTGAAAACAACACAAGGCATTGACATGCAAATTGAGTCTCAAAAGCAGGTTGCCCCCAATAATATTTATTTGACTTGGATTGCATCGCTTAAAACAATTGAAACTCACATAAACGTCATTTCGGCGTCGCTTAAAAGCCCTTCATCGTCGCTGCTCTCGAAGAGTATCTGAATCTCGCCGTCCGCGCTGACCTTGATGGGAACTCCGCCATACTTAAACGCGGATTGCGCGGCTATGGTGCGCGCGCCGAGATAACTGCCAAGATTCGGATGTTGTTTAATCATCGCGCCAATGGCAAGCAATTCAACGTCGTCGAAAATCAATGCGCCGTCCAACCCGGCGACTTCGAGAAAAAGATTCTTCTTTCTAATCAGCCGATCGGTCCTGCCGAGCCCGATGTCCCGTATAACCGGGCTGAGCATCGCGCGAGCCGCGTCGGGCAATGGCGACTCGCCTCCGATGACCGACTTCGGGTTCACCACCTGCTCTATGACTTTGTGTTCCGGATCGTACACCAGCAGAGCGCCGTGCCGTCTGTAACTGAGGTCGAACATCAGCTCGAACAGGTTGCTTCCAACAGTGTAGTTTCCCATGATGCCGCACACGCTGTTTTTGAAAGTCTGTGTATCGTATATGTGCCAACGCCCTTTCCTGTTCGCAACCAACAGCCCGCGCGAGTCCATGATGAAGAAGTCGCCTTGCCTGTGCAGATGCACTGAGAACTCGCCTTCCTGCAGAATAGACGCGAAAGGCTCAAGAAACTCCGGGATAAACCTGTACTCGGCCGACTCACGCACTTCTTTCCATAAGATTTCCTGATAGTCCAGAAACCGCAACTCCTTGTCAACGCGAAAATATACCTGCATGCTCGTAGACAGCGGATCTACTACCTTCTGAATATCCGCGTCCGAAAGCGATAGCGTTCCCTGCCCGCCGCCTATTACGAGGTTGGTCATCACGCGGTTGTTCTCGTATGTTCTGAATCTTACATACTCGATATAGGCTATGAACTTATTCCAGTCTACCGTTGAATCGAATATCTCCAGCCAGCGGACGGCAATATCCTCCTCGACCTGTTGGAGCGATCTTGGCGTCGGATTTGCCGGCATATGCGAATGCCATCCTTTGAGGCTGTTCTGGATGTATATCTGAAGCTCTTGCAGCTTCAATGTGAGCTGGCTATGGCTCTGGAACCTAAAAACGTTATTCCCCATAGATAGTTCATATGTGTATTTCGCGTATTTGCTTGAATACCAATGCGGGACAGTCGATATCGCCGTCTCCATCACAATGTCTTCGTACATGTAGTCACTCCGAAATCAGTCTTGTCTTATTATAATGGAATAATTCCATTCACACGGGAAACAAGCGCTTCTCATTCCGACTGGATAAAACATGTCTCGAAACGAATCCTGAGTATTATTACCAATAGCAATATCGCATGAAACTCGTTAGCCCAAATGGCTACAAATTAAAACCTTAAGAGTTAAATAAGAATGCTTTTTCGCCGATAGCTGCGGCATTTCGAACAACTTATTATTAATACAGAAGAAAATCGACAAATGTACGGGTATATGTTCCAGCAAAATGCAAGGCATGGGAAACATTACAGCCGTATCAAAAATGAGAATATTTAGATTAATACCCTGAATTAATGGATTAAAAGAGAGGGCATTATGGATAGAAACATGCGCGGTAAAGCAAAAGTTAAGCAGAATAATATCGACTCCAATGATAATAAGAATTCGGTGTCTGAAGATTATAACGAATTGATTAACCAGATAGACAGCCATATTGAGAAAAACAACGCTCAGATAGACAGAAACAGCAGAAATTTAAATGCTCAATATAGCCCGCAGGGACAAGATGATGAAATGAACTGAATGAATGATAACTGAGATAATAATTCGTCGCCGACAGCGACGCGGAAAAGACCATACAAAATGTGTGGAATCCCAATATGAAGGAGAAAAGAATCATGAGCGACAAGAAAACAGTAGGAGAAAAAATTGACAAAGTAGTAGAAAAAGTGTCTGACAAGGTTGAAAAAGCCAGGGACAAAATCACATCGGCAAAAGATGACGTCGCCGACACCGCGCACGACATTTCCAAAAGCGTAAAGAAAGCCGTGCATGATTCGAGCGACGCCGTTTCAGATCTGGTTCATAAGAAATAATAACGACGGGTTTGCGAATGCCGTCTAAATATTATTTCTAATATGCTTGAGGAAGCGCTCCTTGCATATGGCGCGCATTATGTGCGGGCGTTTGCATCGCCTGTATAGGGAAACGCGGTTATTATGAAGAGAATTAAGGTTCTGAAGACCTGTCTTTATTTATGCTTTATATGGAGCGCTTTTTTAATTGCGGGATGCGGTGGAGGCGGGCATTGGACGCCTCCAAGCATTTCGGATACCGCTGCGCCCACGGTGACTTCCGTTGTCCCTCTGAATAACGCCCCCGCCGTGGCTATTAACACTAAAATAATTACGGCCATCTTCAGCGAGACGATGGATCCCGCCACGCTCATGACATCAAGTTTTTATCTGGAATGCCCCGCTGGAACGCCGGCAACAGGACCCGTTGCCGTCAGTTATATTGCTGCTGGAAGCGTGGCGACTCTTACGCTTCCGCCGGCAACCGATCTTCCAAGCAATACAACATGTACCGCCACGATTACTGCCGCGGCAAAAGACCTTGCCGGCAATCCGCTTGCAGTTAATAAAGTATGGACATTTAACACAGGCGCTGCCGCGGACAACACCGCGCCCACGGTGACTGCCGTTGTCCCACTAAATAATGCCCCTGATGTAGCGATCAACACGAAAATAATCTCCGCCGCCTTCAGTGAGGCTATGGATATTACCACGCTCAACAACTCAAGCTTTACTCTGGCATGCCCAACCGGAACGCCTGTAAATGGAGTTGTCTCCTATGTAACAGCAAGCAATGTGGCAAAGATTACAATTCCGGCTGCAGCCACTCTTCCGAGCAATACTATATGCACAGTCACAATTACTACTGCAGCTAAAGACTTGGCCGGCAATGCGCTGGCAAGTATATATCAATGGACTTTTACCACAAGCGCTGCCGTAGACAACACAGCGCCTCGCGTGACTGCCGTTATCCCTCTGGATCATGCCACAGGCGTCTTAACCACCACGGCAATCACCGCAGTTTTCAGCGAGGCAATGGACCCCGATTCAATCAACACGACAACATTTACCGTGAAGAAAGGTTCAACGGCTGTTTCCGGCGCTGTTACCTACTCCGGCTTAACCGCGGTTTTTACTCCGGATAGCAGGCTCGATGACATGACGCTCTATACCGCAACAATCGCTGCCGGGGTCATGGACATTGCCGGCAACGCGCTGGCAAATGAATAAAGAATTTCTTGTTTCGTGAATTGATTTTAATAAACCATGCGGAAGAATATATGAGACAGCTTATAAACAAATTATTTGTTCCAACCCTCCAAAGCAATTCAATTGCGCGGCGTTACGGATTCGCCAACTCCTTCATATTCACTCTGTTGGTCTTCATTGCCGGGCAGTTAATATCCATACCGGCTTCAGCAGGCGACTATGTATGGACCTTCACCACTGGAGATTTCACGCCTCCGGTACAGAGCGCTTGGAACCCGGCGAAAAGCGCTCTGATTTCAACTGCCGCGCCTACGATCCTGTTCCATACGAACGAGAATGCCGACTGCAAATGGTCTCTCACGGACGATGCTTATGGAGCCATGGCAAACGACTGCTCGGGCGACGGAACGATGAGCCAGAGTTGCATCACCGCCGGACTCATCGAAGGCGCTGAGATCGTCTATGTAGCATGCCGTGACGCGGCGCTCAACGCGGACACAATTATAACAAACACGCATGTAAACTATATTGTTGATACCACTCTGCCGGTTCAGAGCGCATGGAACCCGGCAAGCGGCACGACGCTTACTTCAGCTTCACAGGCA
>JBAYJY010000262.1:0-4943 GCA_041664945.1 bacterium | reverse complement strand
CGTTCCCGCCGCCGCTCGCCTCGCCCGCTTTCAGCAGCGCCACAACGGCGCTCTTCCCTTTCCCTGCTGTTTTGCCTGACTTCGCCCGCAACTGTGACAGCAACTGTTCGGACGCAGATTCCTTCCCTATCGTCGGCGACAACGTCGTGAACAGGCCGCCGTCCGAATACCTCAAAAAAAGAATGCATTTTTCGCTGGGTACGAATGTCAACATCGGCGGGTTAGAGCGATATTCGCTTTCAATATATTCCAATGAGACCGTATCCCCGGCGACCGCTCCTTTAAATGTATCGAGAACGCGCACGGAAGCGATGAATTTGTTTAGCGCCGAACGCTGATGAGGGTCTGTTTTTTCAGGCAGTTGTTCCACTATGGACACTATCTGTCCGTAAATGGCAAGTTGGGAAGCGTCTAATTTCTCTTCGATTGTTGTGGGGAACGCCGGAACAACATTCGCCTGTTTGGGCGGTTCTTCCGCATTCCTGACTTTTGCGAACGCCGCAATAGAAAAAAGCAGAATGACAATTGTAAACAAAACAGTTTTTTTCATTCGATCGCCTCGCGGCCTTTCAGCGCCGCCGCTCAATATAATCAAGGTTCAATAATAATATCCACCGGCGCCGTGTAGGCGGCAATTCCGGCATATACGAATTTCACTACCGCGATATGACGTCCGGCATCCGCATTCGCCGGAACGGAGACATCGAAAACGACTGGCGTCTCCGCTCTCGGGGCGGCATGCAGTTCCACGGCCGACGGGCCGATCTGGATCAGAGAATGCGGGCCGCCTTCCGGCCATGTTTCAATCGGGCTCGATATCACCGCCAACGCGCTTATTTCCTGATCGTAAGGATTCCTGAAGCTCGCCTTGATTGACGCTCTCGAACCGCGTTTCACTCGCACTTGCGTCGTCTCAAGTTTCCATACATCATTGTTGAAAAGCGTTTCCGAGCCTTCGAATGCGGTCCCGTACATGCCGGAGCCGCCCTTAGGATTTCCCAATCTGACCGCTATCACGTTTTCCTCGCCGTACTTAATTTTGCCAGATTCTATCAGCGGCGATATGTAATAGCCGTCCGCGCTTTTCTGCACGCGGTCGCCGTTTATGTATACCGAGATGTCGGCGCCGGACAGCCGGTCAAAAAACATCGGCTTGGCGTTTATCCCCTTCGGAATGACAAACCTGCTGCGATACCACATGACAGGCTCGTTGACGCCTTGGCTCCAGAAGCGCGCAAGCGGCAGAGTTTCCCAGGCTGAATCGTTGAAATCCGCCTTTTCCGCGCCGGCGGCCTCTCCGCGAAACACCTGCCAATTGCTAAACGTCAATACATCCTCTATCGCGCTGCCGACGGTTATGAAACGCGCCGTCACGTATTGCGACGCGAGCTTTTTTGCGTCAATTCCAGTCAGCTTGATCTCCTGTTCATATATTTTGCGGGAACCAGAGGCTTCGAGGCTGAGTTTGACCTCCGCCGGATTCGCTTTCACGCCTCCGGGCGCGATTATCTTCAATATCCCGTCGGCCGGAACATCGAGATTGTTGGCGACCGTCACTTTAACAGTCATTTCTGATTTGCCGGCGTCGATTATTCCCGGTTCGGCTACTACTGTAAAAGGCATGAACTGCATCGGAGCCACATTCTGATTAGTGACCCAGTAACGGGTAAACACCGGCCCGAGCTTTTCCCATTCCGGGCCGATCACTGTTGTCGGCGCCGCCGGTTTATCATTCGTTCTCAACAAATACGTGTCGATGGAAAATGGATTTAGCGCAAAACCGAATCCGTCTGCCGTCAGCGCCGCTGAAGCGCCCTTGCGTTCCAGCATGTCGGCTTCCGCCGCCTCGCCTATCGGCGCGAAAAACTTCATCTCTCCGTTCGACTTGAAACCGGTCGGGTCATAAAATCTCACCGCGAAAGTCCCGGGAGCTTTACCTGAATCAACAGGTTTCCCGTCTATATAGGGGAATCCCGCGGGCTTAATGGCTATCACGACGGCGTCCGCGCCGGCCGTGGACAAAAACGAATTTCGAGCAGGAAGCGTTCCGGCATGCTGTCCGGTGACGAATGAATAAATCTGGTGATTATATTCCCAGCCCGCCTTGTACGTTTTCGCGGCGCGCCAGTCGCCGGCATGCGGATAAATGCCATACTCATAAACGTGATTCCAGTTCTCGACCTCAAGGTTCCGGGAATACAGCGTTCCTGACGGCCAGCCCGTCGAGCTTCTCATCAACGTCATGGTTAAAGTGTCATCATTCTCAACGCTGTGACCCGTATGCCCGCGATTCAATATCGCGAGTCCGAACGGTTCGATTTTTCCCGAGACGCCTGCGGCGTTTACCGATTCAGCGAATCTCAGGTTGCCGACTGTCTCCAACTGTTCGGCCATAACGGCGACCGCCTGACTGAGCTTTTCGAAATCCTTCGCTTCGACGATGAGAACAGGAATAAATTTATGGTCGACAGTCGAAGTGACGGAATCAGCCGGCTGAGTAAACATGAAAGCGTAGCCGTCGGTTTCGAGACGCTTGTTGAATGCCGCTTGAGCGTCTGTGGAGGCGGCTTCAAGCGCTTTTTTATTGTAGGCGTTATTCCCGGCGCCGAGGGAAACCCTGAACCCGTAATATTCGTTGGTGCGCGGTTTCTTGTCCTCTGTCGGAGTTGTAGTCACGCCCTTTCGTATGAAAGCGGCGGCAAGTTTATTTGCCAGCGTCTGCCCTTCTGAGCCTTTCGGGATGACGATCTCGCCGATCGCAAGAGGAAACGAAACAGAAACGCCGCCGGCGGCGTCTTCAAACTCTATTCGGGCGGGCGATGTGAAATCCATCCACATGTACGCCGGATATTCGCGGCCCCGCTTCACGCCCGGTTCGCGCCAGAAATCATAGAACATGAATTCCTCTGTGTTTTTGTCGCGGCCGACGGACGCAAGCCTCTCGTCAAACACCGGCAGCGCTCCCTTGACCGAAGCCGGGAAACCTACCTTGTACATGAAATCAGTTTCCTTGTAATCAAGCAGATGCGTCCGGAAATCAATCCGCCTCACATTTTTGTAAAGAATGATCTCCTGCATCCTGCGGCAGAGAACTTCCTGTTCTTTAGTTTCGGCGACAACGTCGTTGCCGTCATAAATCTTCACTTTGTCTCTTACCGGCGCGGCCTCGACAACGATTCGCGTGGCGACCGGACCTGTCTCGACCCACACCTTTTCCGCGGCGTGATCTCCGGAGCGCCACACCTGGCCCGTCGCGTGTATGCTCCACGGGCCTTCCACTTTGTTCGCATTCTCCTTAACCGCATATATCTCATTGCCTACCGAGACGCTTGAATCAATGTACTGTTTCTTCTCTTTTTTGCCGTAGAGCGCGGAAATGCCGCCGCCTCGCTTTGGATCCACTTTAACAATGAAATATTCATTTTCAGCGGATAAGGCGCTCTTTCTCTTGGCGACAACGCCCGCCGGCATCTTTGCCGCCGGCACAATGTAATATGTTGAATAACCGAGCGAAGGCACGGTCGCGACAAAAAGAATTGCCGCCGTCCTGTACAAAACGCTTGTGTCACCCGTCAGTTGGAACGGCACATCTTTCCCGTTTGAGTCAACGAGCCGGAATCCTTTAACGGCGCCGGGAAGCTGCGCGGAGAGCCACACCGGTTCCGTGCGGTCCCAGTTGAGTCCGTTGAACAGAACGACAGGCGTAGCGCCTTTCGGAGCTTTTGTTTTTGTGTCGATGCCGTTGGCGATCAGCTTGAAAGAGCCTTCGCGCACAGTCGCTGCAAGATCGGCCGCTTCGCGCCAGCCTGTCAGAAGATCGAGGTTTACGTTCTCCGAGTCGCTGCCTGTGAGACCGTCGTGGTGCTGTCCGAATAAAAGAAGCCGCCACGCCTTGTCCAACGCCGCGTAAGGATAACGGGCGCCGTAACGGGTCGCTATCGACGCAAACTTTTCCGCATCAACAAGCGACGTCTCAGTCCAGCGATTTGCGAGCTTTGTGTCAACGCGCGACGAATAGCAGCCGACAAGCAGCGGCGTGTGGTCCCGCGACACTTCGGGCGCGACAGTCTTTCGTTCGGCGAGTTCTGCTCTCACGGCGGCGAAATAATCCTTGTGCAGGCCGATTCCCACAACAAGCGTTTTTGTGTTCTTCAGATAAGCGTTTAGATTCCTGTCAGGAGGCGTGAAATCGCCGCCGGACATGAATATTGCATTCCTTGTCAGCGAATAATTTGAAGAATCGCCCGCAAGCGCCGTGTCTCCTCCGCCGCCGCCGTAGGCCTGAAGCTTCGACAAAATCGAGGAGCCGTCCGGACCGAGCCACATGAAATCGCGGGGCATGTCCGTTTCGTTCCCGCGCTGGAACTGCGCGTTGATGTATCCTGATTTCAGAAGAATCTGAGGCATCTGCACTGTGTGGCCGAACACGTCATGCTGCGCGACGGTGTCCACTTTCGTGTTAAACTGCGCTTCCTTGTAAATCTTCCCGTAAACGAAATTGCGTATCAGAGCCTCGCCGCCGACTGACGATTCGTCCGGCTCGCTGTAGCCGCCGGTGAACTCCGCCCGCCCGGCGGAAAGCATGTCCAGCATGCCGGCGCGCCGCGCGGGATATGCGTCCCAATACGGCTTGACGTAATCCATCTCCGAAAAAACGTACTTGAATCTCTTATTGCTGTCTGCGACTTCCTGGACCTGATGCATGATGGAAAACGCGCGCATCGTTTCGCCGGACTGACTGATCAGCCAAACAGGATCGTAATGGAAGTGCGGTATGATAAACGCGTTCTTCTTCGCCTTTTTGATTTGCGGCGCTCCACTTTCTGCGGCGCGCGTCATAACTGCAAATCCAAATATTGCAAAAAACAGGCTGATTGTCGCAATCATTCTCAATCTCCGCATTAAAAATCTCCTTTTTCGGGATTTGCCACGCTTCACGCCGG
>JBAYJY010000261.1:0-4945 GCA_041664945.1 bacterium | reverse complement strand
CTCGCATGCAAGGAGACCGGAGAAACAGCATACGGACGCATGGATGCAGCCGAGGACGCCATTCTCCCTCTGAAACTGACTCTCGATACAGTTATCTCTGGGATAAAGCCGCTAAATATTGAGCAGCTTTTCGCTTTTGAACTGCTGATGGACAATAATATCAGCCTTGTCACTCTGAACGGCCGCGCCGGAACCGGCAAGACGCTGCTCGCGCTCGCCGCCGGATGCAACCTCGTGCTCGAAACAGAAAGCTATGAAAAGATGCTCGTCTCGCGGCCGGTAATCCCCATGGGTAAAGATATCGGTTTTCTACCCGGCAGCATCGAGGAGAAAATGGATCCGTGGATGGAACCGCTTTTCGACAACCTCGACATGATTTTCTCGCTCTCCTCGCCTGACCGGCGCAAACAAAAGCGTAACATCAAGGAATTTATTGAAAGCACGAATGCGATAAGCGTTGAACCTTTGACATATATTCGCGGCCGCAGTCTGCCCGAACAGTATATGATCGTTGACGAAGCGCAAAATCTGTCGCCTCACGAAGTGAAAACGATCATCACGCGCGCCGGAAAGAACACGAAAGTAATCCTGACCGGCGACCCGTACCAGATTGATCACCCATATCTGGATGTAAACAGCAACGGATTGAATTATGTGGTTGAACGTTTCAAAAACAGCCCAGTCGCGGGACACGTGACTCTCGTCAAGGGCGAGCGCTCCGAACTCGCGGAGCTTGCCGCTGAATTGCTGTAAGCAGATATTTTCTTTAAACTTCAGAGGAAACAAAAAGGGCGGCCCGGATAGGCCGCCCTTTTGATATCTCTAATGTTCGCAAGAATCGGGTTTCCGCCCGATGTGAAAACGGCGTCGAATCAAACTTTTTCGACTGCCATCGCGATTCCTTGTCCGCCGCCTATGCACAGAGCGGCGATTCCCTTCGAGACTCCGCGCTTCTGCATTCCGTGCAGCAGTGTGACTAATATTCGGGCTCCGGACGCGCCGATCGGGTGTCCTATCGCTATCGCTCCGCCGCTCACGTTTATGACGTCCATGCGGTCCTGCAGGCCGAGTTCCTTCACAACACCGAGCGATTGGGCCGCGAATGCCTCGTTCAATTCAAACATTCCGATGTCGTCGAGTTTCCATCCTGCTTTTGCGAGCGCCTTTAGGGTTGATGGCGCCGGTCCCATTCCCATAATCGAAGGATCGACGCCCGCCGAGGCGTATGATGCGATGCGGAACATCGGTTTCAGGCAGAGTTCTTTTACTTTTTCTCCGGAGGCGACGATAAACGCCGCTGCGCTGTCGTTAATGCCGGAAGCATTGCCGGCGGTTACGGTTCCATCTTTTTTGAATGCCGGTTTAAGCTTAGCGAGCGATTCCGCAGTCGTGTCTGCGCGCACAAACTCATCAACCTTGAATTCTTTCGGATCGCCTTTTCTCTGTGGAATCAGCACGGGAACGATTTCGTCCGTGAACGTGCCGTTTTCGATGGCTGCGCCGGCTCTCTTCTGGCTTTCGAGAGCGAAAGCGTCCTGAGCTTCGCGGGTGATGCCATACTTTTCAGCTATATTCTCGGCGGTTATTCCCATATGGTAGTTATTGAACTTGTCCCAAAGGCCGTCGACTATCATGGAATCGATAAGGTCGCTGTTGCCCATGCGGTAACCCCAGCGGGCTTTGTTTAAAAGGAAAGGAGCAGCGCTCATGTTTTCCATTCCGCCGGCTATGACGAGGCCGGCGTCGCCAGCGAGAATTGCCTGCGCGGCGAGGGCGACAGCCTTCAGGCCGGAGCCGCATACCTTGCTTACGGTCACGGCCGGCACTTCGACAGGAATGCCGGCGAAGATCATTGCTTGACGGGCAGGATTCTGTCCAAGACCTGCGTTGAGCACGTTTCCGAGGATGACTTCGTCGAAACCGGCATCGGGAGTGAGTCCGGCGCGTTTGACAGCCTCTACGACCGCAATCTTGCCGAGTTCGGGAGCAGGTATGTCGCCGAGTGAGCCTCCGAAACGGCCGACAGCGGTCCGAGCCGCGCTTACTATGTATGCTTCTTTCATGTTGAAGAACTCCTTTGGTTGGTTTAATTTCTTTATTCCGGACATCAATGCGGGTTAACACCAAATGCCCGGAATTTTGCATGGCTGCAAATACCAATGAATGCGGAGAGATTCTACATTAAACGTGCAAAGGAGGCAATAGTTGTTTCTGCGGGGCGAAACCGTCAGTCTTTAAGGTGTTCGAGGTCTTTGTCGCGTCCGGCGACAATTAAAATATCGTTATCGCCGACAACATCATCGCCGTTCGGAACGGGATTCAGATTGTCGCCGCGCCTGATCGCTAAAACGTTGACATTCGCCTTTCTGCGCATGTCTAACTGGGCAAGGGATTTCCCTACTATGCTCTTCGTTGCGCGCAGTTCAACAACGCTGTATCCTGGCGAAAGCTGGATATAATCGATAACAGAAGGAGATGCGATGCTGCGGGCGAGGCGGACGCCCATTTCGCTTTCCGGACTTATAATTTTCTCTACTCCGACTTTCTGAAGGATAAGGCCGTGGTAGTAATCCATGCTTTTCGCAATAATTGTTTTAACGCCGATTTCTTTCAACAGCACCGCGCAGAGGATGGATTCCTGAACATGGGCGCCGATCGCGATAATGGCGATTTCAAAATCGTTAAGGCCCGCTTCAATGAGCGATTCTTTGTTTGTGACGTCCAGAATAAGAGCGTGGCTGACATTGTCCGCTATCTGATTGACCTTCTTCTCGTCAACATCTATCGCAAGAACATTATGTCCGAGTTTCTGAAGTTCCAAGGCGACAGAAGCTCCGAATTGGCCCAGTCCGATGACGGCTATCTGGCTTTTCATGTATGTGTGTCCTTTCGTTCTATCCTATGAGCAGTTGCCCTTCAGGATATTTCACTCTTTTTCTACGGCTTTCCTCAGCGAGAGCTATCGCGAGCGTCATCGGTCCGATCCTGCCGGCGAACATGGTAATTATTATCAACAGTTTCTCCACTACGCTCAGCGTCGGCGTTATCCCGGTTGAAAGTCCGACCGTTCCAAATGCCGACATAACTTCAAATAACACATCGATCAGGCTTCTGTTTGAAATGCCCATGATAAGGATCGTAATTGAGCAGACAAGGATTAACGAAACGATTGTGATCGTGAATGTCTTCAGAAGAAGGTCGCCACTTAAACGTCTTTTGAGAATCACGACTTCTGAGTGGCCTCTTATGACAGCGATAAGGCTGCCCATAAGGCATACGAAAGTTGTTGTCTTAATGCCGCCGCCTGTGCCTCCGGGCGATGCGCCGATAAACATAAGGAAAATCAGGGCGAGCAGGCTCGCCTGTGTCATGGCTCCGATATTTATTGAATTAAACCCGGCCGTGCGCGCTGAAACAGACTGAAAAAATGAAACAAGGATTTTTTCAAATAAAGGCAATTTCGAGAAATATTCAGGCGAATGAGTGTTTTCGAACACAAATATCAAAACCGTTCCTACTGACAAAAGAGTCGCGGTCATCAGAAGCGCCGCTTTGCTGTGAAAACTCAGTTTTTTTGTAATTCTGAAATCTTTCAGCTCGAGAATGACTGTGAACCCGATTCCTCCGAATATAATCAGCAGCGATATAGCGCCATTTACAAAAATATCGCTTCTATAACTCATAAGATTGTCGCTGAAAAGGGCGAATCCTGCGTTGCAGAATGCGCTGACAGAATGAAAGAGCGCATACCAGCAGGCTTTCCCCACGCTCATATCAAAAGACCATCGCGCCGCCAATATCAAGAAACCAATGCCTTCAAACATCAGAGTCGCCAGTATGATTTTTACTACGATACTCTTAACATCTCGCAGATTAAGGCGGTTAAGCGCTTCTTTTAAGATCAAACGAAATCGGTATGACAACTGCCCGCCCATCAGGACGACTCCAAGCGCGGAAAAAGTCATTACCCCAAGTCCGCCAATTTGAATCATTAGCAGGATTGCCGCATGCCCGAATGTTGTAAAATGAGTTCCTGTGTCCACAACTACAAGGCCGGTTACGCAAACAGCGGATGTTACTGTGAAAAGAGCATCAATATATTTAGTAGGCTGATTCCCTGAAATCGGGAGAACAAGCACAAACGACCCTATCATTATGACTGTGAAAAAGCTCAGCATAATGATCTGTGAAATCGTCAGTATTGGTTTTTTTCTTTTCATTTAAAACTGTTTTACCTTTGTTGCAATCGGCAAATAAAATTTTACAATTCATTAATATTATCGTTTATCATGAAAAAGTCAAAATCTCCCACGGCAAATGAATTTTCATATTGTTGAAAATATTCATATCGTGCGCTATTCTAGACTTAATCTCTGCTGTGTTCGCGAGGGCATAAGTTCCTGAGCCAACACTTTTGCAAGGGAGTCCAAGCCCGATGCACGATGAAATGCCTCTTTCGAGAGGACTTCAGGATGCTCGGTGGGACGCCCACCTGTGTTGTAAAATACAGGTTCAAGGAAACTAACCCGGCGGCATGGCGGGGATTTTTATTGCCGAAAGACATTTACAGCGAGTTTTGGTATAATATGGTTGCGCTAAAGATGGTTGCGGAAAAAGAAATGAAAACGACAACAGAAGAAAGCTTCGAGAGTGTTGTTGGACAGGCTTCCGAACTCGTTATTGCAGACTTTTATTCGCAAAGTTGCAAACCGTGCCTGTTAATGCACTCGGACCTCGAAGAACTCGAACGTGAATACGACGGACGGATGAAACTGGTCCGTGTCGACATCGCTGAAAGCGTGGATCTCGCGAGCCGCTACTCGGTTGTCAGCACGCCGACCATCATCATGTTCGCAGGCGGAAAGCCGGTCACTCGAATTCTCGGATATCTGACGCGGCGCGACCTCAAGGAAAAAATTGAAGAACAACTCAAGCAGATAGCCTG
>JBAYJY010000260.1:0-4949 GCA_041664945.1 bacterium | reverse complement strand
TCGGCTCCGGGAGCACGTCCGTCGGTTCGAGAGGCGGAAAGACGATGACGAGGCGGTCGCCGGAGTGAACGCGGCGGCTTTGTTTCGCCGGGCCGTCGTTTACGGTGACTGCGCCTGCGCGGATGACGCGTTGAGCGTGGGTGCGCGAGAGGCGCGCTTCCGGCAGGTCGCGAAGAAAAATGTCCAGTCGCGGGCCGTCTTCAGTCGCGGCAATCTCGAGCGTGCGCTCTTCGGAGATATCTTCGTCAGGAATGGGGAAAAGAGGGGCGTCGTCCAATTGCCGCTTACCTCTTCTGCTTTTTGGGTTTTGAAGAATTATTCTTAGGTTTTTTCTTAGCGGAAGCGGCGGATTTGCCCATCGCTTTCGCCGGCGCGGGAGTTGGAGCCGAGCCGGCCGCTGAGAACGCGACTGTTCCGGGTATTTTGCCGGGCGGCAACAGATAGAACGCGAGGCCGATGGCGAAAATCAGAAAGCTCGCCGCCTGCGCCATAGTTATCGGCGTTCCGAGGAATAGTTTTCCCGTCACGCCGGACCTGAATATTTCTGTGATGAACCGCAAAATCGAAAAGCCCATGAGATAGAAGCCGAACATATCGCCTTCCTTGCGGCGCGCGCGTTTCAGAGAGAAAAGAAGGGCGAGCAGCGCGAGATGCAGGAAAGAATCGTACAACTGGGCGGGGTGTCTGGGAATGTTGTCCTGAAGTGAAGGGAAGACGACAGCCCACGGGCCGCTCCAAGCGCGTCCGTAGCAGCAGCCGTTGAGAAAGCAGCCCCAACGGGCAATAGCGGCGCCGAGAACGACTGCGGGAATCCCGGCGTCTATGATGCGCCACGAAGACAGCTTGCGACGCCAAGCGAAAAGGAACGCCGCGAGAAAGCCGCCGATCGCGCCGCCGTGAAACGAAAGGCCGCCTTCGTATATCTTCATCGCGCTAAGCGGGTTTGACGAATACTCGTCCATCGAGAGCAGCACGTACATTATCCGGCCGCCGATTATGCTGAAGATTATTATCAGGATCGTCATGTCTATCATGTCTTCGGGCTTGAGGTCCGCTTTTTGCGCTTCGTGGACAAGCAGAAACAGTCCGCCGATGAACGCGAGCGCGAGCATGACGCCGTATGCGTGGATGTAGAAAGGCCCGAATGCATGCGAGAACAGATGGAATTGTTTAAAGGTGTAGAAGACAGGACACATTTATATTCATTGCCTCGTTAGTTATAAAAATCTGTTTTGGCTTCTGGAATAAGCGCAAGCCAAAAGCCGACTTATTAATCAGAGCGCCTTGATCGCGGCGGCAAAAAGGGCTGTGGCCGCTTCGAAAGTCGAAGGCGTGTCGCCCGCGACGATCTTTCCGATCATCAGGCCCCGAACGCCCGACTCATGGAGCGCCGCGACTTCTTCAGGCCGAATCGCTTTCTGCGTCGGAACGATCACCGCGCAGTCGTAAAGCTCGGCCACGTAAGAATAAGCCATGAGATCAGACAGCGCAAGCCGCCGCCCGTATTGCTCGTGAGGAACGATGGAAGCTTCGAGCAACTCGATGCCCAGCTCTTCGACGGCTTCCGGCTCCCATTCCTTCCAGCCCGCGGCGAGCGCCGCCATAGGCGCCATCTCTTCGAGCTTCAGATACTCAGCCGGCATGTCAGTCGTGTAAATATCGAAGAATGCAATCCCCATCCTTTCGAGTTCGCGCATTTCGTCGAACGTCGCCGTTTCGGCGGCGCCGGGCATGATGCCGACCGGAATCTCGACCGCCGCGATGATCGCTTCGATGTTTTTGCGTTCTTCGGCGAACGAGCCGAAATGCGTTCCGCTTGCCGCGTGGTGGACATTCATGTGGATTTTCAGCATGTCCGCGCCGCCGGCTGCTGCGGCTTTCGCAAGCTCAACGCTGTTTTGCGGCAGGCTGGCTATCAGCGGCATTTTTTTCTTTATGAAAAGTTCCAGAACAATTTCCTTGTTATCTGCCATTCGTATAAATTTCCTTTCGCGCGTATTCAGGCCGGTTTCGGCTCCCAATCATTGTAAGCCGAATCGACTGTCTGTCGCAAGTAAGGATAAAAGACAACAACCATAAAAGAGGACGAATAATTGAGTTGTGAGCTGAATGGCGCTAATGTAATGAATGTAATTAAGGTTACAGGAGCATTCATTGCCTGAGAAGAAATCCAAACCCGGAAAGAAGCCGTTGAAGAAGCGGAAGCTGAAGGCGGCAATAATCGGCGTCGGCGACATTTCGATGATGCACCAGCCGGGCTACGCGGATAACCCGGACTGCGAGTTGTACGCGATTTGCGATAGCAGCCCGGACCGGCTCGCGCGGCGCATGGAAGAATGGAAACCGAAGAAATCGTTTTTGGATTATAAAGAAATGCTCGCGGACCCGGAAATCGACATCGTCGAGGTGTTGACACCGCACTCTTCGCACGAAGAGATTGTTGTTGCGGCATGCGAGGCGGGCAAGAATGTCTCTGTTCAGAAACCGATGTGCATAACGATAGGCGAAGCGGACGCTATGATAGCGGCGGCGCGCCGGACGGGCGTAAAATTAAAAGTATTCGAAAATTTTGTGTTCTATCCGCCGTATGTTAAGGCGAAGGAACTGATAGCGGCTGGCGAGATCGGCGAACCGCTGAGCGTGCGGTTCAAGCTCGGCACGTGCATGTTCGGCTCGCGTTACTATCCGCTGTCGGTCGAGTTGTGGCATTTGCTTGAGGTGGAAAAGGGTATGGGGCAGGCGATATTCGACGACGGCTATCACAAGCTGTCGCAGGCGATAGACCTGTTCGGCGGAATCTCCGTCGTGCGCGGGTGGGTCGACCGCTCGTTCGCATACGCGGACATGCCCGGCGCGCTGATCTGGCGATACAAGGACAGCGACTGCCTCGGCGCGTTCGACCTCGGAATCAGCCCGAATTTATATAACAAATCAAAATATTTCGCCGCAGACGAGCGGATAGACATCACCGGCTCGCGCGGCTCGATTTCGATAACGAGGTGCTCGGCGCAGATGCTCGACGCGCCGGCGCTGACGCTCATCAAGGGCGGCAAGCGGATTTTGTTCGACGACATCCGCGCGGACTGGCAGGACAGTTTTTCAGATTCGACGCGCCACTTCGTCAAGAGCGTTCTCGACGGCGGCGACCCGCATTTGACGGGCGAGCGCGGCAAACAGATCGTTCAGTTCGCATACGCATGCATTATAGCCGGGAAGACGCGCGCCGAAGTTCGGCCGGACGAAGTGACGGATGAAATGATACAGGAGCATAACCGATGCGGGAATCCCTGCTGCGGCTCCAAACAGACCTGATTTACGGGGCGATGATCGGCACGATGAAACTGCCGGACCCGCTTCTCGCGGGAGTCATGGGCCGCCTGCACGACTTCGCGCGCCTAACGACCTCTAACGACGGCGAGGAAATTGTGCAGCGTCTCGCCGAGCTCGAGGAGTTCTTCAACGCGGGTCCGCCATGTTCCGACGCGCTGCGCGCGATGGTTCTCGAAGCGCGCCCGTCGCAGATGAAATCAATCATACGCGGCTATCTCATCAATTACATTTACGATTTGTGACATAACGGAGCCTCAATGTCTCTATTTGAAGAATTAGTTGGAAATGTGAGGAGCGGGCGGGCGAGCCGTAGGAAGACGATCCGAATGGGCGTCGCCGGCGAAGGGCCGGACCTGTCGCTCATCGCTGCCGCGTTTCGCGCTTCATGCGACGTGTCATCGCTGATGTACTACCACCCGGACGCGAAGAAGGCGGAAAAGTTTGCGAAAGAAATCGGAGCGCTGCCGGCGTCGAACGCGCAGGAATTCGTATCCGGCGTCGGCGCGGCGGAACTGCTGACAATTCCCGGCGGGCGCGCTGAACTTGCGGAATCGCTACTGCGCGCCGGCGTCCACGTATCGCTTAGAAAACCGATCGCTGATAATCTTGAAGAAGTTGAATCGCTCGCCGCCGCGGCTCGCGAGTCGAAGTCATTTCTGAGCGTGGACGACGAAGCGTTCTTTTTCGAACCTTATAATAAACTGAAGGAACTTGTAGGAAAGATGGAGGTCGGCGAGATCTGCGCGGCGCGTTTCCGCGTAAATCTGGCCGGCGAGGGCGGCTGGGGCCCGCAAGCTGATTTGCTGAAAACCAACTACGGACTTTTTCACCCCTGCTTTGATATTATCGCTTATGCGATCGAACTGCTCGGGGACGTTGAATCGGTGATGGCATATCTGAATCCGATGAAAACCGGCGCGCGCGGCAAGGGCGGCGGGCAGTCGATGATCGCGCTTAAATTCAAGTCGGCAGGCTGCTACGGGGTCGTCGAACTGACCTATGCGCCGGGGACGGCGATTCGCACGGAAGGTTATCCCTGCGACGCGTCGATTGAACTCGCCGGGACGGACGGAATTATCTGGGCGAACCATTTTTACGGAAAGATGACCGAAACGCCGTGGCTCGAAGTGCGGCGCGGCAAGAAATATTTTTCTCTCGGAATCGCCAGCGGGATGGCGGTGGAATGGCCGGACGCAGTTCGCGCCTCAGCCGCTCATTTCGCGACGAACGCCGCATACGGAACCGCTCCGAAGCCCGGAATCGAGCGGAGCCGCAGCGCGCTGAAAGTCATTCTCGCAGCCATTGAAGCCTCGGAGTCCGGTTCGGAAATTCATCTGATTTAGTTAAATGTTTTCGTTCCGGTTTGCTTC
Source organism: bacterium (assembly GCA_041664945.1). GTDB lineage: Bacteria > UBP15 > UBA6099 > UBA6099 > UBA6099 > JBAYJY01. The sequence continues at coordinate 249 of JBAYJY010000260.1, read as the reverse complement.
GTAAGCCAGAAGACGGCTTTCTCGCAATAACGTTATATAATTTGCTTATACGGAGTGTGACTGATGTCGAAATATCCTTCGCTGATTGAAATGTTCCTCGAACTGATCAGGATCGACAGCGAATCGTTTTCCGAACGCAATGTCGCTGATTATGTGATCGGGAAGCTGAAGCCGTATGTAGATACGCTCGTCGAGGACGACGCCGGCGTAATGCTAAACTGCAACTCCGGCAACCTGATCGCCACGATA
>JBAYJY010000259.1:0-4956 GCA_041664945.1 bacterium | reverse complement strand
GAGCGGTCCACCTTCGACGGGTCTTTGCCTGAGAAAGCGCCGCCGCCGTGACGGCTGTAGCCTCCGTATGTGTCAACAATTATTTTTCTTCCCGTAAGGCCTGTGTCGCCCATCGGGCCGCCGACAACGAAACGGCCGGTCGGATTGACCAGAAGGCGTGTGCTCTTCGTGATCAGTTTTTTCGGAATAATCTTTTCGATGACATATTTCTGCAGATCAGCCTGGATTTTCGAGATTGAAACAGCAGGCGAGTGCTGAGATGATAAAATGATAGTATCAACAGCGACAGGCTTGCCGTTTTCATACACGATAGTTACTTGGCTTTTGCCGTCCGGCCGCAGGTAAGCCATTTTGCCGTTTCTGCGTACGACAGACATTTGCATGCAGAGTTTCTGCGCGAGAGCTATAGGAAGCGGCATAAGCTCCTTGGTCTCATTGCACGCGAATCCGAAAACCATGCCCTGATCGCCGGCCCCTTGGCTGGATGCGATGTCCTCTTTCGATTTTGCGCTCTTTCCGCGCACTTCCATCGCCTTGCTGACGCCCATGTCGATATCAGGCGACTGCTTGTCAAGCGCGACGATTATGCCGCACGTGTTGGAGTCGAAACCGAACGCTGCGTCATTGTAGCCAATTCTATCGATTGTGCTGCGTACGATCGTCGGCACATCGATCTGAGCTTTTGTGGTGATTTCGCCCGCTACGAGCACCAGTCCGGTTGTAATCGCGGTCTCGCAGGCTACCCGGCTCATTTTATCCTGTCCGATCGCCGCGTCGAGTATCGCGTCCGAAATGTTGTCGCAGATTTTGTCGGGATGCCCTTCAGTTACTGATTCCGAGGTGAATAAATACCTTTTCACTATTCGTCTCCTTATATGTTTTTTTACATCTCAATCGAATGGATGTGGATCCCTCAGCGAAGTAGTGCTGTTCATCATGAATGCCAACGGGGAAATTAGATAAATATCCATTGATATCATTCCTGACGCTACAAGCTGCGCGAATTCTGAATCCTTCTTATAAAACAAGGCTACTGAAAAAACGAACCTCGCTACTCCCCATCCGGTTACTATTCCCATTATTGCCCCGATGATTCCCTCAAGCGCATCTAAAACAGTAGTTCGCGTTTTCCCATAAAAAAGAATGCCGACTATCGTAAAACCTAAAAATACGCCTATAAATGCCCATGTATATGCGTTCTGCGTCGCCTGATTCGCAAAAAGGCGGTCTGCCACCTTGAACGCAGCGATAACGCCGAGCATGGACGCCAGACTCCTTATCGTTCCCATGAAATAACCAAGAGCTGCAAAAGTTACTATCAGAGAAACGCCGACTATATCCGCTCCATTCATGGTTCTGTCACCTTTCTTCAGCCTCTTAGGGCCGGATTCGCGCAGCTTCTTCCATTCAGAGACATCGCGATTCCTACGATTATATATCCTTTTCCCGTCAATAACACCGATAGGATCGCATATTTTTTTTAACCCGGATCATTTTAACATACCGTTAAAGAGTTATCCAGTATTCCATCTGATGTTTGATTTAGAATAAGCAGCGTTTTTCTGAACTCTTTAAATACATTCATAAATCATCATGTTTACGTTATAATTCGGCTTTCCCGCGCGCGAACATCCGTGCGCAATGAAGCAGATTAGAGAGATTATTGGTAATGGAAAAGAAGCTTTTGACATATACCTCTTACCTGTATCTGGTGTCATATGCATTTGTAGTCACCAGCTTCGGACTTTGCAACAAACCGATCGCAGACGCGTTCAACGTCGGCGAACGTTCGATGGGACTTCTGATCTCAACGCATTACACCGGCCTCGTCGTGATGACAGTTTGCGCTGGATTTCTTGCGGACAGGATCGGACTTAAACCTGTTATGGTCGGTTCGGTGAGTTTTCTTGGGCTGTCGTTGATCGGCTTGGCAAAGTCGTGGAACACGCCTTCCCTGTTCGTGATGATGCTGTTTACAGGCTTCGCTGGCGGCGCGATCGAGTCCACAGTAAACGCGCTTATATCGCGATTGTACAGCGATACGCGAACATACTCTCTGAATAAACTACATATATTTTTCGGAGTTGGCGCATTCACATGGCCCATGATCGGCGGACAACTTCTGCGCGCCGGCGTAGATTGGCGGCTTCTGTTTGTCGTTTTAGGCATTTTTTCCTTAGCCATGGCAGTCGTCATAGCTTTTCAGGAATTTCCGGGCCACGATAGAAGCGAAGTTATCCGCTTTTCCGAAATGTTCGGCCTGTTGAAACAGCCGGCTATGCTTATTATTGGCCTGCTTGTTGCGCTTTATGCCGGCGCCGAAATGGGTATAAACGCATGGATAGTGCGCTACTTCGAGGATGAATTGCTAAACGGCAGCAAAGTCGCAATGACTATAAAGGCCGCCTTTTTCTCACGCCACATGGCGCTTCCCGTCACCACCGGACTCTTTCTGACCCTCTACTGGTTTTCGATGACTGCGGGAAGGCTGCTTGTCACTATCGCAGGGCGCCGCTTCCCGGATTACATTCTTCTTCGCGCCCTTACAACGTGCGCGGCCATCGCCGGGCTCGGCATTTTCATAACAGGCAACGTCATAGTCGCCGCTGTTTTTCTAATACTGACGGGTTTTTTTTTCTCGGGCATCTTCGCCACTTCAATCGCCATCGGCAACAATCGTTTCCCAAGCTATGCCGGCTCTGTCAGCGGCATTATCATCGCGTTTTCAGGAGTCGGCAATATGGCGCTGAACAGCGGCATCGGCGAAATCTCTCAGCGTTTCGGCAGCATAAAGGCAGGCATGTTTTTCGCATCCATTATGCTTATCGGCATGGCTGCCTGTTCGTTCGCCATTAGAAAAGACCCTGTGGTGAAAACAATTTAGTTTCTATCAATTTATTGCGGAGTCTTATTGCATTTATATTTATGATATGAGGTGACAATAATGAAAATATTGATCGCTATGGTAAGAAGAGGTCTCATGGTTTTCGTCCTTCTTCTTATTGCGCTGGCTGTCTCGCCGAACGCTGCAAAAGCGCAAAAGAAAGGCATGTCGAGACTCGGCGTTGAAGTAGGAAATCTCGCGCCGGAATTCACATTCCAGAATGAAGCCGGAAAGTGGGTTTCTCTCAGCGATTTTCGTGGAAAGAAAGTTTTTTTGTTCAGCTGGGCGACATGGTGCCGCTGCCGGGAACAACTTCCTTCGCTCGAGGAGTTTTATAAAAAAAATAAATCCGCGAAGCTCGAAGTCATTGCGGTGGCGAGCGACTCGCAAGGCTACAAATGGGTTAAACCGTATTTAGACAACGCGAAAGCGACTTATATCGCGCTGATCGATCCGGACAACGAACTCGCCGCGAAATACAACTTCCGCGCGACTGAAAACGGTTTCCTGATCGACGAAAACGGCATTATCAGAATGAGCATAATCGGATTCGATATCCGCAACGAAGAGCAACGCGGCGAGTTGATCAAGCAGATGAAAACAAGCTACCGCGCGATCTCGCCGGCAAAGAAAAAGTCGCTTGACGAGAGAGCTAAAGAACTTGAAGCCGATATCTCCGCGTCACCAAAAGCGCTTTCGAAAAGATTCGGATTAGCTGTCATCTACCGCCAGAAAGGCGAATTGGACAAAGCCGAAGCCGCGCTTCGCGATGCGATCGCTCAAAAGAAAACTTCGGCTGAAGCTCACTACCGGCTCGGCGTTATCCTATATCAGAAAGGCAACATCGAAGAAGCGGTTAAGGAATGGGAACGCGCTTACAAGTACGATTCCGGCAATTACATATATATGAGGAACATCGAAGCTTATAAGAATCCCGAAAAATTCTACTTAGAGATTTCGGAAAAAATGAATGGAAAGAAATAACTATTTTATCACCCTATAAATCCCTTGTGGTTCTCACAAGGTGAAGGATATGATAAAATACTGATCTCAAGCTATGTGGCTGTTTCGGAGGAGTGGGTTATGATTCACCGCTATCACCGGCGCCAGATTAATAGTGAGGTAAGCTATGTCCGTACAAAAAATAACTCTCAATGGTGACGGCTGGTGGCTCGGCCAATGCATGCACGGACAAGGAATAGACGATGTCGTACGATGGATACCAGCGCAAGTTCCGGGCGACGTGCGCGCTGACCTGATGCGCGCAGGCATAATAGAGGACCCGTTTCCCGGCAAACAGAACGAACTGTCGCGATGGGTTGACGACTGGAACTGGTGGTACCGCCGCAAAATCGACGTTCAGCCCGGACCCGGCCGAACGTTCATTCGCTTCGAAGGCATCGACTACCGCTCCCACATTTTTTTCAACGGACGCAAGATTCTTGAAAACGAAGGCATGTTCGCGCCGATAGTCGTCGAAGTCACAGACCTGCTGTCAACGTTGAACACTCTCGCCGTGAACATCGAATACAGCGGCCAGTACCGGGTTCGAGAAAAAACCCTTAAATGCCAGATGAGTTTCGGCTGGGATTTCGCTCCCGCGATTAAAACGATGGCTATATGGGATTCAGTATCGCTGATACGAACTGGCGACATACACATAAGGCATCTGCGCGTCGAACCAGTGCGCGTGACTGAATCATACTGGGAAGCGCAGTTGACGATCGGCCTCGACTCCCGCAAGGAAGCCGGCGCGGTTTTCGACTTCAAGATCCAAGGGGACAACTTCGAAAGCGAAAAGAAAAGTTTCGAACGCGATATTAAGGTTCCCATCGGACTGTCGGAGCATAAAATATCGCTGCCGATAGCCAACCCGGAGCTGTGGAATCCGTGGGAACTCGGAAAGCAGAATCTATACAGGCTCGATGCGAAAGTCCGCGCCGGGCGTTCGGTTTCGGACACCGCTTCCACTCGGTTCGGCCTTCGCACCGTGGTCCTGCGCTCGAACGAGGACAAACCAGGCGAATTATGGACATTCGTAGTTAACGACAGAAGGATGTACATCCGCGGAG
>JBAYJY010000258.1:0-4959 GCA_041664945.1 bacterium | reverse complement strand
TCCGTGCCCGGGATCGTTGTGCATCGCGTTACGCGCGGCAAGCCGCAGCAAGCCGACAGATGTCGAAAACTCTGGGCCCGCCACCAAGTCTGCGTGAGCGCCCTCATAATACGGACGCCCTATCCTGACGTTCATTCCCAACACCTGTTCCGCAACCTTGTTCAATCCCGCCAGTTGCGAACCGCCTCCGGTTAACACGACTCCTGTTGGAATCACTGACATCGGCATATCCGTTTCGAGATCGTGAGCGATCATCTTGAACAGCTCGTATACGCGCTCATGAATTATCTCGCACAGATGCCCTCTCGGAATCTGCGTTTTCTTCTCGCCGCCCACATGTTCTATCTCCACCGGATCGCCGCCGACCGTCTCGTCGACGTATGCGATCCCGTATTCCAGTTTCAGCCGTTCGGCCTCGCGGGCGGACGTGCCGAGCACAACCGCTATGTCATTGTCTATGTGGCGGCTCCCGACCGGAAACACGCGCGCCTTTTTCAGCATGTGATTTCTAAACACCGCAACCTCGGTCGTACCGGCGCCGAAGTCTATCATTATCGTTCCGACCTCTTTCTCATCGTCGTTCATAGCAGCTTCGCCGGAGGCAAGAGACGCCAGTTCGAAGGATTCTATATCGATATTCAGCTTGTTGATGCAGCGCGTGAGGTTCTGAACGAAAGAGATCGCGCCGGTCACTATCTGAACTTCAACTTCGAGTTTGTTTCCGGACATAGCTTCCGGCGACCTGATGCCGCCATGGCCGTCGACGGTGAAATCGTGTTCGATAACGCCGATGATCTGCTTGTCCGGCGGCAGCAGCAATCTCCTCGCTGACTCGACTGCGCGGTGTATGTCGTCCGTTGTGACGCCGCGCGCCGGATCGGCGATCTTCGTAAAACCGCGCGAAGTGTTCGCGGCTACATGATCTCCCGTGATTCCAATGACGGATTTTACGATAACCTGGCCAGCCGCCTTCTCAGCTGCGTTCACGGCCTGATACATAGCCTGCGTAGTCTTGTCCATATCGACTACTATCCCTTTTTTCACGCCCTCTGACGGCGCGACGCCGACGCCTAACAGCGTCACCGTTCCGGGATGCTTCAACTCGGCTATCAGCGCCGCCACCTTCGACGTGCCGATATCGATTGCGGAAATAATTTGATTTTTGTCCTGTTTCACTTTTGCACCTATTTACCGCGCGCCGCCGTCGCGGAGCCCCGCGCGCCAGACAGAATGTCGGAATATCGAGGCGAGCAATATCAATTGCGCGAATATTGCCAGCGGCGCTCCGGTCCGTTCTCCAATCCACAAAACCGCCGAAATTAAAATCGCTTTCATAAATAAGCTGTTCGCGACATTATGCCGCTTGTCGGCGACAGCCGCGCAAAGCTCGTCCAACAAGGCGAGAAAAATGATTATCGACGCGTCGCCGCCTATCGCGCCGGCGGCGTGAAACAACGGCCTTCCGGCATACCAGCCGACAAGCAGTCCGAGCGCGCACTCTATCATTTCGCTCCCCCGCGCGGCGAATCCGCCTTCGCTGCGCCGCTTTCAGAATATGCCGGAATCGCCACATTCTTAAGCTGCGCCACATCCACTTTCAGGTTGTGTGCGGAAATAACATCGATCACTCCGTCCATCATCATTACCGCCTGTTTGAGCGTCTCCGGATCTCCCGCCGCCTCGATGACATACGGAGGCGATGTAAACGAATCATTTATTCTTATCGCCGGGCCTACGCACCTGATTACGCTTTTCGCCACCATTCTCAACCCGTTAATTGAAACAGCTTCGGCGCCGGCGGCGAACAGCTCGTTGCGCAAAAGCATCAGATCTCTTTCGTGGACTATCAGCCTTTCAATCGGGACATCTTTTCTCCCTGCCTTGGCGGCGTCGTCAATTCTTATCCGTATCCCCGGCCCTTCGACCCTCGTAAGGCCGGCCATAATTTCCGCCTTTTCCGATGACACCCGGCTCGACGCGCCAATGATAGCGCCGCCGGGTTTGCCGGCCTGCGGCCACTCGCCGCGCGACATCGCCGCGAGGCTCAGCCCAACAGCCGCCGAAACCGCGAATATCATCAGTCTTCGCAACACAACAATCTCCTCACTCAATTCCTGCTTTTTTTATGTACGACGGCACTTCCAGAGTCTCCAGATTCAATCCTTCGTATTCCTCTTTGCGTTCGTTCAACTTGTTCATAATCACCGGCACGAGCATGATCTTTTTTTCTATTTCCTTCCCGTCGCCGAGAAGCACGTATTTCCCGTTCGTCAAATATATTTTTATGCCCTCGCTGTTGAACATCACGTGCCTGTATTTCCCTCTCATCGCCTCGTCCATCAAATTCTTCATTTTCCCGAGAATCCTGTAATGAGGGAAAACGAGCCGCTCACCGATCTGCGCATGCCTGATTCCATTTGTAACAACCAGGAATAGATCCTTGGCGGCAAGCCCCTGCCGCTTCTCCAGCACGATGCGTTCGCTGTCGATGATATAGAATTTCTGATTGTCCGTAACGCACGCGAACGGCTTCCGCTCCTCAATATTTATTCTGATTTTCGACGGGACGATCCTATGGATCGTAACATTTTTGACTAACGGATACTGTTCGAGAATGGTCTTTCGAATATCGCCGGAAGGAATCGTCATCATATTCTCGCCGACTGCGATATCCGCGCCCTCGTATATTTTTTCAGCGCTCACACGCTTGGTTCCCGACACCTCTATCACTTTGACCTTGAACGGCTCCGCGTTCATAGCGAATATTATGGAAAGCGTAACGACAAACAGCGCCAGAAACAGCATTCTTAAATAGAAACGAACGCGCATCCTTCGCTTACGCCTGAGCGATGTTTCCAATGGGGCGACCGATTTCAACGGCATGAAGCCGCCTCCTTCATTATCTTAGATGCGCGGAAAGCGTTTCCGCCATCCGGACGGCCGCGCCTTCGCGATAGATATTTCGCGCGCGCTCAGCCATAATTCGCAACTTCTCCGGATCTCCGCGCAATTCTTCAATCGCCGCGGCTATCCGCTCGCCGTTCAGCTCTTTGTCGAGTATCATCACAGCCGCCCCGGCGTCTACAAACGACTTCGCGTTCTTCTCCTGATGATTCTCAGTAGCAAAAGGATACGGCGACAAAATCGCCGGAACGCCCAGCGAAGCGAGCTCGGTCAGCGTCGTCGCTCCGGAACGGCAGAACGCCAGATCAGCCGCCATATATGCGAGTTCCATTTCCTTCAAATAGTCGCGCGCGTCAATTCGCAACGCGCTTCCGGCGAGCGCTTCGCTGTAATATTTCTTAGCCTCATCGAACTTCGCTCGGCCGGTCAGATGCAGTATCTGCAAATCGGCTTTGTCTCTATTCGCGGAAGCGAATTCATACAGCGAACGGTTGATCGAAGCCGCTCCCTGGCTGCCGCCGAACACAAACAGCGTCCAGCGTTCGGGATCGAGTCCAAGCCGCGAGCGCGCCTCTTTTTTATCTATCTTTTCGAGCTTTTCGTAACGCGACGGATTGCCAGCGAAAACCGCTTTGCCCTCGGGAACGCCGGCGGTTTTCTCGAAGCTGACAAAAATTTTGTCCGCGAATCGCGTCATCACTCTGTTCACAAGCCCCATAATCGTATTCTGTTCGTGCAGGTAGACCGGCGTCCGGCGTAGCCATCCCGCGAAAACTGTCGGAAACGAAGCGAAACCGCCGAATCCGACCACCGCCACAGGCTTAATCTCTGCAAGCGCCGCCAAGCCGCTCAACACCGCCACTGCGAGCCGCGCCGCAAACGCTATCGTCGCCGGCGACATCTTCTTTTCGGGCATCTTGGCCGTTCGCACCGCGCGGAACTTCAATCCGTAGTCCAATGCGATGCGCTCCTCCTGCCCGCCGCGCTTGCCGGCTATCCATACCTGAACGCCGGACTTATCCTCTTGTAGACGTTGGCCGAGGGCGATCGCCGGGTATAGATGGCCCCCGGTGCCCCCAACCGCCAGAACTATGTTCTTCATAACCCCTTCTTTTCGCCGTCGCCATGCTGTTCATTGATATATTCAAAATGATTCCGATTCCCATGTAGGTGAACATAAGAGACGAGCCGCCGAAACTGATAAACGGCAGCGTAAGGCCGGTCACAGGCAGCATGCCCAGCGCGACGCCCATGTTCAGGAACGCCTGCGCGGAGATCATGAATATTATTCCGAAGACGAGATATGTCGCGAGCGGATCCTCGCACTTCCGCGCTATGTATAATCCACGGTAGGTGAGATAGACAAACAGCGACACGACAAGCAGCAACCCCAATATCCCCAGTTCTTCGCCGACGATCGAAAAAATAAAATCCGTGTGCTGCTCGGGCAGATACATCAGCTTCTGCGTGCTCTCGCCGAGCCCTTTGCCGAAAAAGCGGCCGTTGCCGAACGCGATCAGCGACTGCATCGTCTGGTACCCTTCATTGGACGCCGTCTCTTTCAGATTCATGAAGCCCATCATGCGCCTCATCCGGTAGGGCTCCAACAGAACCAGCATCACGGCGCCGCATGCGCCCAGAACCGCTATGCCTCCGAGATGCCGCTTCTTTGCCCCGGCTATATACATCATCGCCAGACTGATTACTCCGATGATGCCCGTCATTCCGAAATCAGGCTCCATAAGTATCAATAACGCAATCCCGCCTAAAATACACATGAAGATCCCCACTGTCTTGATCTTCTGAATATTTTCCTTCGCTTTGTCCAACATGACCGCGAAAAATATTATCAGCGCGAGCTTCGCGACTTCTCCGATGTGAAGCCTGAAAAATCCGAATCCGAGCCAGCGCCTCGCGCCGTTTACTTTTACGCCGACGCCGGGAATTAGAACCAACAGCAACAGAACAACCGCGCCACCGAGTATGATCCACGCGAACTTCCTGAAATATCTGTAATCGAAAAATGCGGTCACAAACATCATAACAATCGATATC
>JBAYJY010000257.1:0-4966 GCA_041664945.1 bacterium | reverse complement strand
CGAGACACGAACCGGTGGACCGCATTCCGCTCATGCTTTGGATTGAGCCCCACACGGCGCTGAAAATCTCGCAGCATGTGATAAAGCCAAAGTCCGTGGCGAACAGGCTGCTTTTCGACGGCCTCGCCGCGCTTCAGAGCGCAATGCCGACGGAGGAACTGCGCAACGTCGTCCCCATGCTTTCATACCTCGGTTCGGCCGATTACTTCATCCAACTCGGCACGGATATCGTCGAGTTCCAATGGTTCAGTCCGCTGTCTTTCGTTAAAGATTTCCGCATCGAGGATAAGAAACTCGTCATCACGGACGTATACGGGATCGAGCGCAGCATGATGGGGCTCTATCTCGAAATGACAAAACATCCGTGCGATACGATCGAAGATCTCGACCGATACAGGTTCCCGCGAATGCCGAACCGGCAGCTCCACAATTCGATCAGGGCGTTTAAGCGCGCTCATCCGGGGATCGCCGTCGCTGTGGACATTCCGGGAATACAGGACGTATCGATGTGGTTCATGGGCATGGAAAAGCTCTACCTGTGGATGGCGATGCATCCGGACAACATGAAGAGATTCCAACAGAGATTTCTGGCTCACACGCTCGACCTCATCCGCGGTCTTTGCAAAGCCGGCGCGGACATCATAACGATTCTCGACGACTACGGCGCGCAGAACAGAATGCTGATATCGAAGAAAATGTGGGAGGAGTTCACGTTCCCGTGCCTGAAGAGGCAGTGCGAGGAAACGCACAAGGGCGACGGAATCGTGATGCTGCATTCATGCGGACACGTGCAGCCGCTGCTCGAAGGAATCGCCGACGCGGGAGTTGACATGCTGCAATCTTTTCAGCCGCGCGCCGGGAACGACCTCGCGAAAGCGAAAGAGGAGTTCGGAAACAGGCTGTGTTTCGTGACGGGGATCGACTCGCAGTCGCTGGGCGGCATGACGCCGGACGAAGTGCGGGCGGCTGTGCGCGAGAGCGTGCGCATCGGCGGCGAGGGCGGCGGGTTCGTGCTCGCTACAAACCACGCCCTTCAGGTGGACACCCCGGCGGAAAACCTCAAAGCGCTTTTCGAAACGCTCGACGAAGTCAGATAATATTCGGCTCCGATTGCAAAAACATTAATCGTTTCCCCGGGCTGATGCTCTCTGAATAATCACACAGAACCGTCGTTGCGAGGCGTTTTTTGCCGAAGCAATCCCGAGCGGAAAGTCGTCTTTGCGAGGAAGCAAAGTGTTTTTAGCCTGCCCCTGCATGTATTAAGCAGGGGAAGCAACCCCGAACTCAATTCTCATCTCAAACGTTGCAAATATGTAGTCTTTTTTATTCTGTTATTCTTCTTTTTCTGTTCCCCGCTTACTGTTTGCCGTCTACCGGCTACTGCCTTTAGCGCCTTTTCTTTTCCCCTGAGTTCTCGCTACTGCTTGCCCGCTACTTTTATTTCTTTCCTTTGTGATTCTGCGGTTTTTTGTTCGATATTCTCATTTATAGTTCATTCACCCTGTTGCCCCCGGCAACTATGAAAGCGGCGATCGCTCGCGACACTCCAAATTTTCTTTTCCCGAGGGCTATCAGGACGCGCATGTACAGAAATGTGTATATTGTGAAGAATGGAGCGGTATTTTCTTTCTCAAGCGATTTGTTTGTTGGTAGAAATGTGAGCGATGAGGCTGTATTTATATCGCTTTTAATTTTCAGCCTGAAATCTTAAATGCCTTGTGTGGGTTCCATCACAACAAAAACGAATTCTTACCCACACAAGAATTTTGGTGTCTTTTATCCACTTTTGCCGTGTTCAGCCTGTGCATCCAATGGAAAAATATCCGGCTGTGCTTCATGCACTGCTATAAGAATTCGCTCGGAGCGATCTATAGCCTCCTGCGCCTCCTCTTTTGTTGCATGTTGCAGCACTCCATAGTCCGCCACTTCACGCAGTTCCATGAGATTCCGATAATCGTCACCAAGTTCCTTTTTCCATCTTCCTGTATGAACAAGTTCCGCATAAACTGCCGAACGAACACCGGAATGTTTTTTGAAAAACCTGTTCTCGCCGGCAAACAGAGCAGACACCGCATAAAAAGCGGCATAATAAGCGCGGTTGGCGGCAAGGTCAGAATCTCGGATCAGATTTATTTTGGCGCTGCCAAGAGTAAAAACAGCGCGTTGCCAAAGACTGTCAATATATTCCCTATCCATACTCAAACGGGAACGCCCTCCCTTTTGGCCTCAATAACGAGCGGATATGCTCCCCTTTCAAACTGGGCAACATCAACAGCCTTGACGCTGATGATATGTTTGAAATACGCTTGTTGGAGGTCGGACAACGCGGTCACAATCGGGCTGATCTCCTTAATCATATTTACCGGACCTACGAGAAGACAACGCAGGTCAATATCCGAATCCGGGCCGTCTTCGCCCCGCGCAACGCTCCCGTAAAGCACGAGGCCACGGAAGCGGGAACCGTACAATTCTTGCAGTCGTTCCTTGATGCGTTGGAGGAGTTCGGGCTGGGTCATGTTTCTTCACCTAATAAAATTATAACACAAAAACAGTTGGGCTATCAATCCAAATCGCTCTTGCCAATATTGCATTTTGAGCATAATGTCTGGAGATTTTCAAATTTTGTTTCGCCGCCCTTTGCCCAAGGAACGATGTGATCGATGTGAAGAATGATTGTAGGGTCAGTTGCGGGCGATCTTCCACACAAGCGGCATTTTGACTTGTCACGGGTCATTACAATGAAGCGTTGTCGCCAGTTGGGTTGTCTCTGGTTTCTTTTGTTTTTTTTAGTTTTCGGCTTCAATGTTTTTTCAGATTGATCAAAAGATTCTTCTCCATTTGCAATTTCAACAAATTTCTCCAGTGCTTTTCGCCAAGTTCCGAATCTATTCTCGTACGTTCCAGCACTATATTTAGAAAGGGGTGGAAATAATTCTGAATATCTTGGTTGCCTTCCAAGTTTCAACCAAATATCTTGGATATTTTCAAATAGATTTTCATCAGATATGTTTAAGGGTGAGCGCGAAGGTTGAAGTTCAGACTTTTCTAAAACTTTGAACCAAGATTTAAATCTTCTTGTCAACGTCGTTGCATGGAAATTACCTTTATCATTGTAATCTTCTATTGTAATTGTGTTTTTCTTCAACAGTGCCGCAACACGCTTTACATCATTTATCAAATCATTATCTTGTATATTCCTGTGATATGATTCGAGTTCAAATTTAGCCATAGAAAGTCTCAGAAGATCTTTATGCAAATGACTTCACGGAGAGGGAGGGATTCGAACCCTCGTTGACGTAAACGCCAAACCGGTTTTCGAGACCGGCGCTTTCAACCGCTCAGCCACCTCTCCCGGTTGTTAAATGCTTCTTCTGTCTTGTTGTCCGCCTGTTACCCGCCGCCGCTCCATCGTACGCGGCGCTAACGAACGGACGCATAAGTTTAACAGCCCGATACCGATCACGCAAGTAGGCCTGTTTACTTACCTTATTTTGCTACCGTCCTTGATGCGCGTCAACCATTATTTCCGTTCACGCGCGCAGCGTCTTAACGCGGAAAAGTATTCTGAAGGCTTCCGCCCGATGAACAAACTTTGATTATTTTTTTCAGGAACGCTTCATTCCCCGAGGAAAGCGCGGACTGCGGCGGCGGTTTCGGCGTTGAGGCGCCGCGATTCGGAATCGCTCGCCGCTTCGGTGATGATGCGCAGGATCGGCTCGGTGTTCGACGCGCGCACGAGCGACCACGATTTGCCGAACGGAATCTTCACGCCGTCGGTCAGAACCAGCTTTTTGCTTTTGTATTTCTCTATGAGAAATTCGACGACCTCCTGCGCGCGATTGAGCGGGCACGGGATCGCGGACTTAGTGGTTTTATAGGCGGGCAGCGCGGCGACAAGCGCCGACACCGGCTTTTTGCGCGCGGCGATATAGTGCAGCGCGATCGCCATTCCGGCGAAACTGTCGCGGGCGTAATTGATCGCGGGATAGATGACCCCTCCGTTGCCCTCGCCGCCGATGACGGCGTTCTCAGCTTTCATCATCTCGACGACGTTGATCTCGCCGATCTTGCTTTTGACGACCCGGCAGCCGTGCGAGGCCGCTATGTCGTCCACCGCGCGCGTGGTGGAGAGATTGACGACGACGTTTCCCGGAGTCTGCGAGAGAATATAGTCCACCGCGATGGCGAGCGTGTAGTCCTCGCCGATGGGGAGTCCCTTTTCGGAGACAATAGCGAGCCGGTCGGCGTCGGCGTCCTGAGCGAAACCGATGTCGGCGTCGAGCCGGCGCGTCTCGTCGCAGAGGGCGGCCAGATTCTCCGGCAGCGGTTCGGGCGGGCGCGGGAAAATCCCGTCCGGCGTGTCGTTGATCGTGAACACCTCGCAGCCGAGCCGCCGCAGAAGCTCCGCCGACATCACGGAACCCGCGCCGTTCACGCAGTCCACAACCGCCCGGATCGGCCTTCGGCCTTTCGGCAACCTGCCGAGCGTTCCGATTATCGCCTCGATGTGGTCCTCGACCGCGCGGCCGTATTTGCGCGGCCGGTTCATGCCGCCGCTGTAGGCCTTCGCGAAGTCGCCCTGATGGTAGATGTCGAGCAGCTCGCGCGCCTGATAGTAGTTGAGGAAGCAGCCGTCTTCGCGAATGAACTTGAGCGCGTTCCATTCGACCGGGTTGTGGCTCGCCGTGATTTCGATGCCGCCGTCGGCGCCGAGGTTGCGCACCGCGAGTTGCAGAGTCGGGACCGGGCAGATATCGAGCAGCGTCACGCGGCATCCGGCGGACACGAGTCCTGCGAGCACGGCGTGCTGAACCATCTCGCCGCTCGTGCGCGTGTCGCGTCCGACTACGACCGACGCCCCGCGTCCGAGGTAGGTTCCGAACGCTTCCGCGAACCGCACAAGCAGGTCCGGCGTCAGCGATTCGCCGACCACGCCGCGAACGCCTGAGATGCTGATCTTCAACTT
>JBAYJY010000256.1:0-5020 GCA_041664945.1 bacterium | reverse complement strand
AAGCCCTCCTTACCTGTTCTTTTCCCACCTCCCTCTCTTTATGACGTTATTTTTCAAGTTCATCTTTTCCCTTTTTCGGTTGAACTCCTATTCGAGCGAACTGGGTCCGCCCTTTCCAGCGCTTTGCGCGTCCGTTCATTTCACGGCTTTTCGTTTCTCCCCATATTTAAATGCCACGCTTCGCCGGCGCCGCCGCAACTGCACGCGGCGCCCAATACGGCAAAAATACCGGATTCGCGATTCTTCATACACGCGATTCCCGGTTCGTTTGTCAGTTCACAAAAAGCAATCAGTTTTTTCAACATCCGCTTTCCTCGATGAGAGTTCGCGATGTTTTACCCGATTGACTTTTTCTTCTCTCCGTACTGCTCTATTAGTTTTATTAATTCTTCAGCTTTCTGCCGCACCTCATTTTCCTTATAAACCATCGGCGCTTTGAAAAAGCGTCCTCGAGCTTTTCAAACCGCTGATAGCTCACTTTATTTTCTCTTGCGTCCCTCGCCTGGCCTTTTTGCGAAACGTTTTAAAAATAAAACAACCGAAAAGAGTTTCTTTTTGCAACTCCTCCCGGTTTCTGCAAAGCATCGCCCATCCGAATGGTTGCCGGCCACGGATGTTGTCTGTAGCTTAAGGGGCCATGTTCGCCTTCTCTTTCGGTGCGGGCAAAACGCCCGCTCTCTTGATCGTTTAATAATGAAGAAAACAAAGCCTCGCCCGCTCATTCGAGCGGGCGAGGAATCATATTGTTAATCGATAGGGCTAATCTTCATCGCATTATGCCTGTCCGTTTATTTCAACAGTTGCAGGACGCTCTGCGGCTGCGCGTTGGCCTGCGCGAGGATCGCGGTTCCGGTCTGCTGGAGAATCTGCAGGCGCGTGAACTCGGAGATCTCGACAGCCATGTCGGCGTCATAAATGCGGCTTTTCGCGGCTGAGATGTTGATGTCTTCCGCTTTGAGGTCGGAAATGATGTAGTTGAGGCGGCGTTCCTGAATGCCGAGCGAGGAACGCACGTCCGACACCTGATTGATAGCCGAGTTGACAAGCGTGATGGCCTTCTGCGCTGCGGAAGTTTGCGAGACGCTGGCTTCGTTGCCGGCGGCGCTGAGCCCGATTGACGCGGCAGCCATGCTCTTGATGTAAGTTGTGAGCCTGAAGTTAAAACCGTTGTCCGGCCCGATCTGAAGAGCTCGCGTGCTGAATGTGCCGTCGAAGAGAACCTTCGTGTTGAAGGTGACGGCGCTCGACTTGCGAGTGATTTCAGTTTTCAGGCTTTGGAATTCATTGTTGAGACGGGTGAGGTCGGCTGTGGTTAGAGTCGCCTCGTTCCCGGCGCGAACCGCGAGGTCGCGCATCCGCATGAGTATGTCATGCGTTTCGGAAAGCGTGCCGTCCGCCGTGTGAATCAGGTTGATTCCGTCTTCGGCGTTCTGCACAGCGGTCCGAATGCCGCCAATCTGCGCCTCCATCCCTTTCGCGATCGCTAAACCGCTGGGATCGTCCGCGCCCTTGTTAATGCGCAAACCTGAAGACAACCTTTCGAGCGATGTCTTCAATCCCAAGTTTGTAAGGCGGAGATTGTTCAGTCCGATCAGGCCTGAAATGTTCGTGTTTATTACTGACATAATGTCCCTCCTTGAGCTATCAGCAACGAGGCATCCTTGCCCCGGCCCGCAAACATGATATGCGGGTTGCTTGTATATTTTATCGGCTCACACCGCCTCTCACTTGAGTATTTATCGAAAAAATATGCCGCTTTTCAGGCAGCAATGGCTGATTGCGCGAAAAAAGCGTCTATTTTTCTTGTTTTTTCAAGCAACGTATTTGAGCAATCGCAATATCATCACGTAGTCGGCCCGACGCCTCAAATAACCGGGAGTCAATTTCTTCTTAAAGCTTAAATTTGTTTCCCGGAAATAATAATACAAGGCGGAAATTCCAGGAATTCTCGCGATTTATGGTTAAGGCAATTATGACGTCTCATGACAACTATATTGGTAAAATGTTGACCGCTCGTGCCGTGGGATGATAAAATTGGCGTTCAATGGGAAAGCTGCTTCTGCGTGAGCCTTGCTAATAACCTTTTTGAAAAAGGAGAATTGCGATGAGCGACGAGGAAAAAATAGCCGGCGCCGGAGCAGAAGCATCTGACCCGGGCGAAGCAAAGGAAAAGAAAGTATATAATCTGTCCGGTG
Source organism: bacterium (assembly GCA_041664945.1). Classification (GTDB taxonomy): domain Bacteria; phylum UBP15; class UBA6099; order UBA6099; family UBA6099; genus JBAYJY01. The sequence continues at coordinate 2,825 of JBAYJY010000256.1, read as the reverse complement.
TGCCTCCGGCCGCCGAACGGCCCGGAGTCTCTATTGAGCAGATGTACAGCATCTGCACTACATTCTCGGAAAAGATTTTCAACAACCCGGCCGTAGGCCCGAAATTAAAAACAGCCGGCATGGTTCTTAGGATGGAGTATTATGATCCGGAGAACTGGGGAGAAGTCGAGCCTGAGGTTACTATCGAATTCGGGAAAGACCCGATCGAGATGCACACCGGCCCATGCGACATCGAACCGAAAGCGGTGTTGCGCATGCACTCCGATATAGCGCACAGGTTCTGGATGCAGAGAATCAGCATGATGGTGGCCCTCGCCCGGAGACAGATGGTGGCGAAAGGCCCGATCTCGCAGGTGATGCGTCTTCTACCAATCATTAAACCAAGCTATCCTCTATATAAAGATACTTTAAAAGAGCTTGGCTTGCTCGAACTGCTCGCCTATCCGGCTGAAAAAGCCGCCGGGGAAGAGGCTGCCGAGGAACCGGCGCCGCAGTCAGAATAGAAACCGGATGTATTCAATAAAAGACCCGGCATTGCCGGATAGAAGCGATACATGAGAAAAAAGGGATTTGCAAAACCAAGAGAGAGGAGAAAAACATGGCGGGATACTGGAACAAAATCATTGAGGTGGATCTGACCGCGAAAACGATCAAGGAATCCAAGGTGGCCGATGATGATTTTCAGAAATACGTAGGCGGTTCCGGAATTGGAGCTAAGATGCTGTTCGAGCGTTTGAATCCGGGACTCGATCCGCTCGCTCCGGAGAATCCGCTGATTATCATGACCGGCCCACTGACCGGCTCGCGTTTTCCCGGTTCTGTAACCCGGTTCGGGGTCACGGGCCGCTCTCCGTTGACAGGCCTGTTCGGAGAAGCGTCCTGCGGCGGCAATTTCGGCGTTTCACTTAAACGCTGCGGTTTCGACGGCATCATTGTGACCGGCGCATCGGAAACGCCAGTCATGCTCGAAATCGGCGAAAATTCGTTCGAACTCAAAGACGCCTCCGACCTGTGGGGAAAAGATACATACGAAGTTGATGAGCTATTGAACCAACGCGCGATCGAAGCCGGCAATAAGGGTCCTGCTGTGTTCTGCATCGGCCCCGCCGGCGAGAATCTCGTCAAATTCGCGAATATTATGAACGGCGACGGAAACGCTGCCGGCCGCTGCGGTCTCGGCGCGCTGATGGGCAGCAAAAAACTCAAAGCAATCACCGCTCGCGGCGCCCTTAAGCCGATTTTCGCAGATTCTGAAAAAATGGAGCAATTACGCAAGGTTTTGCTGGAGAAGACCAAGGAAAGCGTCGCCGTGCAGTCCATGACGGCTTTCGGAACCGCCGGCTCGGTCGACCTCGGGTCCATGACCGGCGACCTGCCGCTCAAAAACTGGTCAATCGGAACTTGGGACGAAGGGGTCGAAAAGCTCAGCGGCCCCTATCTGGCGGACACGATTCTAACTAAAAACAAGGCTTGTTTCGGTTGCCCGGTGGCCTGCAAACGCGTCGTTAAAGTAGACGACGGCCCGAACGCGGTGCCGGAAAGCGCCGGCCCGGAATATGAAACAGTGGGCACATTCGGCACGCAGATGATGATTCCAGACCTCGCTTTCGTCTCTAAATGCAATGAGATCTGCAACCGGCTCGGCATGGACACCATCACATGCGGCGCGACTCTGGCGATGATGATGGACGCCATGGAAGCCGGAGTGATCACGCCGGAGGACACCGGCGGCCTCGTTTTCAAGTTCGGCGAGCAGGAAACAGTTAAAAAAGCGCTGTTTATGATAGCTAAGCGGGAAGGTTTCGGCGACACGCTCGCCGAGGGCAGCCGCGGGATTTACCGCAAACTCGGCAAGGGCGAGGAGTTTACTTCCGACGTAAAGGGACTCGAAGCGCCGATGCACGACCCGCGCCCGTACTGGGGAATGGGGCTCAATTACGCGGTCGGCGTCCGCGGCGCCTGCCACGTCAACACGATTCAGATGTTCGTCGAGCAGGGTTTCACTTTCTACCCGCAGATCGGAATCGGCGAGGAAGTCATTCAGTACGAAACCGATAAAAAAGCGTTCACTAACGTTCAGACTCAGAAAATCGGCGGTCTGCTCAACGCGTTCTGCACATGCCATTTCCCCGCGATTCCTTACGATGAAGATGATTTTCTCGGCATGCTGAACACGACAACCGGATTCAACTATTCGCTCGACGATATGATGGCCGCGGGCGACAGGATCTGGCTGCTCAAGCGCGGAATAAACATAATGCTTGGAGCGACTAATGCGGACGACAAGCTGCCCCAAAAGTTCATGACTCCGGTTGAAGACGGCGCGGCCGCCGGAATGGTTCCGGACCTCGAACCGATGCTCGCGGAATTCTACAAGATCCGCGACATCGACGCCGAAGGCCGCCCATCGCGCGCGATCCTCGAACAAATCGGACTGAAAGAACTGGCGGATATGCTTCACGAATGATAGAATAGTCGGGCTCGGGCTTAGCGGCTTGGGCCACGGAATAAAGGCGAAGTCTAAACAACGAAACAACTCCCCTGAAACGGGGGGATTTGAAAGGAGAGTTTTATGGCCCTGAAGGAGTATTTTGAATTCCACGACCGGACAAAGGTAATCTACGGGCCGGGCACGGCGTCACAAGCCGGTTCGGAAGCGAGCCTGCTAGGCGCCACTCGCGCGCTGATTGTCACCGACAAAATCATTCGCGGCCTCGGTTTCGCGGACACCGTCGCGAAAAGCGTCAAGGATGCCGGGCTCGAAGTCGTTTTGATTTTCGACGAAGTCCCGCAGGACTCAAGCGTTGCCGTTATTCAGAAGGTTT
>JBAYJY010000255.1:0-5036 GCA_041664945.1 bacterium | reverse complement strand
CGTTGTGTTGAACTCCTTGCCGACGAACGGCTTGTTGGCGGGTATGTGCCAGCCCATTTCCTTATCGACGTATTCCGCGATCTCGGTGATGGCTGTGGTGTCGATATCGTCGGTGTATCCTTTGAGAGCGATGTACTCGATAATCGCCGCTTCGAGCGGCGGGTTGCCAGTGCGCTCGCCGATGCCCAGGATCGACGTGTTGTTAGCGCAGCAGCCATACAGCCACGCGGCGGAAGCGTTCGTGTGAACATGGTGAAAATCGTTGTGGCCGTGCCATTCGAGATACTGCGGCGGCACTCCCGCGTCGTTCACCATCGCCGCCACGAGTTTCGGCACGGATCGCGGCAGGATCGCGTTCGGATAGCTGAGCCCGAACCCCATGGTGTCGCAGAGCCGGATCTTTATCGGAATTCCGGACTGCCGGTTGCGTTTCATCAACTCGATCGCGAACGGCACGCAGAACCCATAGACGTCAGCGCGCGTCACGTCCTCGAAGTGGCAGCGGATGCGCACGCCCATCGAAAGCGCCTCGTCCACCACCGCGAGATAATCCTCCATCACCTGCCGCCGCGTCTTTTTCAGTTTCAGGAATATATGATAGTCGGAGGCCGACGTCAGAACGCCCGTCTCCCGCAGGCCCATTTCTTTTACAAGCTTCAGGTCCTCTTTGTTCGCACGAATCCAGCCCGTCACTTCCGGATAGGTGTATCCGAGTTCGAGGCATTTCTGAACAGCTTCCTTGTCCTTAGCGCTGTACATGAAAAACTCGGACTGCCTGATGACGCCGTTCGGGCCGCCCAGTTTGTGCATCAGGTTATATAGATCGACGATCTGTTTTACCGTATACGGAGGGCGCGCCTGCTGGCCGTCTCGGAATGTCGTGTCCGTGATCCATATCTCGTCCGGCGGATTGAGTTCCGGCGCGTTTTCGTCGAAAAGAATGCGCGGCACTTCCGAAAACGGAAACTGATCGCGGAAAAGTTCGGGCTCGTCCACGTCCTGCAACGGAAAGAATTTTTTTCGCTCGAACAGCAGTTTTCCCATAGCTGTCACCTCTAAAAATGGCCCCTTCCCGGAGCCTTAAAACAATTTCTTTGATTCTTATTATACAATATCATTAACTTAACGGCAATCGGCGCTTCCGGCTTCCAAAGCAAACATCCTCAAAAATAACAAGCCGCAACCGGGCGCTCTTGCCGATAACTCATTGTTAATTGGATGCGTGGCTTTTAGCAGGCAAAACGCTATTTGAAATATATCCAGTATCCCATGCCGTCAATACCGACATCCGATTCCATGTATTCCTTGCGGGAAGGACGGAAAAACAAAGGTTTATTATCAAAGCGGTCCTGACTAAGAAAACCTGGTTTTGCGACCAGCCGCCATCCCTTATTCTTGGCGTAAGCGGCCAGACACGTATTCTTGTCAGCCTTTTCGGAATTGATAATAACGCGGAAAATCTCTGATGAATGCAGCATGCCCGCTTCGCAGGGAAGCAGGTATTCCCGGCGGCCCCACCCATTCTCAACTGCGGGGTCGTACACCCAGAAAGCCTGATTATCTTTGACGAGTTCATTCGCGTACAGATTTCTGTTAAATGGGTTTCCTACAATGTTCATGCCTTTCGTGATATCGAACGCCACTCCGTCGTCTGATGTGAAAACCGCGTCTTTCGTCAGAGAGGCCGGGCGAGTTTGCCACCAGTAATAAGTGACGTGTTTCATGCCTTCCGTTTCCGAACTTTCTAAATATTGGGCCAGAAAATTTTCATTCGCGTCAAATGGTTCGGAAAGAAAGCCGTAATCTACAATTCCGCCATAGGGGGACTTAACTTCGTTCCTTAAAATGCCGGAGACGTCTTTCATTACCGACGATCCAAACACGGCAAGCTGGATTTCCATCAATGCATCTTTCGAACCACTGCTGATTACCAACGGGAAATTACATTCCTCGGGTTGAGACGTTATTTTTATTGGAGTCGCATATCCGTATATCAGTCCATATATGTCGCTTCTAAGATCATAGATCCATCTTGTAATCTCATATTCCTTTTCGTAATATTTTCCCAGTCTTTCCTGCTCCTCTGGCCGCTCAATGCCTTCTTCATGCGCGCGCTCATACAGTTGACGTAGCGCCACAAACTCGCTTTTGCTGATTAAGCTTTTAAGATCGCTGCTTTCATAGTTGAAGTTTTCGCCAAAAGCAGATGTGATACGAATGCCGTCCAATACATCGTATTGTTCTTTAAGACTCAAGTTTCCGAAATTTTTATAAAATTCGATCTTCCCGTAATTTTTAGAGTGTTTTGTCTTGAGGTCTATGCGATTGACCACAAAATATGCGTCTTTCTGTACGTAGTAATCCAATAGCGGTTTCACGCCGTCTGGAACAATATACCCTTTCGATTCCAGCCATCCGACTAATTCCGCTAAGGTATCAACTTCAATTACCGCCGTGTTGTAAATGTCGAGTTGGGTTTCTTTGTAGACGATAACCCGTCCCGCGTATCCGCGATTTCTTTCACGATCATGGATGGCGTAAGCGATTGCGTATGGAAGAATTTCAAACATATTATGATCGCCTTTTTCCACAACAGGCGGCGTTTTTGACAACACGGGCACTATCCAAACTTGGTCGGCTAAAGGGACGTCGCTCTTGAAAGTCGTCGAGAGATATAGCGTTTCCTGGGAAGCGCCGCAGATTATCACCGCTTTCTGCGACAACTCGGTATATGCCCCATATAGACCGATTGAAAGCCCGTCAGCCGCCGCTTCACGCTGAATCGCAATCGCAACCAACAGGAATATCAGCGCGACAAATAAAAATTTCCACGAATGAATAAAGCGCCTGTCGGTTGCGCCGGCCCTATTTAGAAGTCTTGAAAAGTTAGAGTCAAAGCCGTGACTCATTTTCCCTTTCATCACTGCCTCGCTTTCTGAACCCGGATTTCTACGAATTAATTGCCGCTATATCCGGAGCCTCGGACTTACTTTTCTACAATGTTAAGAGAATACAATAGTTGTATAGATCAAAAATCATGCTAACCGGCGATAAACTGTTGGAATTATTTATACCAGTAATAAAGCCATTTTTCTAATTCAACAAATAATACATTGGGGTTGTTGTTTACAAAAACTGTGGTTTTTTTGCAACAGGGTGCGGCTTTAAAGCCACATATCAGCGCCCAGCGCCTAAGGCCGCCATTTGTTCTTTCACAGTCCGTACAGGCTGTAGGCGGTCATGACTTCGCAGCCGCCCTCACGCAGAAACTTTTCCGTTTCGTCCGGGTTCTCCACCTCGAAAACAAAAACCGCTTCGGAGCCCCTTGCGAGTATGAACCCGTAAGCGTCTTTGACATTCACATTCTGCGCGCTGAGCAGCGGAAGGATTTTATCGAGCCCTCCCGCTCTGTCGTCCATCTTCACCGCGACAACGCTCTGGAGCGCCGCCGACAGCCCCGCGGCCTTCAACGCAGCCGCCGCTTCCGCCGGCCGGTCGACCAAAAATTTTGCGACTCCGAATCCCTCGGACGATGCGATCGTCGTCGCTCTGATATTTACTCCGGCTTCCGCCATGACGTGAACCATCTTCGCCAAGCGGCCCGGCTGATTCTGCATGAATACGTTTACCTGTAACGCCATTTTATTTGCTCCTCACAGTTCTCTTTTGTCAACAACCCGGACGGCCTTGCCCATGCTGCGCGGCAGCGCGTTCGGCTCCAGCAGCCTCACTTCGGGCTTAACAAGCGTCTCCTCGCGCAACCGCTCCTGTATCTTGCGCTGCAACTTGTTTAAATCTGTTATGTCTCCCTTGAAGAATGTCTCGCCGACCTCGACGTTCACCACGATATGGTCAGCGCCTTCCTTCCTCATCAGCTCGATCTGATAGTTGCAGCCGACCTCCGGCATCGCCATCAGCACGTCCTCGATCTGCGACGGGAAAACGTTAACGCCTTTGATGATCATCATGTCGTCGCTGCGTCCGGTGATACGCGCGATGCGCCTGTGATGCCGCCCGCAGGGACATTCGCCGGGCAACACGGAGGTCAGATCCCGCGTACGGTAGCGGATCAGCGGCATCCCCTCGCGCGTCAGCGTCGTCATCACCATCTCGCCCTTCTCACCCTCGGCCACCGGCTCGAGAGTCGCCGGATTCAATAGCTCTAATATGTAATGGTCTTCCCATAAATGCATTCCGTTCTTTTCTTCGCACTCAAACGCCACGCCCGGCCCGTTCATCTCCGAAAGCCCGAACGAGTTGAACACGTCTATGCCGAGCGCGTCCTGAACCTTTTTGCGCGTGCCCTCAGAATACGGCTCGGCGCCAAGCAGGCCGATTCTCAGTTTCAGATCCTTGCGCGGATCGATCCCTTCAGCGGCGATCTCCTCGCAGAGGTGCAGCGCGTAACTCGGCGTCGCGTGAAAAACCGTCGTCCCGTACGCCTTCATGTTCGCGATCTGCCACTTTGTGTTTCCAGCCCCCATCGGAATAGCGAGCGCCCCTACCCGCTCGGCGCCGTAATGCATGCCGAGGCCGCCGGTGAACATCCCGTAGCCCGTCATGTTCTGGAATACGTCGTCCGCGGTCACGCCTGACATCGTGAGGCAGCGGGCGAGCATCTCCGTCCAGTTGTCGAGGTCGCTGCGCGTGTAGAGAACGGCGGTCGATTTGCCGGTGGTGCCGGAAGACGCGTGCAGACGCACGATTTGCTTCCTGTCAACCGTGAGAAAGCCGAACGGGAAATGGTCGCGCAAGTCCTGTTTCGCGGTGAAAGGCAGCTTCGCCAGGTCCTGAAGCCCGCGGATTGAGCCGGGGTCGACGCCGCATTCCTTGAACTTTTTTGAATAGAATTCGGACTTCACGGCGCGGGCGACAACTTCGCGCAGCCGCTCCGACTGCAATTCCTCAATCTGTTTCCTGTCGAGTGTTTCTTTTTCCTTGTCCCAAAACATGGCAGGCATCTCCAATGAAGCGAATATTTCCAACGATTCAATATAATATCATATATCGGGAATATTTAAAATCAGAGGAGGTTT
>JBAYJY010000254.1:0-5096 GCA_041664945.1 bacterium | reverse complement strand
GAGAAAAGCGAACGGATGAGAAAAGCGAACGGATGAGAAAAGCGAACGGATGAGAAAAGCGAACGGATGAGAAAAGCGAACGGATGAGAAAAGCGAACGGATGAGGAAAGCGAACGGATAATCATGACTTTTCAGAAGCTTCGTATTTCAACGACAACAAAAAAGGGGCGCTATCTCCGCGCCCCTTTTAGAATTCCATTTTACTCAGTTGTCATAAGATCATCATAACAGTTTCGCTTTATCCTTTTTGAACTGCTCGATCTGATCGTCGGACAGTTTCTCGTCGCCCTTCGGATCGGTCAGGATCGCTGTTTTTCCTATGACGATGAGAACACGGTCGCCCTGCGCGAACAGAGGCGCAAGCTCAGGAATCGCTTTAATAAGCGCGAACTGAGCATCGCTATACGGCTTGATTTTTATAATAGTGATGTCTTCATTATATCTGCTGTCCGTCCACTGGCCCTTGTCGTTAAAGAAGGCGAGTCCGCTGATGTTTTGCACGTTGTTGATTTCGACGGTCTTGCCCTCCCTGTCGAAGTATGTCTGAACCTGAGTCATCGGCGCGGCGGAGAATTTCATTTTGCTGTTGTTCACAGATTGGTTGACAGCCCAACTGCCTGACTCATTCTTCGACGCCGCAACGACATTGTCCGATACGCGGGCGCTTAAGGCTGCTTCTGCGGCAGGCGCGCTTAAAACCCGCGTTTCCGGCTCCTCGACGAGGAATGACGTGTATTCGGTGATGATGCCGTAGCGCTTGCTGAGCCGAACTACCTCGTCGACAAGTTCCTTGTTCTGGCCGTGCAGCCTTATTTCATCGAGCAGGACGCCAATGCGGCGCGACGCCCACAGCGATGGGATGAATGAGCTTCTGTCGTCGTCGCCGATCTTTTGTTCGAGAGTGAACTCGCGGTCGCGTCCCGAGGCTGTTCCGGTCATTTTCACCGTCGTGCGGCCGGTGTGCCTGAACCGTCCGGCGACTATCAACTGCGTTCCTTTGAACAGGTCAGGATACTGCGTAGGAACTATGTCGAACGCGCCCATTTTGCCGAAGTCGATCGCAACCTCCGTCAGCGCCGGGCTGCTTATCATCCGGAACATGTCGCTTACCTTCACTTCAATATCTTCGTTCGGTTTCACATATTCGCTCGTCCCGTGGTTTTGCGAGGAAAGCTTGTCGAGCAGGTGCGCGTTGACGTCGTAGCCGACGCCGAAAACGAAAAGGCGCGTGTTTTTGTTCGATCCGTCGCGAGCGGTTTTGAGGATGGTTTCGTAGTCGGTGACGCCGACAGTCGGCAGTCCGTCCGTAAGGAACAGAATGTAAGTCGGGCGGTCGGAGCCGGATTTGAATTTAAGCGCGGCGCGGAGCGCTTCGTCAATGTTCGTTCCGCCGAGCGCGTCGATCGAACCAACGTTGTCGACCGCGCGGTTTATGTTCTCGCTGCTTGCTGATTCGAGAGACTTGAACATCGGGTCCGGCGCTTCGTTGAACGGGATAACGTTGAACCTGTCTTTGGCGTTAAGAGAGCGGAGGCAGAACTTTAGAGCATCGCGGGCCTGGCTGATTTTGTCGCCGCTCATGCTGCCCGTGCGGTCGAGAACGAAAATGACGTCCTTCGGGTCGGCGTTTTTGCCGGTATCGACGTTCGGCGACGCGAGCAGAAGGAAGAAGCCGCCGTCGGCAGCCGAATAGTCCGTCAGCAGCGTTATGCCGACATCGTCGCGTGACACGGAATAGTAGAGCTCGAAATCGCGGTCGGGCCGCGCGTTGGAGATTTCATAACTGACTTCCGCTTCCTTGTTGCCGTGCCAGCGGATCGAGATCGCGTGTGACGGCGAATATATGTTCTTTAAAGGATTTGTAGTTTTAATTACAACGTGGACGGAAACCGAATCGATATTTTGCGTTGAAAACTTTTCGGTGGAGAGCGGGTATACGTAGCGGTAGGTTTGTTCGCCGCGCGCGCGGGCGAGCTCGTTGTATGAAATGGAGATGCGTTTTTCGCCGTGGGCCGGGATTGGATAAACGCTTGCGCGGAACATGCCGCGGCCGACGTATTCGAGGAGGGCGGGGTCCTTGCGGTGGCGGACGATGCCCTCGTAGATGCGGCGCGCTTCGTCTTTGTCGAGCAGGCGGCCTTTGACGTCATGACCGTCGACGTCCATCGAAAACTCATTGATGGCCGCCTCTTCCGGGAGCGGGAAAAGATAGGTGGCTTCCATCTCGTTGCGGCTTTCGCTCTTGAAGACCTGATCCACACTGGTTTTTACAGTCTGATCGTTGATCGCGACGTTTACTCGGTGGTATTTGATGTGAAACATGGGCTCGATTTCGATAATCGGGCGGGGCGGCGGCCACGGACCGGGAATCAGCATCCCGTCCGCGCGCGCGACAGCGCCGCCGAACGCGATAAACGCTATTGCCGCGATCAAAAACATGTTAATTCGTCTTTTCATCATTTCAATTCCTCATTTCGTTTTATTTCGCTTTGCCGATTCGCTGCTAAATGATGAGACACCCGGGAACCCGAAAAGGTTGCGGTCCGCAAAAAAAAGTTTTCACAGCATATTTCTATCACTGCGCCCTGTTTTGAGTTTAACCGATTTATGACTGATAACAAAAGAATATTTATTTTTATGGCGTAGTTGTCAAAGCTTATAAAGAGTGATAGATTAGTGGCAGTATTACTCAGGAGAAGTAAATTGGTAAAAGAGATTGATATCGAATTTAATAGCTTTTTAGCATTATTAACGAAGGCGATCGGCGCTAAACTTACTGAAAAATATCCCGCGAACGCTGTTAAGCAGGTTTGCATCGGCGTTTCGCGCAACCATTTCAACAATATCTTCGATGGAATTATTACGACGCTGAACGCGATAAGAAACCGCGCAGGCGACATCGATCACTATGACGATGCGGTATCGGTTCTTTTGATTCAGTTGATCGGGCCGCTGAACAAAATTGAGTTGGCGGAGAATGTCGAGCGCAACGAATTGTTCCACGCCTATCTCTCGATCCTGAGCAAAGTCCTGCAGCAGGAGAAGGTGCGAACGCGTTTCACCGGCATCATGGATGAGGCGATGAAAGCCGCCTGACGTCAAAACCATTTCATTTCATGATTTAAGACCAATATTCAGATAGTGTTTTTGTATCTTTTCTGCCATTACAATCGGGTGCCATGCACAAAGCTTTTTCCTTTGTGCATGTGCCGGGGATGTTTAGTTAACAATTCCCTTCTTTCCTGCTGTGGACAACAGCGTACAAAGAAGAAATCCAACTGAAAGTTGTCTCTTCATGCACAAAAGAAAGCGTTTTGTGCATGGCACCCATCAGTAATCGTATTTCAGAGATAAAAGGATACGTTCCTGCCAGACATCTGAGTTTCAGGCATAATCAGATATCCTTATGTTTATATCTGGAATCTGTTCTGTTTAGTCTCGCTTAATTCGTTTTGCGGTGATTTTAAGTATTTTGCGTGAAGCGTCCGTGAAGCGGAATTTGTGGCTGATCCGCTTGCCGGCGACCCAGACGATGTCGTCGCCGCTCAGCAACAGCGGGATGTCCGCGCGGTCGCTCCGGTCGATTCGCGCATCGATGAAAAAATCCGAGATAAGCTTTTCGCCGTCCATTCCGAGCGGCTGAAACGAATCGCCTTTTTCCCAATAGCGGATTCTGAACGAATCGCCGAGCAGGTCGCGGTCGAAGTAAGCGGTCATCGGATCGCGGTTGCCTTTGATCACGGCGTCTGTCTCGCCGGATTTAACATCGTAGATATTCATGTCGAACTCGAACGGAAACCCGTCGGGCGCGGCGTTTCCGTCGTGAATCAGGATCGCCGATTCGATTGTCTCCAACCGGTCCGCTGATTCGCGGGCGGCGGCGTCCGTCTGCTCGATCACAATTTCATTGTATTTCTTAATCATCACGACGTTGCAGGGCAGGGCGGCCGCTCTTCCGGCGACTGGCGTCTGCGCGATATTCATCATCGCTTCAATGTGCGAGGCGTCGAGCCGCCAGCCGTCAGTCGCGAGGATTCTCAGCGCGGCGTTGCGCAACACGCGCGAGAGCATCGGTTCCGGCAGGTCGAGCGATTCGGGGTTCAGGACGATCCGCGTGTCCGTGCGAGAGATGAGCGCTTCGGCGAGCGCCGCGTTCGCTATCGTTTCGATGAAATCGACGTCGGCGCGCAGCATCGCGGCGAACCGGAAAATATTTTCGCGCACTCGTGGGTTGAACTCCTCGCCGAGATAGGGAATCAGCCTATGGCGGACCCGGTTGCGCGGGAAGCGCACGTCGGCGTTTGTTGAATCCGTTCGGAAAGCGAGTTTGTGCTCCTCGCAGTATTCTTCGATTTCGGCGCGCGAGACCGTCAGGAGCGGTCGGATGACCATTCCGTAGATCGAATCCATGCCGAGGATGCCGGTCGGAGACGAACCGCGGATGAGGCGCAGCAGGATGGTTTCCGCCTGATCGTCGGCGTTGTGGCCGAGCGCGACGCGAGAGGCTTTCTTAGCGCGGGCGGTGTCGTGCAGGAACTTGCAGCGAAGTTCGCGCCACGCAGCCTCCGGCGATTTACGCTTCGCCGTCACGATGTCTTCAGGGCGGAGCTTATCGACAACAAACTCAAGGCCGTATTCGGCGGCGAGCGATTCGACGAAACGCGCGTCGGCGTCAGATTCGGCGCCCCGAGCGGCGTGGTTCAGGTGCGCGACGACAACCTCGAAACCGAGTTCGCCGCCGAGCGAACGCAGAACGTGCAGAAGGCAGGACGAGTCGGCCCCGCCGGACACGCCGACGATCACCCGCCCGCCGGCCTCAGGAAACAGCCCGCGCCGCTTATCTATTTCAAGCGCTTTGTTCTTTATGATGTTAGTGATGTCAGACATATAAACCCGTATTCTCGTTTTGATGCTTAGTTTTCGCGGCGAAGCCGCTATTCTCGTTCCCACGCTTTGCGTGGGAATGCAGACTTGGACGTTCGGCTGGCCGCTTTGCGTCCAAATAAACCTTCACTTCCCCGCCAGCATCCCGAGCAAACTATGGCCGTCCTTAATCACAAGACCTGTTTTCGCCGCCTCGCGTTCGCTGTACGAAG
>JBAYJY010000253.1:0-5192 GCA_041664945.1 bacterium | reverse complement strand
TTGAGGCTGCTCAGGTCGTAATCGTCTTTCGGCTTGACGCCTTCCTGCTCGACTGAAGCGATATAGCGGGCGCTCGTTCCGAAAATCGTCATCTTTTCGTCCTGCGCAAGCTGGAACAGCACGCCGGGATTCGGGTAGAACGGCGAGCCGTCGAACAAAATCAGCGCGCAACCCTGCGAGAGTCCGCAGGTCAGCCAGTTCCACATCATCCATCCGCAGGTCGTGAAATAGAACAGTTTGTCATCGCGCGACACGTCCGTGTGCAGTTTCAATTCCTTGATCTGGTTGATGAGAATGCCGCCCGCGCTCTGCACCATGCATTTCGGCAGTCCGGTCGTGCCTGATGAATACATGATGTACAGCGGATGCATAAACGGAAGCTGTTCGAACTTGATTTCGAGGCCTGATTCCTGCGAAGTGAAATCCTTGTAGTGTATCGCGTTCGGAACGTTGCTGATGTCCGCGTTTTCCTCGGTGTACGGAACGACGACAACGCGCGGCGGTGTCGGCAGTTCCTTGAGAATGCCCGACACCTTGTCGAGCGAGCTGAATTTCTTTCCGTTGTAAGAATAGCCGTTCGCTGTGAAAAGGATTTTCGGCTCGATCTGGCCGAAGCGGTCGAGAACGCCCTTGATTCCGAAATCGGGCGAGCAGGACGACCAGATGGCTCCGATGCTCGACGCGGCCAGCATGGCGACAATCGTCTCGGGCATGTTCGGCATGAAGCCGACAACGCGGTCGCCGGTGACGACGCCGTAATCCCGCATCGCTTTCGCGAGGCGCGCCACTCTGTCGTAGAGTTCGGCGTAAGTGATGTGAATCGCCTTGTCCATCGCCTCGCCCTTGAAAATGAGCGCGACCTTATCGTCTCTGTAGCGCAACAGATTTTCTGCGAAATTCAGTTCGGCTCCGGGAAACCAGTTCGCGCCGGGCATCTTTTTCTCGTCGTCTATCACTGCATCGTATCGTTTTGAAGCGATAATATCAGCGTACTCCCACATGTCGACCCAGAACTCCTGCATCTTGTCGATCGACCACTGGTACATCTCGGGGTATTCTCTGAAAACCTTTTTGCGCTTCGAGTTCACGAACTGCATGAATTTAAACATGTTCGTTTTTTCGATGCGCTCACGCGACGGCGTCCACAATAGTTTACCCGGCATTGTTGCCTCCAGTTCAATATAGTAGTTGGCATAGGTGCAAATTAAGTTTGGCATGAACATCCTATCCCAACCGCTCGCCTGCTGTCAACAAAAAAATCGGCTTGAATTCCGCCGCGCGGCTAAAAAAGCTAAAATCGACGCCGGTTTTCAAGAATGTTTAAAAGGCGCGTAAAGAGTCCCTTTCTGCCATTCGCACGCGAAGCGTGGGAACGAGAAAACAATGCGATATTGATCGTTTTATATACAGGAATAATTGCTTGAGCGGTCGATTAGGAGCTTATAATCGGCAAACGGCCGGTTTTCAGGCCTGAGATTGTTCCAGTACTTACGCCATCCCGGATGCATCATGTACCAGATTTTTTCCATTTTATCGTTCCGCGCGTACCAATCGAGTGTCGCATCGAGACCGAGACTGGTTTCAGGGTATTTCATGCAATAGCCGGTTTTCATGAGCTGTGTTGTGTCAAACATCATATCCCGGAAGAAATATGGAACATCCTCGCGTTCGAGCATGAAGAACGGCACGGTTTTGCCGTAAGGCACGAATTCCGCGATTGTCTTCAGCGCCTTTTCCGGCATTTTGAACACTGGCGGTTTTACGCGCAGCGCTTCCGCGGCGATTTTCATAGCGTCCATCATCGACATCGGCGTGTTATCCGCAACGTTGAACGCGCGGCCGGATATGTTCTGATGCGCCATCACATATACAAGGTGCAGCGCTGAGGCGACCACGTCATCTATATGAGCGAAGTGCACCGCTCGCCTCCCAAGCCCCGGCACAGGCAAAGCCGGCAACAGGAAACTCCACGACAATGTTTTCAGCGTTTTGAATATTCCATAAGAGCTGCGCGGCCCGTAAACCGACGCCGTCCGCAGAATGACAAGCGGCATGCCGCCCTTTTCATATTCAAGCGCGACGTTTTCCTCGTCAAGTTTAGATTCCACATAGAGGTTGTTCGGATTCACCGGGTCGTCCTCGGTGATCGGGCCTGGGCGTTTCGGAACATCATAAACGAGCGCCGTGCTCCAAACCGCGCTTCCGAGCAGTTCAGGCGCGTGGGCCGCCGCCGCGTCGAGAAGATTCCTCGTTCCGTCGACGTTTACGGCCTGCAGCAGCTTCTTCGGCGCGCTCATACTGAAAACCGCGGCGGGATGCAGAAGATACCTCACGCGGCCGCTTTGAAACATCGACGCAAGCTCGGCGGGTTTCGTAAGGTCGGCCGGAACTATTTTCAGCGTAACTCCGCGGTAGAAATCAGGATTCGCATCCATAAACTTCTGATGCTCGCGCACAGCTTCGAATCCGCAGTCCGGATGGTCGGTCGCAAGAACGGAATATCCATTCAGCAATAGATAATCGACCGCAGTCGAACCGGTGAAGCCTGAAGCCCCGGTGACGCATACAACTCCATGTTCAGCCGTTTCGCTATATGTCATTTGTTGCCGCCGCCTGCCTGAAAAACAAGTTTAATAACAATCCGCACTGCGCATTTACAATAATATTTTGAATTTTACCAAAATTTCAAAGTGTGAAACATTATTCCGGACTCAGGATCATTTATCCTGAAAATCCAAAGTCAGCTCGATGAATTTCCCGTAATCGCGGGCGCGGCGAATGACCTCGTTGTCGATCACTTCGCCTTTTTTCACGATGCAGAAGTTGTCATCCGTGTAAATGTCACGCTCTGAACGTTTGCCGATTATATTCTTTTCGACATCGCTGCCGATAAAAGCGGCGATCTGTTCCTCGGTCGCATTTTCCGGCATGCCGGCCGCTGTCGCAGCGAGCCTCTCCGGGTCGAACATGAGCTTGATCAGGCCGCTCTCGCGAACCTTGGCTATTACGTCATCCATCACTCGCGCTGAAATCGCGTCCATGTCGACAGCCGGCACGCTTTTCTGTTCGCGCGCGCCCCCGCCTTCCTCGAATTCAAGGAGTATTTCCTCGCGCATCTCACCGAGCCTGATGTCTATCATCGCCTCAATATCAGGCATTTGTGTCGCCGAGCCTTCCGGTTTCCTTCCAGCGATTTCCGCGATTTGCTGTTCAACGACATCTTTGAGCCGCTCTATTTCCTGCGCCAACAACTGCTTCATTTCGTCAGTAACTATCACCGGCGCCGGCGTCGGCGTCACCGATACTTTATTCTCAACTTCATCTATTCGCCGGCCCAGTTCGGAGGCAAGCTCTCCAATTCCTGATTTGAAGCCGTCCGCCGCCGATTCGAGACGAGTTCCGATTTCGCTTCGGATCTCATCAAGCGCTTCCGGCGAGACGAGACTGCCGGAAATCTCAGATATTTTCATTTCCACTCTATCGGCGATTCCCTTGAGGCTTTCGTCCAGACGCCTGGTTTCCTCGCGTGTCTTCCCGAATCCCGTTTCAATCTCCTCGCCGAATCCCATCAGCCGCCTCTCTGCGTCTATCAGCATCTCAGCGGCGCGGTCCAGCACTTCCTTGAAAACTGTCTGCTTGAACGATATCAGGCCTTCAATTGTAAAATCCGCGCCGAGCTTGCGCTCGAATTCACTGAATTGCTCGGCGGTCTTCTCCACTGCGCTTTCGAGCCGGCTCACGTTTTCCGTTTCCTCACGGAATGAATCCAACAGCCTGTGCACATGCACTTCAATATCTTTGGCCGGAATTGTTTCGCTTAGCTCGTTCAGTTTGTCTTCCAAACCGCGCGTCGTTTCATTTAACTTTTCAGACAATTCGGCGAGCGTCTCTTCCTTTAACGTCTCCAATTCGCTTTTCAACGGCACAAGCTCGAATTGCGATTTGATTTCCGTCTCGACTGAAGCCGTGAGCGCTCCCAAGCGGTCCTCGAAGGATTTAATCGCCGATTCCCACTCATCCCTGCCTTCAGCGATCACTGAAGCGAGAAGGTCGATTTCTTTCGTGGAGTCGGTTTTAGCTTCGCGAACCGCCGATTCGCGGATAGCTTCAAGGTCGTCATGCCGCGCTAATGACTGCATGAGATCAAGAAGTTCGGCTCGCACTGCCGCAGGATCGAGCGCAGGTATCCGCGCGGCAACTTCATCGGTCTTTTTATTAATCAGTTTCTCGATGTATTCTATTTTTTCAGCGTTGCGGCCCTGTTCAGCGGCGAATTCTTCATGCCGCACAGCGTTGACGCATACTTCACCGACATCCTCTCGCAAAGATTGTATTGCAGCTAAAGTCTTCTTTTCGGCGTCGTTAAGTTTTGAATCAACTGATTCCTGCAGGCCGGCTGCCTTTTCATCAACGTCGTTCAGGCGTGTTTCTATCGCAGCCTGCAATCCTGCAGCCTGTTCATTTGCAGCGTTCAGACGCGTATCGATTTCTTCACGCAGCCATGACGCTTCAGCTTCCATTTCTTCTTTTATCACCGCGATTCCACTCGTCACGCTTTCCTGCAAAGCTTCCATTATCGCTGTGTATTCAGCGCGAAGTTCATTTGAACGGGCCTCGGACTCCGCCGCCATTCGCTCGACAAGCAACTCGCGGAGCGAATCTATTGATTTCTCCAACTTGTGTTCGAGTTCCTGAACGCCGGAGCCGAGCGCCATAACGCGCGACTCGATTTTTTCCTCAAGAGCGCGTTGCGCCTCTGTGATTTCTTCCTTCTGGCCGTCCATGCGTCCGGTCATTTCAGCCGTTAGTTGCCTGTACAATGACTCCAGACCGGAACTCAAACGCGCTTCAAACTCTTTTTCGAGCCGTTCAACATCTTCGCGCCGCCGGGCATCCATCGCCTCGACAGCCGATTTCAACGAACTTATATCGTTGTCCAATCTTTCGTAAATTTCTTCCGCCCAGCGATCCTGTCCGGCGCTGAGTCCAGAAATGGCCTCTTCGAACTTTTCAGCAGGCGTCAGTCCTCGCGCCGTGTCGACAAGCAGTTCCTTGAACGCGCGCGCCGTATCATCGAATTTGCGATCATATAATTCCTCGACCCGGTTTGTGACCAGGCCGGTCATATCCTTGATCATCTTTCCCTTCTCAGCGGAAAGATAAAACTGCTTGTGATCCGCGAAAAAACGGTC
>JBAYJY010000252.1:0-5220 GCA_041664945.1 bacterium | reverse complement strand
TGACTGGACGTCGAGACCTCTCGCTGATTTCCTAATCGTAGCCTCTCCGACCGCGCTCGCGGCAGGGCAGGGAACGCAAGTCACGGTAACCGCTCTCAACTCGCTGGGCGGCGTGAAAACGGATTACAATTCGAACGTGCGTCTGACAGCGCTGAACGGGACGCTAGCGAGCCTGACATGGAGCGGAACAGGCGTGACGCCGGGCGGACCCGGAATAGCGACTTTGTCCGGAACACAGTTTATTTCCGGCATCGCGTTAGCGACGCTGACGGACACGAAACCGGAAGGCCCGATAATTCTGCGCGTTGACAACCTGGGCGCAATTGCGTCGCAAAGCGCTGTGATTAACAGCCCGACATGGACTTTCGGGCCTCTCGCGACGCTTATTATACGCGATGCCGCGAATGGCGCGGGAAGCGTTGTCGGCGCCCGCTCAATGGCGGTCGGCGATATTCTGAACGTATGGGCCGCCGGATATGACGCTTACAACAACTTCAGGCAGGATGAAGCTGCTTCCTGGTCAACAATCCCGACGTTAGACCCGATCGGAATTGCAGGGCCGGCAGCAACGTCTTTCTTCCAGCCGTCAACAGAATTCACAAACGGCCTGATCCACGCCGCGGTCGGCGCGATCTCGGACGACACGGGCGCGATCAGCGTTCTCAGCGCAAAACCGAAAGCGCCTGTTCTTACGGCTGTCGGCGAGCCCAATCAGATCAGACTGACGTGGCCGGCGATAACTACATACGAAGATGGCCGCCCGCTTGATCCGATGGCGCTTAAATATGAAATCTGGCGCTCGACTACACCGGGCGTGTACGCTGGACCGCCGGATTTTATAACTACCAATTTCGGCGAAACATTTTATGTCGACAACGCTGTCACCGAATGGGTAACTTACTATTACAAAATAAAAGCTCTGAAAGTCGCAGGCGGAGTCGAAAGTAATTTCTCGAACGAAGCTCACGCGGCTTCAAGCAAGACGCCGCTGAGCGCCGGCAAAGTCTGCGCGGCTCAGGGCGCCGTTTATCACCCGCCGAATGAACTCGGGTATGTGAACAGGCCAGGCGATCTCGCTCTCGGCGGCTCGGCTCCCGGCGGCGTTAACTACATCTATGTAGCGGATACGGACAACAGCCGCATTTCTGTTTTCGATGAAAACTGCGTTTTCTACTCAATCTGGGGCGAGTTTGGTTTTTTGCTCGGACAATACAGGACGCCAACTGGCGTTCTCTATAAAAACGGCGCGGACCGGCTTTATGTTGTCGACTACGCCGATCGCATTCAGGAAGTCGACACGACCACCGGAAATGCTTTGAGGCCGATGCCTGTTCCTCAACCATGGAAGATGGAATGGGGCGCGGGCGGCAATATTCTTGTCGCTTCATTGAATAAGAAAATCTATAACGTCGATCCGGCGTCTGGAAACGTGATCAATTCATTCCCTACTCCAGGAGCGCACGGGGTTGTTTACAATCCTTCCAACAGCCTTATATATGTCTCGGATGACATCGGCAATGTAGTTCGCGCGTACGACTCCGGCGGAAATGAAGTGGCGTCCGCCAAGATCGGGCATGGCGCAGGTTCAGCTTACGGCTATTTCAACAATCCGACCGACCTGACGGTTGACGCGGCAGGCAACATATATGTCGCCGACGCCGGCAACAACCGGATACAGATATTCAATACAAGCGGCGATATCCTTAACGTGATAACCAACGGCGGACCCGCTGTCGGCGATATTCGCGGTTCTAAAGGCATCGGCCTGTCGCCGCGGACCGGCAATCTGTGGGTCGCCGATTTCTACGGCCAGAGACTTGTCGAATTTGTGATCCCGCCCGGCGGGCCTTGATTTAGCGATCTATAGCCTTTTTAATATCAAGTCGCATTTTGCATTAATGGCACAGGATATGTTATAGGATTTAATGCATTGATTCGGCGAGGTAATTCTTGATTAAACCGGCGTGAATGAATTGTCCAACGGAGACATAATAAGCGAAAAAGCCGCCGGACAAAACTGCATAAGTTTGATCGACTGTTTTCAGAGAAGAAATCGACGCGCCGAGCCGCTTCGGACGGGCTTTGCAGAACCGGTAGGCGGCGTCCATAGGGGCGCGCGTCAGGCTCAAATCTCCGAGTGTCGTTGACTTGACCGGCGCGCGGTTGTATTATAGATCGAAATAAAAGCGCGGAGCTATTGCATGAGCGAACAGCCGCCTAACATGCCGCCTGATGAAGAAAATCCAATAGTCGAATTCACGATTGTGGAACTCGAGAAAGTTCTCGAAACCGCAACGGAGCCTTATTACTGCGTGGATCCGATCCGGGAGCCGCGCTCGAAAAGAAAGTTGATCGATCCGTGCAGCGAGTTGACCTCGTCCATCGTCAAAACAATGTACGAAGGATGGGGTGTTGATAAGAACAAACTCGTGCGCGTCACTAAACACCTCGAAGCGATCGAGGATTTCCTCGATCCGACGAAGAAAACGGTAAACCAGTACGTCAACCAGATCCATCGGCTGATGGTGAAAATATTCGGGACGGAAAAGAGCACTTACAGCGGCGAAGTGCAGGGACTCGCTACGGTGGCTGTCGAGATGCTCGACAATATATTCGGCTACGATAAAGTCGGCTCATTCAGCGTCGGGCCGTCCGACCTGCGCACAGTAAACACATACTACGACCACCTTGTGAACACATCCGTCCTTTGGCTGGCGGCGTTTGCGCATCTGAACCGGAAACGGTCTGAGGAAGCTGGCGCAATGGAAGTCTGGCGCTCGAAAAACAAAGAAGAAGTCCGCAAGATAACCGACCCGCGAGGCCGGAAGCCGGCGCCGCCGCTTTATTACGATTACTATGGCCGCGACCGCTGCCCGTCTGACCTCGAACCTATGAAGAAGGGCGACATGGGACTCGTCGTCAGCGGTTTCTTCGGCGCCCTGATGCACGACGTGGTTTTTCTCAAGGAGCCGAAGATTCTAATTTCGATCAAAGGGCATATCGACGACGTTCTCAAGCAGCATGTGGACGGTTCAAACAGCCTGCTGAAGCAAAAGCTCGCCATCCTCCACGAGGAGCGGCCGCTGTTGCGCAACATAATCAAAAACCATCACGAATATATCGACGGCTCCGGGTATCCGGGCGGCAAAACGGAAAAAGACCTGCATCTGTTCGTTCAGATTGTTTCAATGTGCGATATGTACGACGAATACTGCACTCAGTTCATGCGCGGCAAGATCATACGTCTGATGTCGCAGGGGGCAGGGCGAATATTCGCCGGCGACATCCTGCGTTCATTTTTCGCGATTCTGCGGCCCTACGATATCGGGGAACGGCTGGACGTCTATGAGGGCAAGGGCAGGGAGCCAGTATTCCGAGCTGAGATTCTTGATTCACAGCAGCACTTTCGGCCGAAAATCAGAATTGTCGAAACGCTTCAGGGCGGCGGGTCGCTGAAATCGGGAGACGAACTGGACCTTTCACTCGAAGAGAATGTAGTTTATTTTCTGTAATCAGAACTCTATTTGAGGATATTGGATCAGTCGCGGTTTTCAGTTCAACTATATCATTGTCAAATTAAACCCAGCTTCTTAAGCTCTGCGCGGATGAGTTCTTTTTCGCGCTCTTCCGCTTCGAAGAGCGGCGGGCGCATGACGGCTGATTTGATTACGCCGATTTCGACGAGCGCGGCTTTCATTCGCGCCCGGTAGTCGCGCACCGGGACGGCGAATATGGTTTCTTCGAGCGGCCTGATGCGTTCCCAAATATCGCGGCCCTCCTGCGCGCGGCCTTCCATGGCGGCTCGGTGCATGTCAATCTGTTCCTGAACAGCGATCGTTCCGAAGCCGATCAGCGCGCCGGTCGCGCCGAGCAGGAACGATTCGTATATGAAGTTGTCGTTGCCGGTAAGCAAAGTTATTTTGCGGTCCGCGCGGCGCAATATCTCGGCGGTGCATACGAAAGTAACGGCGTCGAAAGAGGCTTCCTTGAGGGCGACGGCCTGTTCGATAGAGGCGAGGGCAAGGAGCGTCTCCTTTGAGAAAATCGCGCCTGCGAGCGCGGGCTGCAACTGGAAAAGGATAAGCGGCAGGCCTGCCGCTTTTGCTATGGCCTCGTGATAAGCGACAGGGATTTTCGGGCCGAGGGCGGCGCCGGCGAACACCGGAGGCGGAAAAACAACAAGCGCGTCCGCGCCGGATTCCGCTGCTGCGCGCGCCTGATCGCATGCCTCGCGCGTCGAACGGCCGCTTATGCCGGCGAGTATTGCGAAATCGCCGCACGCCCGGCTCTTGAACGTCTTGATGAGGCTCACTTTTTCCACGTCGGTCAGGTGAGGCCCCTCGCCGGTGTCCATGTTGACAGCGAGCCCTTTAAGGCCTTTGAAGCCGCTGAGCCACTCGATATAGGCGAGCAGTTGTTTTTCGTCAATCTCGTAATCATCTGTCATTGGCGTTACGGTGGCGGGTATTATTCCGTTAAGATCTAACATAATTCCGTCCTTCATGTTTTTGTAATTGCTACGCGCGCGCCCGGATGGCGCGCCAGCTAATTATGGCTGTTTTAACAGGTTCCTGTAAAACGGATCGTGGATAACGCAACCGACTTCCTTGCGCGACCGGAGCAATGTCGAGCAACTGTTCTGCTTGCAGGCTTTGCACCAGCGGACGGAATCGATGTCGCCCGCGAATATCTTTTTTGGAGTTTCCGGATCGGCGAAGCTCTGGCGCCCGAGTCCGACGAGGTCTGTTGTTTTCGTCAGAAGATCGTTTTCGGCGTAATTGACGAACGCCGATCCGAGAAACGAATTGGCGGAATTAATAACGGCGACGCCGGGGCGGCAGAATTTTATGTCTCCGGCGAGCATGTGGTGCCTGATGACGATGTCGTGCCCGCCCTTAGCTCCCGCGAAAGGGCGGACGAATTCCGGATTATAATAGGGAATGCCCATTGTTTCGCAGATAAAGGAAGCTCCGGCGTTCATCAAGTGTCCTGTGATTGCGTGAATATCAATCAGGTCAATATCTTTGCCCCCAGGGCCTTTTGAGCCGATCCCGTCCTGGAAGTGTTCGTGGAGCGAAACGCGGGAGCCGAAAAGGACTCCGAAATCAGCGGCCGACTCGGCGGCGGCGGAGAGAACGATGTCGAGAAAGCGGATCCGGTTCTGGAAAGAGCCGCCGAATTTGTCCTGCCGGCAGTTGGCGCGGCGAAGCAACTCGGCGG
>JBAYJY010000251.1:0-5225 GCA_041664945.1 bacterium | reverse complement strand
TACGACGGCGACACTCCGCGCGACGACCGCACGGCGCTGCGCCGCGAGGCCCGTATTCTGCTCACGAATCCGGACATGCTTTCCATCGGCATCATCCCGAATCACGCGCGCTTCTGGGGAGAGTTCTTCTCGCGCCTCAAATATATCGTCATAGATGAAATTCACACCTACAGGGGCGTATTCGGCTCACACGTGGCTAACCTGCTGAGACGTCTGATTCGGGTATGCGAATATCATGGGGGAAAGCCGCAGTTCATTTGCTGCTCGGCGACGATATCGAATCCGGCGGAACACGCGGAACGGCTGACGGGCAGGCCTATAACCGCGATAACCGAGAGCGGCGCGCCCAACGCAGGGCGCGTGTTTGTCCTATGGAATCCGCCGTTTATGAAAGGCTCGAAGGATACGCGGAGAAGCCCGCTGACCGAAACGATAAATCTGTTCGCCTACTGCATGAACGCGCTGAAGCGGACGATAGTGTTCGCGCGCGCGAAGCCGACCGTCGAGGTTATCCTGAAGGCGACGCGCGATAAGTTGCTGAAAGGCACGGTCTCCCCGGAAAGCATCATGTCCTACCGGGGCGGTTATCTGCCTTCCGAGCGGCGCGCAATTGAGCGCGATCTTGCGGAAGGCGCTCTGCTGGGCGTCACCTGCACGAATGCGCTGGAGCTCGGCGTCGATATCGGCAGCCTCGACGCCGCGGTTATCAACGGTTATCCCGGGTCGATAGCCAGCGTGTGGCAGCAGGCGGGGCGCGCTGGCAGACGGGATAAGCAGTCGCTCGCGGTGTTTGTGGCGTATCCGGAACCGCTGGACCAGTATTTCATGAGGCGTCCGGAATATTTTTTCGGCAGGCCGGTCGAACAGGCGATCGTCCATCCGTCGAATCCGTATATCATGGAGACGCACCTTAAGGCTGCGGCCTCGGAGTTGCCGCTTAGAAAATCGGAGGCGGAGCTGTTCGGCGAGAATTTCGTCAAGGTCGTCAGGAATCTGATCAGGGACGGCGAATTGGTCGAGCGGCGGGGCGGAGCATACTACACCGGCGAGGATTATCCTGCGGGGCGCATCAATCTGCGAACGACGACGAGCGAGCGGTATGCTATATGCGCGCCCGGCGGCGATCTGCTCGGCCACATGGACGCAACAACCGTCTTCGAGTATCTGCACGACGGCGCCGTCTATCTGCACATGGGCGAAACTTATTTCGTCGAGAAACTGGATCTCGATAAAAAGGTCGCCCACGTTACGCCGAAAGCGATGAGTTATTACACGCGCTCGCTCTCGTCGGAGATAGTGTCGGTGGATAAGACAGAACGGAGCAAGAAGACCGGCGGCGCTCCGATTCATTTCGGATATATTGAGGTCGTGAGCCGCGTTCATTCATATAAGAAGATGCGGCAGCGCGACAGCGCGATGATCGGCAAGGAAAAGCTGGACCTACCGGAAGACAGGCTTTGGACGCAGGGATTCTGGATCGTCATTCCTGAAAGCATTAAGAAACTCGTTCTGGCTGAAAAGTTGGATTTTCTCGGCGGACTGCACGCGACGGAGCATGCGATGATAGCGATGTTGCCATTTCTCGCGATGTGCGACCGGTTGGACATCGGCGGCGTTTCGACGGACGCGCATCAGGACACCGGCGGGCGCCCTGTGGTTTTCATTCACGATGCCTACGACGGCGGGATGGGGCTTTCTGAGACAGGTTACGAGCGGATCGGCGAATTGCTCGAAAAAACGCTTGAATTGGTCGCAGAGTGCGAATGCGACGATGGCTGTCCATCCTGCATCCATTCGCCCAAGTGCGGGAACATGAATTCCCCACTCGATAAAAAAGCGGCGATTTTGATAATCAGGGAATTGATGCGCAGTTAGGGAACTAAAATCCGGCGCGAGTCTTGCGTTCCGTCCGGGCCGGGATCTTCAAGCGTATACACTTCATTATCCACAAACGCGTTAAAAACAGTTTTATCCAACCTGCCGGCTTCGACTTCTTCCTGAAGAATTTTCAGAGAGCGGCCCACCGGAATTGCGGGTTTGTAGGGGCGGTCTTGAGCGGTGAGCGCGTCGTAGATGTCCACGAGAGCCAGAATTTTCGCCTGCAGCGGAATTGCGGCAGCCTTCAAACGTTTAGGATATCCGGAGCCGTCGAGTTTTTCGTGATGGCAGGAAGCTATATCCGGAACCTGGCTCAGGCGTCGAGTGAACGGAATCTTGCTAAGGATATTCAAAGTGCTGTCCACATGGGCGTTCATGGCCACGCGTTCCCGATCCGTCAGATTGCCTCGCGTTATTTTTAGAGCGCTTGCTTCCTTTTCGTTCAGGTAGCAGTTAACGTTTCCGTCGGCGTCCGCATATGTTTTTCTTGCGATCTCATCGATCCGGGCTTGATCTTCCGGCGGCACGAATCCTGCTTTGTTAACACGCTCGATCAGAGCGAGGTCGGCGTCGATTTCAGACTTGCTGTTATCGAAACACTCGAGAATCTTATTCTTTTGAGCGACGCAACCTTTTTGTGAAAGACCGGCCTGTTGTTTCAGGCACAAAACCTCGGCGGCGAGCTTGATGCATCTGAACCGCTCATGAATTTTGGCCATTTCTTCCGGGTAAAGACGGTTTTCTTTTGTGAGAATGTGCTCGCGGACTCCGATTTTTCCGACGTCGTGCAGCCATGCGGCGAATTCAAGTTCTTTCAACTGGTCTTCCGAGAAGCAGTTCATAACGCGCGCGGTGGTCACGGCGTACATGGCGACGCGGCGCGAGTGTCCGGCGGTGGCCGGGTCCCGTTCGTCGATTGCGCTTGAGGAGTAGCGAACGAAGGCGTTAAGCAGGTCGCCGACTTCCTTGTACAGTTGCGCATTGTCGATAGCGACCGCAGCCTGCGACGCCAGCGATATAAGGATTTTCTGGTCGCGGTCTGAAAAAGTTATGACTTTCCCGGTCTTCATCTTGTTAATCAGTTGAACGGCGCCGGTGGTTTCTCCGTGATTGTTGATCATCGGAACGGTCAGGACTGACTGCGTACGGTAGCCGGTTTTCTTGTCAATTTCCTTGTTGAATTTATATGGGCAGGTTTTCTCAATCTTGTGAGCGTCTTCAAGATTGAGCGGTTCTGATTTAAGAGCGACATAGCCGGCGATGCTTTTATGATTGATCGGAATGCGGACTTCTTTGAGCATGTCCACATCGACGACATGGAAATAAAGCTCATTCTTATCAGGATCGACGAGATAGAGAGTGCCTTTCTCCGCGTGGAGAAGGCCTTTTGCCTCCTCGATGATGCGGACGAGCAGCGCGTACAAGTTGATTTCCGAGCTGATTGCGACGCCGACATCGAGAAGCTTAGTGGTGAGCGTCTGAAGCTCTTCAAGCTCTGATTGATCAAGGTCGGATTGAACCGGACGCAGGTGGTCTTCGATAGTCGAAACCTTTCTGCGGGACATGTCGAGCGAGCCGGCAGCCTTACTAACTTTTTTGACGCACTTTTTCATCTTCCGGCCTGACTTAATAAAGTTGAATTCTATTCTACAGTATTTTATATCATTCCATAAAAAGCCGCAAACGCATTTCCGCTTACTGGAAATATATATTATTTGTTATTGCCTGGATGGAAGAATTGAGATTATGGAGAATTAATGACATTGGCTTTGCGGAGACAGAAACGGCAGTTGTTGTCGAATGGGGAGTTGTGAAATCTGTCAAGAATGACTGGTCGTTGTTAATGCGGCAATTTATCAGTAAAATGATTAAGGGGAGAACATGGCTGGCATCGCTAAACAAATTAAATCCGCTATACCGTACAGAGCAAAGAATCTCATGCGCCGGATTATTTATCATGGTTTTCTCAGGAAGATATTCGGCTCGGTTGTAAATGATCTCTATGTTTATCGCGAGTCTGTGGCGAGCATGTATATTAAAGGTTTTATGCGCGGAATCGAGATCGGCGCGTTGGACAGGCCAATGAGGCTACACAAATCGGCGAAAACCCTCTATGTGGACAGAATGTCCGCCGGCGATCTCGTTAAGGAACACCCAATCAAGAAAATCAAAGGCATCGTCAGAGTCGATATCATCGACGACGGCGAGAAGCTCGATAGCGTCGAAGATGCCTCGTTGGACTATGTTATCGCGAATCACTATATCGAACATTGCCGCAACCCGATTCTTGCGATCTCGAACATGACGCGAGTCTTGAAGAAAGCCGGCATACTTTTTTTGACCGCGCCCGACAAGCGGTATATTTTCGATTCAGGGCGCCGGGTCACGCCGTTCGAACATATTGTAAGAGATTACGAAGAAGGTCCGGAATGTTCGGATCGCGAGCACTATGAGGAATGGGGTAGGTTGGTTCTAAAAACCGCTGAAGGAGAGGTCGAGAGCAAAGCTTCAGACATGATACATGCGCGCGAAAGCATTCACTTTCATGTCTGGACCGCTAAAGATTATCTGGAATTCATTCTCGGCGCAAAAGCATTATGCGGGCTAAGCATTGAGTTGGAACATTTCAGCATAAACGGATACGAAGCAGTTGCTGTTCTTCGAAAAGTTTAGGCGCGAAGACATATATATCGAGTTCGGGACGGCTTCCCCCGCTTAACACATGCGGGGAAGGCTAACAACAGCCTTCGGCTATCTCGCAATGACCACGCCGGTTTGATCACAACTCAATAATCATAGCGATTTCATTGCAGCAGTTGAAGCGCAAGCATTTAATGCAGTCGACCCAGATTTTTTTCGGGAGCGAGTTCATGTCCACTTTGCGGAACCCCATCGCTTTGAAGAATTCCACCTGATATGTAAGAGCGAAGACTTTAGCCACTCCGAGAGTCCGCGCCTGTTCGAAAAGAGACAGGACAATCTTTTTTCCGAAACCTTTTCTTCTGTTTCTCGCGCTTACCGCGAGCGACTTGATCTCTGAAAGGTCGTCCCAGCAGATGTGGAGCGCGCCGCAGGCGATGATCCGGCCTTTCTTTTCGATCACGACGAAGTCGCGTATATTCTCATAAATCTCGTTAAGAGAGCGCGCGAGAAGCTCGTTCTTTTTTGCATATGTCATAATGAGCGCTTGAATTTGTTCGGCGTCGCTGACTGTCGCCAAGCGTACATCTCCGTTTTTACTCTTCTTCGGCAGTGTCGTTGTTTTCTGTTTCATTTTTCTTTTTCTTCTCCGGCGATTTTGGTCCGCCCGGGGCGGCGGGAGCTTTAGGCCCCGGTATTTTCATTTC
>JBAYJY010000250.1:0-5306 GCA_041664945.1 bacterium | reverse complement strand
GACTGCTGCGGCTAATTCTGCGAAAACATGGTGCTGGGTCGCGGCTATCTGCGGCATCGCATTCCCTATAGCGGTTTTCATTCTATCCGCGATCGGCAATGCTACGCATACGTTTACGCCGCATATCCCGCATTTCAGATTTCCAAGGGGTATGGGGAGAATCATCTGAAACTCTTGTTGTCTTGAGAAATTGTAACTATAAAAATCAGGAGCCATAAATGTTTTGTTCCAAGTGCGGAACGAAAAATAATGACGGAGCGCAATATTGCGCAAATTGCGGGCAGGCGATAGGCGCGACAAAAGCGCCCCAAGCGCAACCGCAGCAGGCATACTCGGCTCCGGCGGGGCAGTATTATAACCCGCAGCAGACGGGTCCGTTGGCTCAGCCAATTCCGAATTATCTTGTGTGGAGCATACTTTCAACTCTTTTCTGCTGTTTTCCATTTGGGCTTGTTTCGATTGTTTATTCGTCTCAAGTGAATTCCAAGTTAAACGTCGGCGATATCCCGGGAGCGACTGAAGCTTCGGGAAAAGCCAGAACATGGATAATTGTCGGCATCGTGGCCGGCGTGATTGCCAATGTAATAGGCCTCATATTGCTTCTATCATTTGGCGTTTTCGCCGCCTCAACCAGCGTATTCCGCTGAAATGTGAAAATGTGATTAATATTTCAGAGTTATCTAAGAAAAAATTTCATGTCTAAAAAAACAAAATCAATCTTTATATTCGCTACGTTGCTTATGGTTGGCGTCGCCGGGGTTTCGATTCTATATTTTTTCGACCCGGCGTCGAGTGGCTTATATCCCCAATGCGCATTTCATTCACTGACCGGGTTGAACTGCCCGGGATGCGGAACTCTGCGCGCGCTCCATCAGTTAGCCCACGGGCATTTTGTTGCTGCGTTGCATCTGAATCCGCTCATGGTTATAGCTCTGCCGTTTTTGGGGTATTGTGTGTTGTCTGAGGCGCTGTTTCAGATCGGCGGCAAACGGTTGCCGATTGTTTTTAAGTCGTCAGTATGGGGCTGGATTCTGGTCGGCATTATTATCGCGTATTGGATTCTGAGAAATATCCCGGCCTATCCGTTCACGCTTCTATCGCCATAATAATACCGGCTGTCAACAATCATTTTTCAGCAGCGAGAGGAATCTTATATAGTCCTTTTCCCACAACGGCTGTAATGTAGAGAGCGCCATCTTTTATAACCGGCGTCGCTGGCGAGTAAAGGCCGGAAGCGATGATCGTAATAACGCCGTCTTTGTCCACTTTCGCAATCTCGCCCTTAGAGAACAGGCAGGCGTATAGGTTGCCGTCCGCATCGCCGGTGATCCCGTCGACCATGGAAAGCTTGCTCGCATAAGTCTTTTTCTTCCCTTTATTCTCGCCGGCCAGCGGCGTGACGATAACCTTGTTCGGGGTTGTCTGCGCTATGTAGAGAAGGCTTTCGTCCGGGCTGAGCAGCAGTCCGTTGGCGAAATTGATCCCGTCGAGCAGCTTTTCAACAGTTCCGTCGGGCAATATCTTAACGACAACCCCGGCTGTCGAGTCGGACATATAAACTGAGCCGTCCGAAGCGGCGGCTATGCCGTTAGGATTCTTGAATCCCGAAGCGAGCGTTTTCTTTGTTTTCCCATCCGCCGAGACCATCGCCACGCTTCCCGCTCCGTATTCGGCGGCATACAGATCGCCTTTCGGGCCGCAGGCAAGTCCGGCCGCTTTCGTCAGGCCTTCCGCAAACAGCTTCACCGTAGTGTCGTCAACGACTTCGTATATTTTGCTGCCGTTGTCGATCGTATACATCTTGCCGTCGGGGCAGACGGCAATGCCTTCAGTCGCAGTGAGTTTGTCGGCGAGAATGGTCTGCGCCGCGCCGGGTCCTTTCGCTGTCTGCGCGAGTGTCGCGGCGGATGCGGCTATGACAAAAGATGCAGCGATTGATATTGCGAATAAAAATCTTTTCATGATTCGGCTCCTCAACTCATTTTGCAGAATTATAACCGCAAAAGAAGCAATTGTGGAGATATGAAAGATAGCGCACAGGAGCCGGCGTCGCGGGTTCAGAAAAGTGGAAAGAGCGGCGCCGCGGATGGAACTCTTGTTTTTTCGATTGAAGCCGCCCGCCGCATGGTGTAAAATGCGGGGACTACATTCGTTTGAGAGGTATTGAAGATGAAACTATCACTGCAGGAAGGCCTATATACGGCGCAGGATTTCAAATGGTTCCTGCGAGACGCGAAAGACTGGGGATTCGACGCTGTAGAGGTCTGGGGCGAAGGGCTCGACGAGCGTCTGGACGAAGTGGTCCGCACATTAAAAGAAGAAAACGTAGTCGCTTCGTCGGTGTGTCCGGGCGGCGGCGGAATCCGCGGCTCGATCCTCAGCGACAGCATGGAAGAGCGCGCGACGGCTGAAGCCGACATCGCCGGACTGATCGAATGCTGCGCGAAACTCGGCGGCGCCGGGCTCGTTCTCGTCCCCGAATTCGGAGTCAAAAAATTCATGCGCCTTTATCCCGATCACGGAGACTTCGAGAGTCGCAAGAAAATGTTCGCCGAGCGGCTCGAAATGCTCGCGCAACGTGCGGAGCGGCTTGGCGTTAAGATTCTGCTCGAACCGCTGAACAGATACGAATCGTTTTTCCTGCTGACGGTCGGGCAGGGCGCGGAACTCTGCCGGATGTCGGGCAGCAAAGCCGTGCGCGTAATGGCCGATCTCTTTCACATGGGGATCGAGGAAGACAACCTGATCGGCGCGATCGAGGCGAACGGAGAATGGATCAGCCACGTCCATATCGTCGACACCAACCGGAAGCTGCCGGGGCAGGGCGACCGCGATTTCGCGGCGATTTTCAAAGCGCTGAAAAAAGCCGGGTTCGACGGCTATCTCTGCTACGAGTGCGGCATAGTCGGCAAGGCCGCGAATGAAGTTCCGCTCTCGGTTGCGATGATGAGAAAAATAATGACGGAAATATAGGAAACGAATTCTGATTATAATGAACAATACAGAGAAACCATACTTTAAACATATTGCGATAATAGGGATTGGACTGCTTGGCGGTTCGATCGCGCGCACGGCGAAAAAGTACGAACTCGTCGGCTCTGTCACCGGATGCGGCCGCAACAAGGCGCGGCTTGAATATGCGCTCGCGAACGGCATCGCGGACCGCGTGACGACAGACCCGGAAGAAGCAGTGCGAGGCGCCGATCTCGTTATTGTCTGCACCCCGGTCGGCCTGATTCCGGATATTTTGAAACGCATAGCCGGCAGTCTCGAACCTAAGACGATTGTTACGGATGTCGGAAGCACAAAAGCGCAGATAGTTCGAGCGGGCGAAAGCGCGATGCCGGAAGGCGTCAGCTTCGTCGGCTGCCACCCGATGGCAGGCTCAGAGGAATCCGGTGTCGAGGCCTCAACCGACACTCTCTTCGAAAACGCGCTCTGCGTTCTTACGTCGTCGGACAAAACGAACATAATCGCGCTTGAGAAACTCGAACGGTTCTGGAAGACCCTGCGCGCGCGCGTGATGATAATGCCGCCGGACGAGCACGACCTGCTTGTCGCCGTGGCCAGCCATCTGCCGCACATGGTCGCCGTGGCGCTTGTCCGCTCCGTCGCCGACATAACAGGCAGACACGAGAAGGCGTTGCCGCTGCTCGCCGGCGGGTTCCGCGACACGACGCGAATCGCCTCCGGCAGCGCGGATATGTGGCGCGACATCTGCCTCGAAAACCGGGAATACATAGCCAAAGTCATAGGGCAATTCGGAACATCGCTGAACGAAATCTCCGAAGCCGTGCTGCGCGGCGACTCGGCGTCTCTGACAGAAATATTCGACAGCGCGCGCCGCTTCCGCGAGGAACTGCCGGCAAAGGGCCGCGGCATTCTCGAACCCGAGAACGAAATATTCGTCGACGTCGCAGACAGGCCGGGCGTCATAGGCGAAATCACCGGCGCTCTCGGCCTCGCGTCTATCAACATCCGGAACATCAACGTCCAGCACGTGCGCGAACTGCGCGGCGGCGCCCTGAGCATCATCCTCGAAAAAGCCGACGACATCGAGCGCGCGGTCGTGACGCTCACCGAACGCGGCTTCACCGTCAGAAAAAGGTAGTATTTTATAACAATATCAGATTTGCTTTAGCTATGGCTTGAAGCGGGCTGTATGTTGAATTCAACCCAAATCCGGCGTCCTATTGGCGAATCCGGATTCAATAAATATCCAACACGGCTTTGACCTTCTTTTTTATATCGGCGTCAAATGTCACAAGAGTGAGATTGTTTTCGAGCGCTGCCGACGCGATAATTGCATCCGGCGTTTTCAATCCGAATTTCTTTCTTAATTCAGCCGCCGATTCAGCCTGCGAAACAGCGTTAAATGAAATAACCTCGATATCGCCGTTCCCGATGATCTTCTTTAGCAGACCGGCTTCTTCAGCGCCGCAACCGTTCAGAAATTCAAGAACACAGATAATTGATGTGAAAAGCCTGTTCTCCGGCTTTTCAATGAGATGCGCTATATGTTCGTGCCCTTCGAATTTTCCGAACCATTTAATCAGCGCATTGGTGTCTAAAAGGTAGCCGGCCACTAATCCCACTCCGAGCGCAGTTTTCTTTGAAATGCCACCGGGTCGGTCTTCCCGAAGCATTTAGCGGAGCCATGCGCTTTTTTCATATAGTAAAACCTTTTCGTCTTGCTTTTTTCAATGCCGAGGCCTTGCCTTAGCGTGTCATTGATAATTTTCGTCATGCTCGAACCCGCTTCTTCTATAGCAAGTTCTTTAATCTTTTTTACAATATCGTCTTCGAGATAAAGCGTGGTTTTTCTCATGGCAAGTCACCCGAAGTAATAATGACAGAATTCTGCTAATCTGTCAATCTGTCATATATCAGTCGTTTGGCGTATTTCCCATTGACGCGCAACTGTTTTTAAGCTTTTCCCTGTCTGCTGTCTGCTGTCTGCTGCCTTTTCAGCTTTCCCTTTCTACCGTCTACCGTCTGCTGTCTACTGTTTTTATGTTTTTCCCCTTCTACCATCTACTTTCTGCCCTCTACTGTTTTTCGCGCGAAGCGCCTTCGGACTGCGGCGAGCGATCGCCGCCTTGTATTACGGCGGAGCCGTCAGGCGCGGGCATGAGCAGGAATTCATGTTGCCAGCAAGGATTCTCATCCGAAAATGGAATTCGTATGGTTTTTAGCCCATCGTCAAATAACATCAAACGGCAATATTGCCGTATAATATCATAGTGGCGCCCAAAATTAATGCGTAAAAGATACGTAAAAGGTGCGTAAATCATACGTAAGAAGTG
>JBAYJY010000249.1:0-5325 GCA_041664945.1 bacterium | reverse complement strand
GCTGCTGAAAGCGGGCGAGGCGAGCGGCGGCGGGAACGTATACGTTACGTTGACTCTTATTAACAACACGGGCGGCGATTTTCTCGCATATTCCGGAATCTCGCTTTCCGCTGATATCGTTGTGAAGGGCCCCGACGGAAAAATACTGGCGCCGAATCAGAATCCTTTGCCTGCTTCCGGCGCTTCCGGCAAAGCGTTCCTGCTCGCGCCCGGCCATTTCATAGGCGCGCGAATCGATCTTTCCTCACGCTTCGATTTCGAAAAGCCCGGCGTATACAGCGTGTCCGCGCGGCTGCCTACTCCGGCATCGGGTTCGGCGTCGGCCGCTTATCTGGTTTCAAACACGGTGTCAGTCACAGTAGGGAAGATAACCCCGTAGGGGGCATTCGCCGCAGTTCGGCTCTTTTGAGCAGTATCGGTTGCCGACGCAGACGATAAGCGCGTGGTATTCGTTGAAGAGCGCGACGTCTTCAGGAAGCCGTTTCGTGAAAAACATCCTCATCGTTTCATAGTCCGCTTCGTCATCGAAAAGGCCGTGCCTGAATCCGATCCGGCGCGTGTATGCGTCAACTACAAAAATCGGTTTCTTCGCGGCATATAGGATTATCGAGTCCGCCGTCTCCATGCCGACGCCATTGACAGACAGCAACTTGCCCCGCAATTCCATCATAGGCAGCGAAAAAAGCCGGTTCAGCGAACCGCCGAATTCATCCATCAGCATCGATGTGAAATTCTGAAGCCGCTTCGCCTTTATGTTGTAATAGCCTGAGGGGACGATCAGCGCGGCGAGTTTCTCGGGACTGATTTCGTGCATGGCGCGCGGGTCTAAAAGCTTGGCATCGCGCAGGTTCGAGATTGCTTTCGTTACATTCCGCCAAGCCGTGTTTTGCGTGAGAATCGCTCCGACGCAGATCTCGAAACGGGTCCGGCCCGGCCACCAGCCGCGAGGGCCGAGCGCATCGAGCATCGCCTGGTACATTTCGACGATGTAGGCGACTTCGCCGTCGCGGCCGCTTTTGCTTTTGATTGTGAAATGTTTTTTATGCGTCAATATATTCAGCTTCTTCGGGCCGTCAGCCTTTAATGAAAACGCGCATGAAAGCCACGCGCGCGAAATGCATGAGCCGCATCGGCGCGGGGTGGTGGCGTATGATGTTCAGCGCCCTCATCGGATTCAAATAGAATTTCAGGAACGCGCTGTGCACAATCTTTTTAAATTTCTCATTTGGCACTTTGCTTAAGTTGAAAGTGCGGTCTTCGTAAATGTGGATTTCCGGCCGCTCCTTGAAAGAGGCGACAGTCTCCGGGTCGAGACGGTTGAAAAGCTCGGTTCCGGCGAATGGAGTGACTTTCAGAAAGTGCGCCGTGTCGAGCGGCGACTTAATGGCGAACGAGATCGTGGAGCGCAATTCCTCCTCTGTCTCCGTCGGGAAACCGACCATGAGGTATCCGTTGCAGAAAATTCCGAGTTGCGAGGCTTTACGGATCGCGCGCGCCGCTTTTTCAATCTTCAAGTTCTTGTTTATGTATTTCTGAAGCCGGGGAGAGGCGGTTTCGATAGCGAAACTGATATATGTCGTTCCGGCTTTACGCATAAGTTCGAGAAGTTCGTCGTCGAGCAGATCTGATCGCAAGCCGTTTGGAAAGGCAATATTGATTTTCGGGCCGTCTTTAATTAAGGATTCGCAAATCTCCACAACCCGCGCGCGATTCAGGTTGAACGCGTCGTCGAGGGCGTCGAAATCGCGAATCCCGTATTTTTCGTTCAGAGTTCTGATTTCTCTAAGCACATTGTCCGCGCTGCGGGGCCGGAATTTGTTTCCGAAAATATTGTGGCAATAGATGCACTGATAGGGGCATGCGCGCGAAGTGAAGACGCTCATGTAGTGGCGCCGGCCGAGAATGGAAAAGCTCGAATACCGGCTGTAAGCGTCAAAATCGATTTTATCCCAGGCGGGGAAGGGAAGCGTGTCCGGGTTTTCGATCTCGTCGCGCGGCGGCTGTTCGGTCATGCCGGGAGTCATAACCGCCGGAATGCCTTGAAGCGGTTTCCGCTCGATCCTGGCTCGAAGCAGGTTGACGAAAGGCCGCTCGCCTTCGCCTTGAACAACAGCGTCGATATATCCGCTTTTCAGGGCATGCAGAGGATGGCAGGTCGCGTGCGGGCCTCCGGCAACAATCAACGCGTCCGGAACCGCCTCGCGAACGGCGGCCGCCGCCGACTCCAGCATATCCGCGTGCACCGTGAGAGCGCTCAGCCCGACAACGTCCGCGCCGGCATCTTTTGCTTTTATTCCGATTTCTTCAGCGGTGATATTCGACACTTTCATGTCGATAATTCCGGCATCTACTCCGGGCAACTCTCGTTCGGCGTATGCTGCGAGCGACATCAGGCCGAGCGGATGCGAACGGAAAAGATATTCCCGTGAGTTCGGGCCGACATGTATTAACAGAACGCGTGTTTTCTCTTCAGACATCTCATATTCATTCTATCCCCGCAAACGCTCAGGGGCAATAATATTTATTTCTTCTAAAAAAACATAGCAAAAAGCAAATGAAAATATTAAAGGATCGGCCGTCGTTCAGCCCGGCGTTCCGATCGCAAGTCCAATTCGCTCGCTGCCGATGAACCAGCCGTCACGGGCGTTGTAATATAAATAAGCTCGGTCTGCGTCTTGCTTAATGTCGACGGCGTAAACCAGCGCCCGTTTCCAGCCAGGCTCCGGTTTGACGATCGGCTCATCGTGGACCTGAGTCCAGTTAACGGCGTCGCTCGATTTCAAAAGCATGATGCATGAACGCGAGCGGCCTTTATTGTCATGATAAATGCCGTTGTTGAAACCCCAGAGAATGTCATTTTGCTCGTCGGCGACAACTTTAATGGCGCCCGCGCCGAAGTTGCGGTATGGATGGTCGGGCTCGGGCGAGAAAATCGGTTCCGGGTCGGGCGTGTAAGGGCCTGTCAGTGAAGATGCTCGAGCGATGCCGATGTGGCGCGGCTCGAAAAACAGGCAGTCTTTAAGGAATATGACGCTTGCGCTGTAAAAAAGAAGATATTCGTTTTTCCATTTCACAATGCAGGGATTTCCGCAGGCTTTGTAGTGGGCGTTGTGCCAATCGAAGCAG
Source organism: bacterium (assembly GCA_041664945.1). Classification (GTDB taxonomy): domain Bacteria; phylum UBP15; class UBA6099; order UBA6099; family UBA6099; genus JBAYJY01. The sequence goes on along the minus strand of JBAYJY010000249.1, from coordinate 2,199 downwards.
GGCTGGAGGATGGTTTTCGGATCGCTCCATTCGATCAGGTCATCCGACACGCGCATCACGACGGCGGTCACAAAAGGCTTGATAAAAGTTTCATTAAAAACGAAATACCTGCCTTCGTGTTTCATAATGAATGACCTGATGCCTGGGAAAAGCCTTTTGCCGCGCTGCCATGAAATTCCGTCGTCTGAAGTGTGGTGGTGGATGCCCCATACGCTGTTAGCGAGAAGATGCCAGCGTCCGTCCGGCGATTCGGAAGGCATGAGCACGGTCGGGTCGGCGATCATCCATTCCGGCCGCGGCGGCTCAATGAGAGGATTCGACGGGTGATCGGTCCAGATGAGTTTGGAAAAGTTCATATCAATACCCCTAATCGCAGTTCATAACGCGTCACGTTGATTATTGTACCACTACAAAGCCTGAAAATCTAAAACGCAAAATAACTTATTGCGTTGTTCGCATGTCAGATGGAAATGATTGCGGAGTCGCCGCAGGCTTCTTTGAATGCATTGAGGATATGCTCGTGCGCTGTGAAATATAGTATCTGGGTTTTTGTGTTCCTGAACGTGTCGCGAATGGCGGAGATGACGCGGGGGAGGCGGACGTCGTCTATGTCGACGAGAACATCGTCCATGATGACCGGCATGGTTTCTTTAGCGCCGGGAAGCCCGTCCGGGCCGGCGCCGAGGTGAAGAACCTGGGCGAGTCTGATAGCGAGATAAAGTTCCTGCCTGACGCTGCGGCTCATTTGCGCCACCGTCATGTGCCCGGCGGTTCCGCCGGCTCGAACGCCTTCGACTGCTTTAGAGGCGGCGTCAATGTGAACGCCCGCGAATGCGCCGCCGGTGAATTTCGAAAACAACTCGGAGGCGAACCGTTTTATGTCCGGCATTCGTTTCTTTTCGTCTTCCTCCGCGATTCTCTCAAGCGCCTTTGCGGCCGCGGCGAGCGTGTTCCACTTTCGGGCCTGCTCGCATAGCATTTGCTGTTTGACGACATATTCCTGTTCGAGAACCTTCAGACGGCCGTCTCCGAGCAATGCGCTGATTTCGTTTTTATTCGATTCCTCTTCGCGGATTATATTGTCTTTTTCGAGCCCGGATTCTGTTTTTTCCGCATGTAGTTGTTCAATTATGCCGCGTATTTCCCGCCATCCGTCCGGATGAATTCCGGAAAGTTTTGCTAAAAAGTCATCGTCGTTCATTCCGCCCGGTTTCCCGGCGAGCAGCGCAGTCAGTTTTTTCTCAAACACGGTTTTCGAGGCGACGTGGCTTTCGTAGAGAGCTGCGTTCTTCCTGAACCTGGCGATATCGCCGCTCGCTTCGCCCTGATCGAGTAAATTCTCAAGAGCGTCTTGAGAGGCCTTGATTTTATCCGATATCTTACCGCATTCAGCGGTGAGGCGCGATAAATTGCCGGAGAGGCGTTCGTTTTTAAGCTTCACTTTTCTATTATGAATTAGCTTGTCGTTGATGATGTTTATAATAGTTGCAGTGTCAGCGGATTCGGGCAAACGCTCTTCGAGTTCTGAGGCGGCTGATTTTACGCGATGGTTGAAGTCATCGCATGATTCTTTTTTCTCCCTGATAGTTTCGATGAGAATGCGTCGATCTGAAAACCTGTCTTTAAGTTTCGCGGCGCGATTTAAAATTTCAAGTGAAGCTTCGGCGCTTGAGTCTTCTTTCAGTTTCAGATTTGCTTTTGCCGCAGAGAACAAAGATTCGGCCCGCGCCAGTTCAGTTCGCGCATCGGCAAGAGCGTTGCTTTCGATGCTTTTGGCCCGTTCTGATATTTTTTCGATTTCGGCCTGTTTTTTATTAATTTCAGCCGTGTGCTGCCTAATGATCGTCTGTTGGCTTTCGAGCTTGTCGAGCAGCTTTCCGGCTTCATCACGGTCGAGATATTTAATGGCGAGACTTTTCAGAATTCCGTCGAGATGAATCTTGCCGCGCGTGACGCTGTCCTCGGTCTGAGCGATTTTGATATCGTGATCGTCGAGCAATTTTCGTATTTGGGAGTCGGCGCCGCCGGAGACGGGCAGGGGCGCTGTATTCTTAGAAATAGAAAATGAACGCAACGCGAGGACGCATCCGGCGACGATAAGAGCGGCGCCAACCGCAAATCCAATCCATGGCGCGGAAGGAGACAATTTCATGAAAAATGAAAATAAGCCGGCAGTGACAAGAACCGCTCCGATCAAAG
>JBAYJY010000248.1:0-5333 GCA_041664945.1 bacterium | reverse complement strand
CCGGCGGCTGAGGATTTGGGTTTAACCGGATAATTTGTTAAAATCACATAAGTAGAACGAATCGGGAAGCTGCAGGATGGAGATGAACGGGAAAGAGATAAACGGTTATCGCGTCGTTGTGTGCGTAACGCAGGGGACGGTGGCGCCGCACATCATGGCGGATTTCAGCTCCGCGCTGGAGAAGCTCGGGCACAGCGTTTTCACGGCCGACCTGCGGGCGCTTTCGCTCGAAACGGAGGCGCGCGAGCGCGAGGTTTTCGATTTGATCAACGCCGTGGGGGCGTTCAAACCGGATTTCGCGCTGTCCTACGGCATCTCCGGACTGTTCCCGCATGCGATCCAAAATATTTTCGAGGCGCTGAAAGTCCCGTACGCATCGTTGTTTTTCGACAACCCGATGGCGAAGGCGTACGGCGAAGAATTCGAGGCGCTGTTCCGGTCTCCGCTATACACGATGTTTGTGTGGGATCGTTATTACATCAGGCAAATGAAGGATCTCGGATACGAGGCGTTTTATCTGCCGCTCGCCGCGAATACTGATTTGTTCAAGCCGATGCCGTCCGATCCGGAACATGCAGCGGATGTGGCGTTTGTCGGCGCAGTGGCCGGGGTGTCGGATTACGCGAAGCAGCGCCGCGAAGAAGGCTGGCCGGACTGGATGACGCTGATCGCGCAGTCGGTTGTCGAAATGAAACTGGCGGAGCGGGCGCTTCCGGCGGAGGAGATATTGGACCGGTTGCTGGGCGCTCTGCCCGTTGAGCAGGCGCAGGCTGCCGAGCGTCATTTGTCTGGCAGGAATTTCATTCCGTTTTGGCATTCGATATACGATCAGTACGGCGATGCGGCGCGAGATGAAGCTGTCGGGCGGTTGCCGGAAGCGAGGATAAAACTTTATGGAACGGGCTGGGAGGGGATGCGGCGCGAGGGAGTCGAGTTCAAAGGCGCTGCGGATTACCGGACGCAGACGCCCTCGATTTACAATTCCGCGAAGATCAACCTGAATGTCACTGGAGCGCAACTTGTCTGCTCTGTGAACCAGCGCGTTTTTGACGTAGCGGCAAGCGGGGCGTTTCTGCTCACTGATGAGCGGGAGGACATGGCGTCGCTTTTCGAAATCGGCGCTGAAGCGGCAGTTTATAGTGATGCGCGGGACATGCGGAGCAAAATAGAGTATTATCTTGCGCGCGACGGCGAACGGCGCGAAATCGCGCGGCGGGCGCGGGAACGAGTGTTGGCCGACCATACATACATGAAACGGGTCGAAAAAATAATAGAGACATTGAAAGAGAAGAGGCTGCTTTAAAAGCGAAAATGGGAAATGAAATATATATAGTTGGCGGTGGGGCGTCCGGGCTGATGGCGGCGCTTGCGGCGGCAGAGCGCGGCGCGCGGGTTGTGATTCTCGAAAAGATGGACCGCGCGGGGCGCAAGCTTTCGCTCACCGGAAACGGGCGTTGCAACCTGACGACTGACGGCGATGTCGAGACGGCAGTAGCCGCATTCGGACGCAACTGGCGTTTTTTGCGCAGCGCGTTCGCGCTGTTTTTCAGCGCCGAATTGATTGAACTTATGATGACGCTCGGCGTGCCGGTCATAAAAGAGGAAGGCCGCGGGTATTTTCCGGAATCCGGGCATGCGGCGGACGTCACGTATGCGTTCATGAACAGGCTCAAGGAACTCGGGGTCGAGATGCGAACTAAAAGCGCGGTCGAAAGAATACTCGAAGACGAGGGCAGCCTGCTGGGAGTGAATGTCGGGGGCGAGTTCATAGTAGCGAAGCGTGTGTTGCTGGCGACAGGAGGCAGGTCGTATACGGGGACCGGCTCATCGGGAGACGGCTACAAGCTCGCGGGCGCGCTGGGGCACAAGATTGTTCCGCAGCTTCCGGCGGTCGTGCCGCTGACCCTGGACGGAAACCTTCACCGGGATCTGGCGCCGCTTGCGTTCGACAAAGTCTGTGTGTCGCTGATGAAGGACGGAAAGGAAATCGACAGCTCAGAGGGCGACATACTTTTCACGCCTTGGGGGGCGACAGGGCCGGCGGCGCTCGCGCTGAGCAAAAGCGCGGCGGCGAATGTCGGAAAGGGGCGACTGTCGCTTGTCGTCAACTTTGCTTTCGGCGCGACCGCCGAGGATTTCGATTACAAGCTCATAAGGAAATTCAAAGCCGACGGGAAGCGTTTCGTTGTTACGGCGCTGGCGGAACTGCTGCCGCGGCGGGCGTCGGTGGCGATCGCGGCGCATGCCGGGCTCCCGAACGACAGAAGGTGCGCGCATGTGACGGCCGAGGAACGCGCGCTGCTTGTGGAACTGCTCTGCGAATGCAAGTTCCACGTGACCGGAACGCGCCCGATAGAGGAGGCGATGGTCACGGCGGGCGGGGTGGCGTTGAGCGAAGTCGACCCGAAAACGATGGAGTCGAAAAAGATCAAGGGATTATATATAAGCGGCGAGTTGCTTGATGTCGATGCCGGCACGGGCGGTTATAATCTTCAGGCGGCGTTCTCAACGGGATTTGTCGCCGGCTGCGCCATGGCGGAAGAGTAATTGATAGAACGACTACAGACGTTAGGCATTTTACTTTAGGTTAATGCCATTATCATAAAAACCATCCAAAATATTTGTAATCGAATATCGAATTCAGATATTTCAATTAAACAAATGTTGAATTGCGCTAAATCTCAAATATTGACTTACTGGCAAATCTCATTTCACATAATTTATTAACATGAAATAAACCTGACGAGATAATTGTGGCTCTATTTAGTGTTATTATAAACACAAAAGGAATGTTATAAGCAGACAAAAGATGGACGGCGACAAAAAAACGGGAGACAGGAAGTTGAAAAAGATACAAGTTTCGATTGTTACGTTGACAGCGGCATTGATTGTAGCGAACGGCATGGCTATCGCGGCGGAAAAGAACGGCGGCGATATGAAGTTATGGTACCAGAAGCCGGCGGAACAATGGGTTGAGGCGTTGCCGGTGGGCAACGGACGTCTCGGCGCGATGGTGTTCGGCGGAGTGGGGGAGGAACGCCTTCAGTTGAACGATGGAACGCTGTGGTCCGGCGGTCCGCGCGACTGGAACAATCCCGGCGCCAAGGATGCGCTGCCGCGTATAAGGAAAGCGGTTTTCGAGGGCAAGTATGTTGAAGCGGTGAGCATTTCGAAAGAAATGATGGGGCCGTACACCGAATCGTATATGCCGATGGGCAACCTCTATCTGAAGTTCCGCGATTCTGGACGGCCGGAGAAATACTACAGGGAACTCAATATCGACTCATCGGTGGCTACGACGAGATACATGGCGGGCGGCGTCGAGTTCAAACGCGAAGCGTTCGCGTCGTTCCCCGATCAGGCGATTGTCGTCAGGATGACAGCCGGCAAACCTGGCATGCTGACATTCGACGCGACGCTCGACAGCCTTCTCAAATTCAAAGTCGCCGCAGCCGGGAAGGATACGATTGCGCTGACTGGCAAGGCGCCGATACGCGTGAATCCGGAATATCTTACGTTGCCTGACCCGATCGTCTATGATTCCGAAGGCAGGAAGGGGATGGACTTCGACATTCGGGTGAAGGCGATAGCGGAAGGCGGGAAGGTGGCCGCCGACGCGAAAGGCATACATGTTTCCGGCGCGACATCGGTTACATTGCTGATAAGCGCCGCGACGAGTTTCAACGGTTATGCGAATGAGCCGGGGACAAAGGGCATAGATGCGGCTGCCGCTTCCAGGAAATATCTCGCCGCTGCTGCAAAGAAAAGTTACGCGCTGCTTCTCAAGCGCCACATGGACGATTACAGATCTTTATTCCGGCGTGTCTCGCTCGATCTCGGAGCGTCGCCGTCTGGGGCGTCGGATACGCCGACTGACGAGCTTATCGGCCGGTTCGGCGCGAAAGACCCGCGTCTTGTGGAACTGATGTTTCAATATGGACGATATCTGCTGATATCCAGTTCGAGGCCGGGGAGCCAGCCTGCGAATCTGCAGGGACTCTGGAACGATCTTCTGCGTCCGCCGTGGAGCAGCAATTACACAACGAATATAAATATAGAAATGAACTACTGGCTTGCGGAGCCGACGAATCTCGCTGAGTGCGCGCTGCCGCTGATCAAAATGGTTAACGAGCTTGCGGAGACTGGAAGCGAGACGGCGAAGGTGAACTACGGAATGAAAGGGTGGGTGGTTCATCACAATTCCGATCTATGGCGGCAGTCTGCGCCTGTAGGAGCTTACGGAGAGTCGGGCAATCCGGTGTATGCGCTATGGATGATGGGCGGCGCGTTGATGTCGACTCATCTCTGGGAGCGTTATGCGTTCAGCGGAGACATAAATGATTTGAAAAAGGAATACCCGGCGATGAAGGGAACGGCAGAATTTCTACTTGACTGGCTTGTCGAGGACGGACAGGGCCGGCTCGTGACCAATCCGTGCACCTCGCCGGAGCATTTTTTCTATGCGCCGGAAAATAAGAAACTCAGCAAGGGCGCTGCGCAGTCGCTGAAGAGTCTGAATCTCAATACGAGGCAAAGCGTGTCGGTGACGATGGGCTGCACGATGGATCAGGAAATTATATGGGAAGTGTTCACGGAAAACATCGAAGCGTCGCAGGCGCTCGGGGTCGACGTGGACTTTCGTGAAAAACTGATCGCCGCCCGTGATCGGCTGCTGATGCCTGGAATCACGAAAGACGGCAGATTGATGGAGTGGAATATCGATTTCGACGACCCGGAGCCGCAGCATATACATTTCGTGCATATGTTCGGCGTTCATCCCGGACATTGGTTCACTGCGCGCAGGAATCCGGACAGATTCGCGGCCGCGAAGAAAGCGCTTATCGCTCGAGGCGACGGCGGTTCCGGCTGGGCTTTCATGTGGAAGATGATTAATTACGCGCGGTTCGGAGACGCCGACCATGCATATGTGTTTGTGGACAAACTGCTTAAAAGCGCGAGCGAGACGAAACGGTATGTCCCGAATTCGGGAGGCGTATATCCAAACATGTTCGATGCCTGCCCGCCGTATCAGATCGACGGCAACTTCGGTTTTACGGCGGGAATAGCGGAGATGCTGCTGCAGAGCCACGAAGGGGAGATTAGTCTGCTGCCAGCGCTGCCGGCGAAGCAGTGGCCTGACGGCAGCGTCGCCGGTCTCCGGGCGCGCGGGGGTTACGGCGTCGATATCGAATGGCGCGGCGGACAGCTTTTAAGAGCTGCGCTCCGTGCGAAATTCGGCGGGCCGTGCAAAGTCCGCGCGTCGGTTCCGGTGAAAGTCAGCGACGGAAAGAAAGAAATACAATATGTGAAAGATGATTCCGGAGCGATTGAGT
>JBAYJY010000247.1:0-5340 GCA_041664945.1 bacterium | reverse complement strand
TGAAGGCGCGAAGGAATTCTTTTTTTCGCTCTTGCGGCAGAGAATCGAACATGCCGCGCAAATGCTTGAAATCCACTTTCAAGAGCGTCGCGATGCCGCTTCCCTGCCGGGCTTTGCAGAATGTGATTTCGTTTTGAAGGTTCATGATTTCAAGGGCCAGTTCATCGGCGCGACCCTGATGGCCCTTCATCCGAGACTTCAATTCTTCCGGACTCAGCGATCCGGACTCGAAAGCCTCATAATATTTCGCAAGAAGCGCCTCTACGTGTCGCTAAATAAGATTCAAAACCTCATAAATCTCAACGGGCAACGACTTTCCTTTCAGTAAAACCGGTTCGAGTTTCAGAAACTGGATTTTTCCTTCGACTCGTAATTTGGCGTTTTTTGTAATGAGGATTTGTCCGGGGCGCGCTATGGACTCTACTCTCTGGGCGGTGTTCACGACTTCGCCAATGATCGTGTAATCCATTGTTTCTTCAGTCCCGATGTTACCGATAACAACCTCGCCGAAGTTTATTCCTATGCCGATCCCAAGCGTTTTCAACTCCGGCGGCCAATCGTGTTTTAAAGCTTCAAAAGCTTTTTGCATTTCCAAGGCGGCCCGAACCGCCCATAACGTTTCATCTTCGATATCAGTCGGAGCCCCCCAGAAAGCCATGATACAGTCTCCCATGTATTTGTCGAATGTGCCGTTGTTGCTGAAAACGATTCCCGTAAGTTCCTTGTATATGCTATTGAGCAAATGAATGAGTTCGTCCGCGGTCGTTTTCTCAGAAACGGGGGTAAAGCCGCGGATATCGCAGAAAAAAGCCGCGACCTCTTTTCTATCGCCGCCCAGTTTCGAATATTTGTTTGGATTTGCGAGTATCTGTTCAATGACGCTGCCGTCTACATAGCGATGCAGCATGCTGGATATCAGTTTATTTCTCAACTCCACTTCATCGTGCAGGAATTTTATCTTCAGCAAATTTTTTACGCGGGCGACAAGTTCGACCTTGTTAAAAGGTTTATTCAGAAAGTCGTCCGCTCCCGCTTCAAGCCCCTCGATTTTTGCATTCATGTTGTCGAGAGCAGTCAGCATGATTATCGGAAGGAAAGTGTTTTCGGAATCGCTTTTGACTATTTTGCAAACCTCATAACCGTTCATTCCGGGCATCATTACATCGAGAAGAATCAGATCGACTTGATTGACAGAAAGTTTTCCAAGCGCCTCAACGCCGTTTGCCGCCGCGATAATTTCATAACCCAGCGGTTCGAGATGCGCTTCGACAAGTTCAATGTTTTGAGGTATGTCATCGACAACTAAGATTACCGGTTTGTCTTTCATTCTCCATCACTTTGTTTTTGAATATTTAGCATACAAATCAGCTCACTTAATATACTCGCTTATTTCTTTCGCAAAGGTGCGCGTATTTATCGGTTTGCCTAAAAATCCGCTATTGTCGAAGGCGTCTATCTCTTCTCTGCCCTCCGCCATAACCGAGGCGGTCACAAAAACAATTGGAATGCCGCTTGTCGCTTTGAATTGACGCAATATCTTGGCGGCTTCGGTGCCGCGCATATCCGGAAGCCGCACATCCATAATAATGACCGCCGGTATTTCTCTCTTTGCGATGGCAATTCCTTCGGCGGCATTTTCAGCTTCAAATACTTCAAAACCGGCGACTTCCAAAAGGTCTTTTTCCAGCATGAGATTGTTACCGTTGTCATCGACGACTAATGCTTTGTGTTTCATCTCAATCCACGCTCCTATATACAATAGGCAGCGTAAATCGGACCAACGCGCCTTTGTTCAATCCCTCTGATACAACAGAAAGCTTGCCGCCGTGCAGCTCAACCAGCTTTTTTGATAGCGGCAAACCCAGTCCGGTTCCCTCTGTCACCCGTGAATACGGGGTATCTACGCGGAAGAAACCTTCAAATATTTTTTCCATATTTTCAGACGCAATGCCGTCTCCGGTATCCCATACCTCGACTTCAATATCGGAATCAGTTTTCTTCGCCCGCATGCCGATCTTTCCGCCCTCGGGGGTAAACTTGACTGCGTTTGAAAGAAGGTTGTAAATCACTTCTTTAACCTTGAGATCGTCTGCCTCGATGTCCGGCAGATCTTCAGCTATTTCAAGCAGCATTTCAATTTTCTTTTTGCTGACCATATCCGCAATAAGCATTGAAATATCATTTAATAAACTTTTCATGGGTAATTGGGATAATGCAAGATTCATCTTGCCTGCTTCAACCTTTGCCATATCAAGGATCTGATTTATCAATAACAGAAGGTGCTTTCCGCTGGTTAAGACATTATTAACGTATTTTTTCTGTTTCTCATTGAGCGGTCCGAATGTCTCGTCGTACAGCACTTCGGAAAAACCATTAATGGAATTTAGCGGGGTCCTTAGTTCATGCGACATATTGGCTAAAAATTCGGATTTCACCCGAGTTGTGCGTTTTAACTCGGCGGCCAACTCCTCTAAGTCTTCATGGGCTTTTTCAAGACCGTTTTCTATCTCCTTTCGTTTGGTGATGTCTTCGATGGCCAGAAGGATGATCCGCTCTTTCCCCGACACTCTCTGAATCTGCCGGGCGTTCAAAAGCATAATGCGTCTGCCGATAGAGGCAAAATCGTGTTCGACTTCATAGTCATCAAATGATGTCTTTTGTGGAAGGATGGTTTCCAGCAGCTCGCGCAGTTTGGGAATATCCCATTGTTTGTTGCCCAGATCGTAGATAAGTTGTCCGACGGTCTCTTCGGGATTTACCTTAAAGACTTCATAGAAGGAGCGGCTTGCGGTGACTGCCCTGAGGTCTTGATCCAGAGCGATCAAAGGTTCACGGACGGTGTTAATAATGCTCTCGGCGTATTCGCGGGCATCATCTTCAGATATTTTTATCTCTACCAGTTCTTTACGCGCTATTTCCAGTCCTATTTCTATCGCAACTCGATCGGTGACATCGCGGAACACCAGCACGGCGCCGATTACCTGACCGTCTCGGTTGCGGATCGGCGCGCAACTGTCGGCGATAGCGCGCTCGCTGCCATCGCGCGCGATCAGTATGGTGTGGTTGGTTAGGGCTTGTATCGTGCCGTGCGCTAATGTTTCCTTTACCGGAATGTCGGCGGGTTGACGGGTTTCCTGATTGATGATGTGGAAAATTTCGTCTACCTGACGGCCGGCGGCTTCCGTTAATGTCCAGCCGGTTAGCTGTTCGGCAAGGGGATTTAGGAGCGTCACGCCCCCTTCGGCATCGGTTGCCATCACCGCATCGCCGATAGAGTTGAGCGTAACCGCGAGTTTTTCCTCGCTGATCTGCAAGGTGACATTGGCCTGCTGCAGTTGTTTATTCGTGTTCTCCTGAATTTCGAGCAGATGCTGTGTTTCGAGATGAACTAAATTCCTGAGCCGGTTTTGTGTTTCCCGAAATATAAAATATGCGAACGATAGGGCAAACAGCAGCGTGAGCAGGCCGGAGGCCCCTATGACAACGAACAGGTGGCGCATGTTCGAACGGAACTCTGCTTCATGCCTCGTCAACGCGTCTTCCTCTATACGAATGAAGCTGTTCTCCTCGGCTCGAATCGAATCCATCAACCGCTTGCCCTGACCGCTGCTCACATCCGTTATTACAGAAGGCATGTTTTGGTTGCGTCGCGACTCGATATTGCGCGCCATATGCGCCAATTTGGCATCTATCAATGGAGACATTGCGTCCAAGTGTTTATGGACTGCGACGATCACGGTCAGTTTGCGCAATTCTTCGAGGCGGCCGCGGATGCTGTGGCGCACTGCCAAATACGGTTCCAGAAAGGCCTCGTCGCCGGTCAACAAATATCCTCGCTCGCCAGTCTCGGCATCTTTCAATGCGGACATCAAATCGTTCGCGCGATTTATTACTAAGTTGGTGTGCTTTCGCGCATCGGCCGCTTTCTCGATTTGGCTGAAAGCCCTGAACGATATCGCTACTATCGCCAGCGTCGCTATCAGGAGCGCCGCGCCGGCAAGTGAAGCGATTATTTTATGAATATTTATCATGGAGTATTCACCTTCGCTTAAAGCGATGTCTTTTCGAATTCACGCCAAAACTCTCAGGCTACGGGAGAGGCACGTTGATTGTATTGGTGTCTAAAGTGACCGCGCCGGTATTATCTATCGCTCCGGCAAATACTCTGCCGTTTATTATGGCGCCGGTAACGCAAGTGACGCTTACGCCGGCCAATATGTTTCCGGAGAAGGTTGTGCCCCCGCCTATAGACGCAGATGCGGTAGGAACCCAAAACACGTTTTTGGCCTGAGCGCTGTTAGTAACAGTAACATTTGCCGCAGTCAGGGTCAGCGAGGAACCGATCTGGAATACCCAGACGGCGTTCGGATTGCCGCCTCCGTCAAGAACAAGATTGGTAGTTACACTCATTGTGCTGCCTGAGCTATAGACGCCCGGGGGAAGAATTAACGTGCCCAAGTCCACAGTCCCAACTACTAAGTCCGGCGTTAGGCCCTTTGCGTAATTATATGCGGACAACAAGTCTTGTTTAGCCAGCGCCGCAGTTGCATCGCCATTGTGTATAACGCCGGTTACCACTCCGGGCGGGAATCCGGTTATTGCGATGCCCGGCGGATTCAAAGAAACATCCCCATTAACAGTTGATGCGCCGGTGTTAGTGATTGTGGCGATTGCCATGACTCCGAAAGCGCAGGCCGAACCAAGCGGCGGCGCTCCCGGCGTGACCGCCATGGTTATCGTTACCGAATCGGCGGCGCTGTTTATTATTCCATCATTAACCGTCAGGCTGAAAGTGTATGTTCCTGTGGCAACCGGAGTGAATGTCGGCACTTGTACTGTTGAGCTCGACAAAACAACAGCCGGGCCGCCGGTCTGCGACCATGCGTATGTCAGCGGGTTGCCGTCCGCGTCGGAGCTTGCGCTGCCGTCGAGAGCTATTGCGGAGGGCACACACGGTTGTATGAGCGACTGATCAGGCCCCGCATTCGCAACCGGCGCCGTGTTGATCAAATAGTCCACATGTTCGTTTGTCGCGATAGTGTCCGCGTTGAGCGCGGCGTCGCGGCATGCGACATAGACGATTTCAGCGCCCTCGATGAGTCCGGCTGTTACGCAACTCTGGGCTATTGTGCCGTCGCCCGTGCAGTCGCCCAACATGTCCGCGTAAGCCTGATCGGTGAGCGACCATTTGCAGTCGGCGTTTTCATTCGTATTGAAAGTGATAGTGGGCGCGGTGGTTGTAATCGTATCGCTTTTCGCCGGAGCCCAAGTGTTCTGAGACGGCGGTGTGGTGTCGACTGTATAGTCCACATGTTCGTTTGTCGCGATAGTGTCCGCGTT
>JBAYJY010000246.1:0-5406 GCA_041664945.1 bacterium | reverse complement strand
TCTCTCTCGACCGCCGCGCGGCCGCGATGTTCCTCGAAGTGCGCCGCTACAACATCGCCGCGCAACGCCTCTACTCCCGCTATAGATTCATGCCCGTCCGCGTTCGCGAGCGCTACTATCAGGACAACTGCGAGGACGCCATCGAAATGCGCGCCGAATGCGTCGAGGACGAACGCTTCATCCCCAACTTCTTCAGGTATCGCGACGAACTGTACGCCTCCCTTGGTTTATAGCTCTTCTCAATTGTGACATCCAGGCATTCGACGTCTTGCTTTTGACATCGCGGCCCGCGTCCCGTAGAATCGGTTTTATGGCGCGGCGCGTATCAGTTCTTCGCATTCAGCACAATTTCGTGGAGCCGACGAACCACAGGCTGCTGGATGAACTCGCCCGCTTTACCGAACTCGATGTCAGCGCGCTCTGCCCCGAGTGGGGCGTCGAGAGCGGCAACAAACGGGTTCTTCGAAACTCGCCAAGACCGGACCTCTCGGTGGGACGCACGATTTTAACTTCCCATTACGCCACAACTTTCTACATTCAGAAACTCGCGTCGGCGATCCGGCGCCTGAAGCCTGACGTGCTGAACATTCACGACGAGCCGTGGTCGCTCACCACAGCGCAGTCGCTTTTCTACAGGCGTCTTTTCTCGCCGCGCTCTAAAATTGTTTTCTGCTCCGCTCAAAATATATTTAAGAATTATCCCTATCCGTTCGGCGCGATCGAGCAGGCTAACTACCGCGAGGCGAGCGCCGGCTACGGCTGCTGCGAGGGCGTCCGCGAAGTCGTTCGCGCGAAGGGATATGAGGGCGATTTCGAGATCATTCCGCTCGGGTTGGACCCGGAGCTGTTCAGCTACCGGATGCGCGACGGGCAAATCGAGGGCCGCCCGTTCGTTATTGGCTATGTAGGCAGGATCATAGAGGAAAAAGGCGTCTTTACGCTGCTGCGCGCGTTCGCGGCGCTGAAAACATCCGGAGCGCGGCTGGAGTTGCTCGGCGTCGGGCCGGACATTGAGCGGCTCAGGGCGGACGCCGCCGCGGCAGGCGTCGCGGACCGCGTGGAGTTCCTGCCTCCGATGCCTCACGCTCAGGTTCCCGAAGCGATCGACCGATTCGACGTTCTCGTCGTCCCGTCGGAAACGACGCCGACCTGGAAAGAGCAGTTCGGACGCGTGATTGTCGAAGCGTTCAGCATCGGAGTCCCGGTGATCGGCTCTGACTCAGGCTCCGTGCCGGAAGTCGTCGGCGACGCCGGCCTTATATTCCGGGAGAAAGACCACGAACAACTCGCGGCGCTTCTTGAGTCGCTGTTCGGCAATCCTGAACGGCTGCCGGAGATGTCCGAACGCGGGCGCGCCCGCGTTCTCGAACGCTATTCGTGGCGCCGGGTCGCCGAAACATACAGGGATATTTATGTCAGAGTGGCGAACGGCGGATAAAATCAGACGCCGCAAAACCGCATTCCATGAAATTCACGCAATAAATCATTTAGGAGCCGGCAGGTCCTTCGCGCAGCGGAAGCCGGTGAAGTAGTTCACCCGCTCCGGATAGAAGCCGTTGCGATACGACAACCTGTGCATGCGCGCTTCGAGGAACCACGAGCCGCCGCGCAGAACGCGGCCTTTGCATTCCGTCCCCTCGTTCACGGGATCCGCCGCCGGCATGATTTTATGCCACCCCGGGTCCCAGCAGTCCTGCGTCCATTCCCACACGCTGCCCGCCACATCGTACATTCCGTTGCTGTTCGGTTTCTTCCTGCCGATCGGGTGCGTTCCCATTCCGTCCCTGCCGCCTTCGTAATCAACCTGCGCGTTGTCCTTATACCACATGTAGTCGCCGTTCGGCTTGTCGCCCCAGTAGTATCTGGTTTTCGATTTCCCGCGCGCGGCGTATTCCCATTCCGCCTCTGTCGGCAACCGCTTGCCTAATTTTTCGCAGTATCCGCTCGCGGCGTCCCACGAAACGTTTTCAACCGGGCATTTCGGGCCGCAGTTAACAAAAAACGAAGGCGTCGCCCCCATCGCTTCCCGATACGCCTCCTGCGTCACCTCGAATTTGTCTATGTAAAAACCTTTTGTCATCCTTACGCGCTTAGCCGGCTTTTCGTATTCGTAGCATTCCGCATCGCCCTGCGCGCATCCGAAAAGAAATTCGCCCGGCGGAATCCTGACCATGCCTTTCGGCGCCGCGGCGGCCGGCGCGGGTTTTGGTTTCGCCGCCGGTTTCTTCGCGGTCTTTTTCGCCGCGACCGCCGGGTTTGCGAACGACATACCAATGAGAAAAGCCAAAGCGCAAATCAGTGTTTTGCAGAGAGTATGGGCCTTGTTTGCGATTCTCATCGAGTTTGCTCCAATCAATTCATCAGCTCCACGGCGCTGCGAAGCGCATGCAGAGAATTATATTATATCTTTAGAATTGTCTGGATAAACGGTGTTTTGAAAAACATTGCGGAGGAAACCTATTAGCGATTCTGCGCCGCTTCAAAAACAGCATCTTCATTGCAAGCCCGCGTTTTTCAGGGCCGCGCAATCCCGGACTCCAACCTCGTCATTGCGAGGAGCGCAGCGACGCGGCAATCCCGTACATGGATATAGAAATTGAGATCAGGGTCGCTTCGCCGGGAAACGTCTCGCAACGACGTTTTAAGCATTCCTGCGCCATCCTCCTGCCTGTTACGGCCTTTCCTCATCTCCGGGGCGTTCGGACCTCGGCGGGCGCTCGTGCATTTTTTTGAATTTCGCTTTCTGTTCGGCCGTGAGTATCTGCTCGATCTGCGCGTCCATATTCTTGCGGAAACCCTCGAAATTCTTCTTCATATCCTTGCGAAGCGCGATAAACTTCGGCTCGTTCTTATCGATGATCTTTCCAAGTTGCGCTTTCTGTTCCTTGGTAAGAGACAGGTCGCTCCCGAGCTTGTCGACAAAACGGCCCTTCATTTTGTTCGTGAAAAAATGGCCTTCTTCGCCATGGCGGCCACGTTCGATGCCGGCGCCCATGTGAGGGCCGCGTTCGGGGCCGGGGCCCGCGTGGCGGCCTATTACGGGGCATACTCCGAAACATCCCAACACCGGGCGCATGACGCGCGGGCCTGCGAACCCGCCGGCGAAAAATCCGACGGCGAACACCAGCGCCAGCAATGCATAGAACCACGTTTTTCCTTTAGTCACGATGTCACTTCCTTTACTATTCGTCCGTCCCGCCGCTGTAATCCGTGAGAGACGTGTATAGATTTTCAGCGGCGCTCTCGCTGTCGCTCGCCAGCAACGCCTTCTCATGATTCTCGAACGGGAAATTGTAATAAATGTCCGCGCGCGCAACCGTCGCCGCCGAGTCGTCCGTCCGGAGCGCCGCAAACGCCACAAAAAACATCAGCAGGCAGGCGAGCGCCGTCGCCGGAATGTAGCGCCTGCTCACCGAGCCGACGTTTTCCCAGAAAAGTTCTCCCGGTCGCGGCGGCTTCATTTCGCCCGCGAGCCGTATGATTTTTTCCTCGAATAGATAGGGCGGGTTCGCGGCCTGTTCCCGGCCGATGGCGCTTTTAAGCGACTCGACTTCCTTGAGATAGGCCCTGCATACGCCGCATACGGCGGCGTGCGACTCGAAAACCGCCCGCTCCCGCGCGGCCATCTCGCCGTCAGCATACCGCTGCGCTAATTTGATTTTTTTACAATGTCCCATTTTTTTCACCCGGCCTTTCGGCGGTTTTAATTGCGCCCGAATCCTAATTGCTGACTCGGGTTAATTCCTTCCGCAGCATTTCGCGCGCCCGAAAAAGGCGCGACTCCACCGTTCCTATCGATATACCCAGTATGCTCCCTATTTCCTTGTACGAGAGTCCCTCGATATCCTTCAGAACTATCACCGGCCTGAACTTCGCCGGCAGTTTCGCTAAAGCCTTCTTTATCGTCTCTGTCCGCTCTTTCTTAAAAAATGCGCTCTCCGGATTTTCGAAAGGCCCGTCAGACTGATCGGCGAGCTTCAGTTCCACCCCTTCGAGCGGTTCCCTCATGCGCGCGTATCTTTTATTTTTCCTTAAGTGGTCGTTGGCCGCGTTCATCGCGATCCGGTACAGCCACGTCGCCACAGACGCTTCGCCCTTGAACCCCTGAAGCGCCCTGAACGCCTTCAAAAACGCTTCCTGCGTCACATCCTCGGCATCCGTCGCGTTTCCCAGCACGCAATACACGGCGTTGTAAATCTTCGCTCCGTGCTCGCGGACAATGCTCGCGTAGTCGCTGTCGTTCTGTTCCGGCTGTGTCATTCGCTCCAACGTTGTATCCAACATGTCCGTTTCTTCCAGCGCCGTTTACCTCTTAGACTCCGCGATGGTCGTTTTTATTCCTGCAAAACTAATTATAATCTTTTATTCGACGCTGGAGCGTCTAAATGCCCAAAAATTCAGCGTTTGCGGGATAATTACCGGCTTTGGAATAAATGCGAAGTAAGCGCAGTCTAATTTAAAAACGAAATTGAAAGGAGCAAATGAAATGAAACGAACGCATTTGATTTTTTGGGCGGCGATGGCTGTGTTTAGTTTGACAGCCATAACAGCGCCGGCGCTCGCGGCGCCGCCAAATGGCCGGCAGGATGGCCAGAAAGGCTTCGGGAACGGGCCAAGAGCGGCTTTTCAACTCTCGCGACTCGCCCGGAACGTTGGAAATCTGGACACGGCAGGCAAGAACCGGCTAACCGCCGTCCAGGCGAAGAAAATTCTGGGAATAATCAAGCCGTTGCGGAAACAAACTTCGCTTACGGACGATCAGGCAAAGGCGGCGACCGATAAAATCAACGTCATCCTGACTGCCGAACAAAAAAAGTTAATCACAGCGATGAAACCCGAAAGGCGCGGCGGCGGCGGGCCCGGCGGCGGCATGCATAACGGTCCCGGCGGACCCGGCGGGATGCATGAAGGACCCGGCGGCGAAGGCCGACATCAGAACCGTGGCATGATTGAGAACTTCAACCCTTTCAATCCCTCCAAGGACATGCCGATGGCCGATGAACTTTCAAAACAGTGTAACGACATGTTCAATAAACTTGAGAAAATCGCCGGCACAAACGCTAAAAAACCTCTTAAAAAGTAAACTTTTCAATATCAACATTGCCCCGCCCCTGCGCAATGGCGCAGGGGCGGAATGACCGAAACAACCGTTGCCAAGGCTTTTTGCTTCCCGGTTTTCCCTTTTTCTTTAAATTCCCAACTCAGAAATAATATTAGATGTGTAGTGTCGTGGTGAGAACAAAATTGTCACCCAAACCTCTTGTTTTGTCATATACTTGACAAATTACGTCAACTAACTAAAATTTAAACGTATTAAAACATTAAGGTTTTTTTGAGATCGGGAACAGATAACACGGCAAAGGTGTTTACAAAATAGATTGTATTAGTCAGGAATGAGACGGCCGC
>JBAYJY010000245.1:0-5468 GCA_041664945.1 bacterium | reverse complement strand
GAAGCAGCAGTTTCGGCGCGGAACAGATGCCAAGCATTGACAGCGCCGAGGCGTCAGCCACCTGAAACAACAGGAAAGAGAACAGAATCGCGTCGCCCGCCCGCATCAGCATGCGGTAGCTGTCGGAAACGTCTCTTTCCGAGATGAACCTTCTCACGTCGAAAGGCGGAAGATTCAGAGGCGGCGTTTGACTCAACCAGCCGCGCTTTTTGAGAGGCGCGCCGGTTGGCCGCCCGACCGCTTTATGCGCTGTTGTTTTATTATGTTCATTCATTATAGGCGAGCCGCCTCAATACGCGCGCCGGCCGATAAACTGAAATTGGGCATTGCGATGCCGGAATGGCGGCGCGAAGCCGGCCCTGTTGACAATGCAAAAATATCTCGGACTGCGATAGCCGATAACCCGACTGTCTGTGCGGTGTTTTTCTGTTGTATGCCCAACGCAACTTTTCCCAAAGCGCCTTCGCTTCAAATAGCATATCAAATATTATTTGGTTAAGCAATTTGTCTTTCGGTTTGCGGCGCCCTCGCCGCAAGGCGCCTGTTCGGAAATGGAATGTTTATTTTAAGAATTCATTTCACTTGCGGTTTTATAGGCTAAAATGTGCAAAAAGAAAATTCGATTATAATTGGAGAGATATGGAAGCGCGCAACGGCAAAGAGCATTTGAAATTCAAGTATGGGCGTCGGGCTCTGAGCCTGGCGGCTTTTGTTATCGTTGCGATTGCGCTTTTTGCGAGTGTTGCGAAAGCGGCGCCCATAACGCCGATAAACGCGATTCGGGCAGTGCCGATTGATGATAAGCTGGTCGCGATGACGTTCGACGACGGGCCGCACCCGATATATACGCGCCAGATTCTCGCTGCGCTCGACGCTTACGGGGCGAAGGCGACATTCTTCATGGTCGGCGCCGAGATGGAGAAGTATCCCGATGTCGTGAAGGAAGTGTTGAAGCGCGGCCATGCGATCGAAAACCACACTTATTCGCATCCACGCGACATGCGGCTCATTCCGGAGAAGGATGCGCTGCTCGAGATCGAAAAAAACTCGCGCCTGATTGAAAAGATGACAGGGGCGCGCCCGACGCTTTTCCGGCCTCCGCGCGGCATGATCAACAGCGCGCTGTTCAACGCCGCCGTGAAGAGCGGATATTCGGTTGTTCTATGGACGGTTTCCGCCGATCACCACGAAGCGGTCACGCCGGAGATGATGGCGGCGCGGGTGTTGAGGCGGACGCATCCAGGCGCGATTATTCTCGCCCACGACGGCGTCACGCACTCACGCTGGAAAGATGTCGCCGCAACTTCGATATTGCTCGAAACCCTGACGAAAAAAGGGTACAAGTTTGTTACGATGCCGGAGTTGCTGAAGCACAAACGCAAAAACGATATTTACAATCATTTCATGACGCTTTTCTATATTTTCTCTTAAACAGTATCGAGCAGCCGGAAGCGAGAAGCGAGGCAAAAGATAAAACGGAAAATAGAAAAAGAAGATATCAAGCTATGAAAGAATAAGTAATATAATGTATTTCAAGCAATGCTTCTGAGACGTTGAATACGGATACTGGTTGAAAGACAAATCCTGCATGGCGAAACACGCTAAGGAATTTCCGAAAGATTACGAAATGTTGTTTCAGCGCGTCAGGAATTCGTTTGCCGGCAAGGGCGGGAAGAACGAACCGGACGCCGGCGCGCGCGCGAAAGTTCTGCTCGGCAGGCGCGTTTTTCAATATTTTGTGAATGATGTCGCAGACGAGCCGCCGTTTCGCGTGAGCGAAGTTGACGAAACGCTCTCTCACTACGAATATGCGCTCGGAGATGACGGGACGGCCGGCGAAAGCGCTGTCACGCCGGAGACGTTTGCCAAAGCATTTGAAGGGCTCGGCGGACGCGTGGGCCGAAAGTCAGGCGGCGTTTTCTATACGCCGGAGGCAGTTGCGCGCCATATGTGCCGGGAGAGCCTGAAGTATTATCTGGCGGCAGGCGCCGGCGCTGAAAATGCTGTCGAAGCGGACAGGCGGCTGGCAGCGGTGAAAGTATGCGACCCGGCGGTTGGCGGCGGCGCGTTTCTTGCGGGCATGTTGGAGGAGATCGCGAACGCGAGGGCGGATTTATCCCGCCTCATGGCGGAAAAGCGAGGTCGTTTCGTTCGCGGTTTCAAGTCGCGCGCGGCTATGCGCAGCCTTTATGGAATCGACATCGATCCGGCGGCGGCCGAGATGTCGAAGCTGCGTATGAGGCTCGCTATTCTGGCGGCCGAAAAGGGCAGGGGCCGCGTGACTGAGAAGCCGGATTTCAGCTTGAATATTCTTTGCGGGAATGCGCTGTTCGGCTCAGGCGCAATGCCGTCGGGAGCGGCTGGTTTTGAGTATAAAAGCTTTTTCCCCGTTGTAGCGGCGCAAAACGGCGGTTTCGATATTGTGATTGGCAATCCGCCTTATGGGGCGCATATGGACGGCGAGGCGGGGCTTTATGCGGCGCTGTATCCGGATTCTACGCGGCATTATAAAGACGTTTTCAAAATGTTTATCGATCTCGCGATGTCGCGGCTGCTGAAACCGGGAGGAATCCTGTGTTTTATCGTGCCGAATGCGATGCTGTTGCAGCCGCGTTATAGAGACGTCAGACGATTGCTGCTTAAGCACGAAATTCTTGAAATCATCGATCTGGGCGGCTCTGTTTTTGAGGACGCGGTTGTTCCCACGGGCATTGTGTTCGCGCGCAGGGACGGGAAGCCGGGCGATGTGAGATTCAGGGGAAAATCCGAAACGGCCGTGAAACAGAAAAACTGGAATAGTTCGCCGGAATGCATGTTTATTATTGGGGAAAGAAAGGCGATTAAAGATACGCTGCCGCTCGGCGAGATTATGGAGCTGAAGGACGGCGGGATTAAATATCAGAGGGTGAAAGTAGGGCTGGCGCAAAAGGGCGGCAACGATCTGGCGGAGCGACTGTTCTATGAGGGGCGAAGCGAAAACAGCAGAGACATCCCGTTTTTCAAAGGGAAGGATCTGAACCGGCGCGGGTGGATTGTTGACACGACGCAATTAAGATATTTTCGGCAAAACTATAAAAAGTTGTTGAGGGAAAACGAGAAAGTTTATTTCAGCCGTGAGTTGTTCGAAGCTCCGGAGAAACTTGTCTGGCGGCAGACGAGTTCGTTTTTCGCGGGCGCGTATATCGAGTCGCGAATGTGGTTCGCGAACACGGTTCAGGGCGGGTTTCTGAAGGACGAATACCAGGAAGAGTTTGATTTAAAATATATCCTCGCGCTGCTGAACTCGAATTATCTAAGGGATTTATATGCACAAACCGTTCGCGAAACGGGACGCGTGTTCCCGCAGGTGAAACTTTCGAAGCTGAGAAATCTGCCGATAAAGAGAATCGCGCGGGCGCGGCAGAAACCATTCGCCGAGATCGTAGAAATGATCGAACGGGCCGGGGTCGACGGCAAAATGGATATTTATGAAAAGCGATTGAATGAAATGGTATTTGAATTATATGGGGCGACAGAGGAAGAAATTATAAAATGTATTAAGGAAAACTTTTGAAAAAGTCATCCTTATAATCTTTTCAAAACTTCTATATGCTCTGCGCGACTTCGCGCGCTCCGCTTGTTTTGTATACGACAGCCTCTCAGCGCCTCGGAGGTTGGATTGAATCCGGAGCGTATAGTGTGACAAACGGCGGAATTGAGATAAAATACAGCGGCGTGAGGAGGATTGCAGAATGAAACAGAAGATTACGGCAGCCGCAAAGACGGGCGGACTTCCGGCGGTTCCCGGATGGAGCAAGTTCATGTATTCGTTTGGATACGTGGGAACGAGCGTAGTCGACCGCGTTGTGACAACATGGCTGATGTATTACTACGTTCAACCCAAAGGAAACGATGATCTTCCGATGCTCGTGCCGCCCGCTGTGTTCGGCATAATGTTCTTCATTGGCCGCGCTCTCGACACGATCATAGATCCTACAATTGGTTTCCTTACCGACCGTTGCAAATCGCCGCGCGGACGAAGGATGCCGTTCATGCTCTACGGAGGTCTGCCGCTGGTAATTGCGATGGTCCTTCTCTTTTTCCCGCCCGTGCATGGCCTGAGCGTCTATAACAGCATTTACCTATGCGTTATGGTTTCAATCTTCTTTTTCTTCTTTTCATTCTACGTATGCCCTTATCTCGGTTTGCTGCCGGAACTTGCCCGCACACCAGAAGAACGAATCAACCTGACGTCAATTCAGGGTCTCTTCATGCTGATCGGCACAGTTGTCGCCACTGTTCTTTCGCCGCTTCTAATCAAACCTCTCGGGTTTAAGGGCATGGCGATCGTGATGGGAGCGATCGCGCTTGTCTCCTTCTATTCGCCGGTGTTCGGCGTAAACGAAAAGAAATACTGCGTAGCGGAACCATCCTCGCTAAGCATGGTTGAAACAATTGTCTCAACCCTTAAAAACAAACCGTTCGTGATATATCTGTGCGGAAACCTGACTTTCTGGTTCGGTTTTAACATTATCACAACCTGTCTGCCATACTACGTGAACTATCTGCTCGGTCTGCCTGAAAGCAGCAACGCCATCTATTTCGCCTTGGCGCTTGGCATTTCGCTCGTGTGCATCCCGCTTTGCAACATGTTGACAAGGGCGATCGGCAAGCGGAACACGATGATCTTCGCGCTTGTGATGTTTCTCATTCTGCTGCCGCAGATATACTTCTTCAATGCGCCGTGGCTGCCGATCCCAAAAGTGCCGTTCAGTTATATTATCATTGCGCTGGCGGGTATACCTCTATCGTGCCTTTTTATCGTGCCAAATGCGCTGGTGGCTGACCTGACGGATTTAGACGAGAAAGCCACCGGACTTCGCCGCGAGGCGATATACTTCGGCTCACAGGGGCTTTTTCAGAAAATCACTCTCGGGCTTTCCCAGTTGCTTATGAGCGCGCTGTTTCAGTGGTACGGCTTCAGCGCCGCGCAGCCGCTGGGAATCAAGCTAACAGGTTTCGTGGGCGGTTTGTTCGCCCTCATAGGCATCATCGCGTTCATGTTTTTCCCGAAAGACCTGAATGCATACGCGGCAAAACACCCTGAAATGTATAAACACAAAGTGAAAACCGCATAACAGAGAATTCAAGACAGTTGAAAAACGCGCGGTGTTGAATTACAATAAAATGCTTTTGGAGAGATGGCCGAGCTGGCTTAAGGCGCACGCCTGGAAAGTGTGTAAGGGGTGAAAGCCTCTTCGTGGGTTCAAATCCCACTCTCTCCGTTAATCCCATCGAGGGGAAAATGTGCAGGCGCTTGCTGATTGGCACATCCTAAAATCGGCTTGTCTCCACGCGGTTTTTCCGGTTTGTCGCTTTTAGTCATCTTAATGCCGCGCCGCGCAGTTCCCCCGGTTTTTCCGTATGCGCTCAAGCGGCTCGCGTCTTCGGCGTCACCGTGAACGCCACCGGCAAAACTTTTAGCTGGG